>NZ_VUOI01000001.1:0-385317 GCF_015390205.1 Azospirillum sp. INR13
CGGTCCCTTTGCCGCGACCATCCGCCGCGCCGCAGTGCAAAACGCGTCATGACGGTCTTGTAACGGGCGATCCTTGCTTAACCCGACCTTAACCGGGTGGCCGCTATAGAGTTGCTGCATCACGGTAACGATCATCGCCGCAAGGATCGCAATGCCCAGCACCACGAACGCGGACGATCTTCCCGAAACCGGCGAGCGCAGCGACCGCCTCGCCGGTCTGGCCGACCGCACCAGCCTGATGGCCATCGACGCCACGCTGCGCACGCTTGGCGCTCCCCTCAACGTGAATTCCGCCGCCAGCGTGGCGGACATCGCCCGGCGCATGAAGCAGGCGACCTGCGACTTCCGCACTGTGATGCGGGAGGCGGCGGAGTGATCTTGCGGGTACGTTGGACCCCCACCTAAACCTCCCCCGCTCTCAGCGACCTACGGTCCGCCTGCCGCGTCAGCACAAAGCATGGCTTTGTGCGAGAGCTGGGCGGGGGAGGGACTGCCGCTACCCGACCAAGCACTTGTCCCCTCCCCCGCATCGGACCGACCTTCGGTCGGCCGAGAGCGGGGGAGGGTTGGGGTGGGGGCAAGTGTCACCTCAGTTCCTCACGCCCCCTCAGGCCGGAACGCCGACCCCCGCCAGATCGCACACCCGCGCCCATTCGTCTTCGCTGACCGGACAGACCGACAGGCGGGACTGGCGGACCAGGGCCATCGACTGCAGCAGCGGGTCGGCCTTGATCTGCTTCAGCGTGACGGGCGTCCGCACCGGCATCACCGGGGCAACGTCGACCATGCCGAAGCGGCCGGACTCATCGCTGGGGTCCGGGTAATAGGTGCGGACGATCTCGACGATGCCGACGATCTCCAGGCCTTCGTTGGAGTGATAGAAGAAGGCCCGGTCGCCCACCTCCATCGCCTTCAGATTGTTGGACGCCTGATAATTGCGCACCCCGTCCCAATGGGTCGGCCATCGGCGACCATGCGGTCCCAGGAATATTTGAACGGCTCGGATTTTACCAAACCAGTAGGCCATAGCCGGCGCTCTCCCGCTCAGGCCTTGGGGTAGACGCGGCGCCAGGGCCGGATCGTCACGCTGTCGAACAGGCCGGCCTTGGCATAGGGGTCGCCGGCGGCGAACGCCTGCGCGGCGGCGGCATCGGCGCACTCGACGATCAGCAGGCTGCCGACCATGCCGCTCTGGTCGTCCGACAGCAGCGGGCCGGCAGCGAAGATGCGGTCGGCGTTGGCCTCCAGATAAGCCAGATGCTCGGCACGGTTGGCGGCGCGGACATCGGCGGCACCCGCCTTGTCGACGCAATGGAACATGAACAGCATGCGGTCCCCTCCTCCATTCGGTGGAGCGGGAGCCTAGCGCAGGGGACTGCGGCGGGAAAGCGCCGCCTGCAGCTTCACGCCACCACGCGCGGACGCCGCGGCGGCGCCTTGCCGCGGCCCTTGCCGCCTTTGCAGGGGGAATAGCCGCCGGGCGCGATGCGGCCCAGGCTGATGCCGGTGCCCTCGATCTCGCCGAAGCCGCGCAGCCCCATTTCCTGCGTTGCGGCCAGCGCGATGCGGCCGCAGGCCTCGGCGTCGCTGCCGGCATGGTGGTGGTCCAGCGCGAATGCCCAGGAAGTCGGCCAGATGGTTCAGCCTGTGCGCGGTCAGCGTCGGCCAGGCACGGCGCGCCAGCACGACCGTGCAGAGATAGTCGCAGGCGGGCCAGTCGAGCCCGTAGTCGGTCAGGGTGTGGCGCAAGACGCTGAGGTCGAAAGGCGGCGTTGTGCGCCAGGATCAGCCGGCCCTGCACCCGCTCGCGCAAGGCCGCCCATACCTCCGGGAATTCGGGCGCTCCGGCCACATCCTCTTCCCGGATGCCGTGGATAGCGCTGTTGAAGGAGTTGAAGCGCAACTCCCGCGGGCGGATCAGGTGTTCCTCCGTCCCGGCCACGCGGCCGTTCTCGATCCAGGCGACGCCGATGGAGCAGGCGCTGGTGCGGGTCTCGTTGGCGGTTTCGAAATCGATGGCGACGGCGTGGCCGGTGATGACGGTCATTGATGTCCGATTTGCAGGCGGGTCAGAGGCGGAGAATGCCGGCGAGATCCTCGGGCAGCGCCTCTTCCGCCGCCAGCACCCGCAGCTTCAGCAGGCTGGCGACCGCCATGGCATCGGTGATGGCGCCGGCCAGCACCATGTCGATCACCTCGGCGAAGGGCACGCGGCGAACCGCCAGCACCTCGGTCTCGTCGGGAGTGGCCTCGCCCTGCTCCAGACCCCAGGCGACGAAGGTATATGCCACCTCGTCGGTGATGCAGTTGGACAGGTGCAGTTTCATCAGCGGCATCCAGCGCCGCGCCGTCAGGCCGGTTTCCTCACGCAATTCGCGCGCCGCCGACTCCTGCGGCTCCACCCCCTTGCGCCCGCCGCCTTCCGGAATTTCCCAGCTGTATTGCTTCAGCGGAAATCGATACTGGCCGACCAGGGTCACCGTGCCGTCATCGTGGATCGGCACCACGCCGGTGGCGAGGCTGCGGGGATGGACGACGCCGTAGATGCCGGGAGCGCCCTTCGGAGTCAGAACCTTATGTTCGACCACCTCCATCCAGGCATTCTCGTACTTCGTCGTGCTGGTCAGCACGGTCCAGGGATTGCCGGTGGACTCACCGGTTTCGATCGGCACGCGAGGCCCCCTCCGTCGGTTGCGACGGGAGTATAGGGAGACAGCCACCCGGTCGCAATGGCCGCACCGCAGCAGGTCACAGACAAAAATGATAAAATTTCCAACAATTAAGTGAAACGAAGTCCAAATCGTTAAATAATGGTTTTCTTGACAGACAAATCGACCGCTCTTACTTCTAAATTGCAGCAGGAAAAGTCGCAGCCATACTCCGAAAGGGTGAGGCAACGGCCTGCCCATTGACCTGGAAAGGGAAGCTGCGTGGCTCCTCAGTTCGGTCCACAGGATTTGGAGCGGTGGCGAAATCCTGACTGGCGTATCCGTCTGGCCGCTTGGTGGGAAGGGTATGACCTGTCCCGCCTGCCCCGCGTTACGAACCGGTCTGCCCTGCGTAACTCGATGGACCAGCGCAGAAACGGGCCGGTCAATGCGGTCGGCACCGCGTTCGGTCTTTCCGCCCCCTTCCCCGCTGCGGACGATCCGCTTGCCCCCGGACCAGCGGCTGGCGGCAATCCGGAACTGGATCGGCTGGCGTTGATGCAACTCGACCGCCACGGCGAACCCGTCTGGTCGCCGGCACGCAGCGAGGGGGCACAGCTTCTGTGGGGCCAGGACATGACCGGGCCGGAGGAAGCGGCGTGGATGCTCGACTCGGTCCGCTCCTTCGGCCTGAATCCGGCCAAGAGCGTGCTGGACCTGTCGGCCGGTCTGGGAGGCACCGCCCGCGCCCTGGTGGAGAGCTGCGACACCTGGGTGACCGGGCTGGAACCGTCGCCGCTGCTGGCGAAGCTGGCGATGGACCGGTCGAAGGCGCTGGGACTGTCGAAGAAGGCGCCGATCGCCCATTACGACCCGGAGCATTTCAACCAGGCCGGCAGCTTCGACCTGGTGATGGCCGACCGCATCGTCCACCGGGTGCGCGACAAGGAGCTGTTCCTGGACCGGGTCGGCGACTGCGTGAAGCCCAAAGGCGGCATTGCCCTGTTCGATTACGTGATCGACGGCGCCCCCGGCTCCTGGGATGCCTGGAGCGCATGGCGGGACGAGGAGCCGATGGAGGTCTATCCCTGGACCGCCACCCGCATGGCCGACGAGTTGACGCAACGCAACCTCGACCTGCGCATTTCCGAGGATCTGACCCAGTTGCACCGCCGCCACATCATCGACCGGGTGCGCAAGCTGGCAGACACGCTGACGAACGCCGTACCGCCGGCGCCGGTGCTGACGGCGCTGAAGCGCGAGCTTGCCCTGTGGTGGGCACGGCTGAAGGTGCTGGGCAGCGGCCTGCGCTTCGTGCGCTATGTGGCGATAAAGCCTGCATAAGGCGGCGGAGCAGACCTCTCTAATGTTCATATGAATAAAGAGAGAATCTGCTGAAATGGCATAGGATGTTCGATGGATATCGCCCTAAGATCGGACCGGCGGATTGGGTCCGGGCGATGCTCCACGACCATGCCCATGCTCCCGCTTTCTTCGTGCCAAGCGTTTGATCTGTACAGACCACGCCCTACATCTTGCCTGCATGACGCGCGGGCGCCGTGGCGGCCGTCCCAGTCTTTTGGACGATCTCCGGCGTCCTTCTGACCGTCATCAGCCGGACCGTAACCGAAGCGCTCTCCCAAGCGCCGCCCAAGGCGCACGCCCGACCCAAAGGCCCCAATTCAAGAACCATGGAGGCTTCCCGTGACCACCTTCACCGGTCAGGATTCGCTGAAGACCCGCCGCTCGCTCAGCGCGGGCGGCAAGAGCTACGACTATTTCAGCCTGAAGGCCGCCGAGGAGGCGGGCCTCGGCGATCTGTCGCGGCTACCGTTCTCGATGAAGGTGCTGCTGGAAAACCTGCTGCGCTTCGAGGACGGGCGCACCGTCTCCGTCGACGACGTGAAGGCGGTGGCCCAATGGCTGGTCGACAAGCGGTCCGACCGTGAAATCGCCTATCGGCCCGCACGGGTGCTGATGCAGGACTTCACCGGCGTGCCGGCGGTCTGCGATCTGGCGGCGATGCGCGAGGCGATGGCGTCGCTGGGCGGCGATCCGGCGAAGATCAACCCGCTGGTGCCGGTCGACCTCGTCATCGATCATTCGGTGATGGTCGATTACTTCGGCGGCAACGACGCCTTCGAGAAGAATGTCGAGCTTGAGTTCGAACGCAACCTGGAACGCTACGCCTTCCTGCGCTGGGGCCAGAAGGCTTTCGACAATTTCCGCGTCGTGCCGCCGGGCACCGGCATCTGCCATCAGGTGAACACCGAATATCTGGCGCAGGTGGTGTGGGCCGACAACGACCCGTCGGGCAAGCCGGTGGCCTATCCCGACACGCTGGTCGGCACCGACAGCCACACCACCATGGTCAACGGCCTGTCCGTTCTGGGCTGGGGCGTCGGCGGCATCGAGGCCGAGGCCGCGATGCTGGGCCAGCCGATCTCCATGTTGATCCCGGAAGTCGTCGGCTTCAAGCTGACCGGCCGGATGAAGGAAGGCATGACCGCCACCGACCTCGTGCTGACCGTCACCCAGATGCTGCGCAAGAAGGGCGTGGTCGGCAAGTTCGTCGAGTTCTTCGGGCCGGGCCTGGACAGCATGACGCTGCCCGACCGCGCCACCATCGGCAACATGGCGCCGGAATATGGCGCCACCTGCGGCATCTTCCCCATCGACGCCGAGACCATCCGTTATCTGACCTTCACCGGCCGCGACCCCGACCGCGTGGCGCTGGTCGAGGCCTATGCCAAGGCCCAGGGCATGTGGCGCGAACCGAACAGCCCCGATCCGGTCTTCACCGAGGTTCTCGAACTGGACATGGCCACGGTGGAGCCGTCGCTGGCCGGCCCGAAGCGTCCGCAGGACCGCGTTGCCTTGTCGGCCCTTGCCCAGGGCTTCGCCAAGGACATGACCGAGGCCTACAAGGCGGACGACCCCAACAAGGCGGTTCCGGTGAAGGGCGCCGATTACAGCCTGGAACAGGGCGCGGTCGTGATCGCCGCCATCACCTCCTGCACCAACACCTCCAACCCGGCGGTGCTGGTCGCCGCCGGCCTGCTGGCCAAGAAGGCGGTGGAAAAGGGGCTGAAGCAAAAGCCTTGGGTGAAGACCTCGCTGGCGCCGGGCAGCCAGGTGGTCACCGACTATCTCGCCAAGGCCGGGCTGCAGCCCTATCTGGACCGCATCGGCTTCAACATCGTCGGCTATGGCTGCACCACCTGCATCGGCAATTCCGGCCCGCTGCCGGAGCCCATCGCCGCGGCGGTGGAGGAGGGCAACCTCGTAGTCGGCGCCGTACTGTCGGGCAACCGCAACTTCGAAGGGCGGGTCAACCCGCACACCCGCGCCAATTATCTGGCCTCGCCGCCGCTGTGCGTCGCCTATGCGCTGGCCGGCAACCTGAACATCGACCTGACGACGGACCCGATCGGCGAGGGCACCGACGGCCCGGTCTATCTGAAGGACATCTGGCCGACCAACCGGGAGGTTCAGGACGCCATCGACGCCTCGCTGACCGCGGACATGTTCCGCAGCCGCTATTCCGACGTGTTCAAGGGCCCGGAGCAGTGGCAGGCCATCGCCACGGCGGAGGGCCAGACCTACCAGTGGCAGGAGGGCTCCACCTATGTGAAGCTGCCGCCCTTCTTCAGCGGCCTGACCAAGACGCCGGACCCGGTGTCGGACGTGCGCGGGGCGCGGGCGCTGGCGGTGCTGGGCGATTCGATCACCACCGACCACATCTCCCCCGCCGGTTCGATCAAGCGGACCAGCCCGGCCGGCGAATATCTGCTGAGCTATCAGGTCCGTCCGCAAGATTTCAACAGCTACGGCGCCCGCCGCGGCAACCATGAAGTCATGATGCGCGGCACCTTCGCCAACATCCGCATCCGCAACGAGCTGATCCCCGGCGTGGAGGGCGGCGAGACGAAGCATTATCCGTCGGGCGAACGGCTGCCGATCTACACCGCCGCCATGCGCTACGCCGACGAAGGCGTGCCGCTGGTCGTGGTCGCCGGCAAGGAATACGGAACGGGGTCGAGCCGCGACTGGGCGGCGAAGGGCACCCGGCTGCTGGGCATCCGCGCGGTGATCGCCGAGAGCTTCGAGCGCATCCACCGCTCCAATCTCGTCGGCATGGGCATCCTGCCCTTGCAGTTCAAGGACGGCCTGACCCGCACCGAGTTGAAGCTGGACGGGTCGGAGACCTTCGACATCGCCGGCATCGAACAGGACCTGCGCCCGCGCAAGGACGTGACACTGACCCTGACCCGCGCCGACGGCAAGGTGGAGACCTACCCGCTCCTGCTGCGCATCGATACGGTCGACGAGGTGGAGTATTACAGGAACGGCGGCGTGCTGAACTTCGTGCTGCGGAATCTGGCGAAGTAAGGCTGTGCTCCAATAAACTGCCGGCAGGGAACACCTTTCCCGGCCGGCAGCCCTGAGACAGCAGGATACGACACCAGAGCGTGTGGTACGGAAGCGCCTCTCTCTCGGAAAAGGCGCTTGACCCTAGGCGACCATTGCCCTACCCCTTCCGATAGGTAGGTAGCTAGGAACCTACCTATGTGTACAGGTCCTCGAACCCGGCCTTCGGATCCGCGCCGTGCGCGAGCCGGGGCGAACAACATGGGTTAACGCCATGCCAAACCTTCAGGACGTCGTCGACAATCCCGAACTCCTTCAGGAGTCCATCAGGACGATGATGAGCCTCAGGGGCAGCCGCGGCGAGGTCTGCCTGAACCACGGCATCCGCACCTCGGAAGAGCTGGATGCGCTGGTCCGCCGTTCGCTGGAGCAGAACGCGTCCGACGACGTCGACGTGGCGGCCTTCCGCCGGCTGTTGGGTATCGAACAGGAATGAGCGGCGGTGCCGGTGCGGCGGCATCCGCTCCCCCAATCATCATTTCCGACAATATCCGACAGCAGATCTACACTGACTATGTCGGCTTCCTGATCGAGGCGTGCCGCGTCTTCCGGCTGCCCCTGTCCTGCGTCGAGTACAGCCAGCAGGAGCTTGCCCTCGCCATCGACGAGGCGGAGATCGACGTGCAGGCTATGCAGGCGCGCCGCTCCCGTACCCACGGCATTTCACCCGGCAAGATCGCCGGGGTCCTGGCGTTCCGGCTCAGCCGCTTCAAGATCGTCCATTTCAAGGAAGAGGCCTGGAAAAATAGCCACTTCCATCTGGTGCAGGAATTGGCGGCCACTCTGCTGGTGCGCAAGCTGTTCATGCCCTGCCAAGTGCCCGCAAAGAACATCCTCGAACTGAGCTACCAGCTCTCCCGCCGCCACGCGAACCAGGAGACGGCAGGGCTGTTCTTCGACGCCTTCGCGGCGGGCTGACGTAACGATTGTTGGGGCACACGAAAGCTGTCCACGTCGAGATCTTACCCGCCATAGACTTAAGCCTCCGGCCTATGGAATTCCCGTCCGTCGCGAATCCAAGAAGGCGTCCGCGCAACAATTGTGCGAGAGCGGTTCATTCGGCGCAATATCACGTCGGGGAAATGGAGTCGCGGCACACCGAATCAACCGTCCGTACTGCTCAATCCGCTGCCGAGCCAAGTCAGCATGTCGCCTACGCGATGCCCTTCGCTCTCATGTCCTCTGGACGCTTAACAGCTTGTGAATGCTAGAAAAACCGGCCACGAGTAACATCGAATTGCAAAATAACATTGACGATGTTATCTTGCAATTCGATGTTACCTAAGGATGCTCCAATGGAACCACTTCTCGAGGCGTTCGGACGATACATCGGCCGCATGACCGGTTCCGAGCCATCCATCGATCCGCGACAGACTGCAGGTCTGCCCGTGTTCTTGCGCCAACGTTTCGGGCTGTACGCCGTGCGCTTCGGACGGAATGAAAGCACCGGCCTTGTGCTACGCAACCCTGACGACTTCTCCCCAGCCGCTTTCGAGAAGCAGGTGCGCCAGTTCCCGGCGTCCGTTCAAGACAGCTACGTCCTGATCGCTGAACAGCTACCGGGATATGTGCGGAACCGCTTGGTTGAGCGCGGCATCCCCTTCGTTGTGCCGGATGTTCAGCTCCATTGGCCGGACCTTGGCATCGCCGCCCGCACGAGGGGAGGGCGAAAGCCTTCCTCTGTCGGTCAGCACCTGAGCCCAGCAACGCAAGCTACGGTGATAGCGGTCCTTTCCGGTTCCGTCCGAGACGGACTCGCCGCTCGGGACATGGCCAAGCTCCTCGGGTACACGAGAATGACAATGAGCAGGGTCTTTGACGAACTCGAAAGCGTCGGCTTGGCCAGAACAACGCGGCACCGCCACGAGCGGCGCCTGCACTTCAGCTGGCAAGGGCAGCAACTTTGGAACGCGGCACGTCCAAGACTGCGCGACCCGGTGCGCAAAACACTGCGCTTCCATGTCGAGGACATTTCAACGGCGGAGCCCTTGCTCGCTGGCGAGAGTGCCCTGGCGAAGATGAGTATGCTCGTCGCCCCGGCGGAACCTGTCTATGCCGTCGGCCCGAACGGCTGGTCGATGATCCGCGACACCGCTCCCGAGGTGATCCCAGTCGGGGATACCGGCACCTGCCTGCTGCAAATTTGGGCGTACGACCCCACCATCGCCGGCCGCGATGGGCGAGTTGATCCGTTCTCGCTGGCCCTCAGTCTTGCGGAGATCGAGGACGAGCGTGTCACCTTGGCTTTGGAGGAAATGATGGAGACGATCGCATGGTAAAAGGACTTGACCGCTTCGCCAGCCACTTCAAGGGCTACGAGAACCAATTCGTTCTGATAGGTGGAACAGCGCTCGTTGTCGCCATGGAAGAAGCCGGAATCGACGCCCGGGCAACCAAGGACCTGGACATAGTCCTGTGCCTTGAGGTGCTCGATCCTGGATTCGTGAACCACTTCTGGGCGTTCATCAAGCAGGGCGGCTACGAACGCCAGGAGCGTGGCGAAGGCAAGCGGGTCTTTTACCGCTTCCAGAAGCCGACGGACCCGTCCTTCCCGGAAATGCTCGAGCTGTTCTCCCGCAAGCCGGACGCGCTCACCCTGGCCGAAGGACAACATCTCACCCCAATTCCAGCCGGAGAGGAGGCTGAGAGCCTGTCCGCGATCCTGCTCGACGACACCTATTACGCATTCCTTCACGAGCGCAAGCACATGATCGGCGACCTCCCGCTGGTCGATCCGTTGGGATTGATCGCCTTGAAGGCATACGCGTGGAAACAACTCTCGGCTCAGAAAGCGAGTGGCGGAGGCGGTGACAGCAAGAACATCACCAAGCACCGAAACGATATCTTCAGGCTCTTCGCGATGGTGGATCCCGATGCGCGCATCGCGGCGCCCCCTCAGATCAAGGATGACATCGCACAGTTCTTGAGCGGCCAGGATCCCGCACTTGATCTCAAGCCTTACGGGCTGGTCGGCACCAGGGCTGGCGAGATGATCCAGGCCCTCAAAGCGATCTACGGTCTCGATGGCGGATAATAACCGACATCTCTACAATTAACGAGGGCGAGGCTCTTCAGGAGCCTCATCTTCATCGAAAGGGCAGGCGTCGAGATCACGGCCCGTCTCGGCAGGTGCCCGAGATGCACTCACCATCAGCAACGCCGTTTCCGCCTCCTCTCGCAAATAGAACGGCCTCGGTCTTCCGATCTTCCCGCCCGCGCCGGCCGGCCGCACGCCCGCTGCGTCGAGGCGCAGCTTCACGGCGCGGAGTCCAATGCCGCCGCACGCCTCGTTCAGCGTCACGATGTCGGCGAAGTCCCGCAGGAACCGATCGGCGTCATCCGGCCGTACGCGGAAGCGCTGCCGCATGCTGCCACCGCTCACCACATGCGCTAGCAGCCCTGCTCGGCAAGCGTTCCTCAGCATCTCCGGTCAAGCGCCCCGCGCAGCGCCGAGAATGTTCAGATCGGCTCGACCGTCTGCATCCAGCGGGCAGGCCGACGCGGCCAGCGCCCGCAACCCGTCGTCGGACAGCAGCAAGCCGCCAAGACCCGGCAGATCCGGATTCCGGCCGATCGGGCGCAGACGTCCTTCGCGAACAGCCCGCAGAACATCGGCAGGCGCCAGCCCGGAGCGACGAATACAACTCTGCCGGAGATTTGCGAACTCTACCGCCCCAAGTGGCCGCGGCATGCTCGCCAGGCCCTCGGTGGCCGCCTTCAGAAAACGTGCGATCTCCACGCGCTCGACGCGCCACCATCCGTCGAGGGGCTGCCCTGGACCGCGCCAGGCAGCCAGCGCCCCTTCAGTCAGCAGCTCCTGGACGATCTTCCGACTGAGTCCCAGCAGTTCGGCCGCGCCATCAACACCCACGGAGCCTTCGATGCGGCGGGCGAGGCGATGAGCTGATGCAATGTCTGCGTTCATGACCTTGGCTCGGGCCGCCTTATCGCATGCCCCATCCAAGAGCCCGACATCGAGCATCCGCTCCAGCAATCTTCGGTCCTTCACGCCCGCGATCGCCGCGACGCCGCCAAAGCTCAGCACCCCGGTGTGCTCGGTGACCTGCCTGAAAAGGGCCTTGCCATCCCGGCTGAGCTTTCCCAGGTGGGCTTCGATCGCCTCATGCATGAATCCGATGGAGCCGAGGGTGCCGTTCCGCCTCATGGCCTTCGACAACTCCCCGAACCTTCCGTTTCGCCCATTGCCACGATTGGTCACAGCGTGTGTCGCCGCCACCCGCTCCAGGTAATCATCGATCCGTTGAGGCCAGTCCGCCAGCGTCCGGGCCACCCGGATCAAGAGAGAGCGCCGGCGGTCCGGGGACTCCGTGCCGAAAGACTGCATGGCCCGGGTCGCCGTTATGCAGTCCGGCTGCGCCAACATGGTAATCAAGCCCACCAGGCGATCGAACTCCAGTTGTTCGATCCCGTCCGGGAAGAACACGCCATCGGCAGGCGCCGACACGGACGCTCCCGCGGATCGCAGCAGGATTTGGACAAGAGCCAGTTCCTCCGGTTCCGCAGCGCCACCTACAATCCCCGCCAAATCGGCGCCGCAACAGCATGTCGCCACGCCCAGCCGATTCCAGGCCAAGCGCTTACCACAGCGCCGGCATTCATGGGTCATCACCCGGCCATGCTCGGGACACACCGTTGTGAAGCTCATCTCCCAATGCCAAGGAATCGTCCGACGCCCCTCCTGGAAACAAATGGGGCAGACCGGCGCCTGCTTCGCCTCGACCAGGACGCGCAGGATGGGAACCCCGGACGGGAGAGCAACCCGTCCTGAGGCCCAACCCGCGTCGAGCGCCGGATAACCGATCTTCCGAAGCACTTCCGGGGACACGCCCGTCAAGGACGCCAGTGTCGGAAGGTGGCGCGACACGAAATCGACGGACAGCCGTTGGTTCGATTGATACCCAGCCATCTTCGGAATCCAAAGTGGCCGGTCATAGATGTTGAGCTCTGCCAGCCTCAGAAGGTAGCCGAAGATCGATTCGTCCGGATCGGGAGCGCGCTTCACGACCAAGCAGCAATGATTGTGAATCATCAACGTGGCTCCGCAACCGGTACGCCAGTGGGGCGGCTGGCTACTCGAGCCGTCTTCGCGCTGTCCAGCTGTCCCGCAGCCGCGAAGGACTGAACAAGATCAGTGCGACCGCCATAGAGCGCGGCCGCTGCGGCCAGGAGCGCCGATGCGTCGATCCCCAGCTCACCGGCATCAACCGCGATGTCCAGGGCATGCTCGACGAGTTGGACCGTCTGGCCGATCAGCCCCTCGCAATGTGCGTGAATAGCGCGGGCAAGCGGCAGCGCATGAAGCGCTGATGGTGCAGAGAAGGGGAGGCTGCGTCCAAGTTCACGGAGAAACAGGCGATGCTCGGCCCGATCGTCGGGATCGGACCAGGAAAAGGGCTCCATCGAGAACTGGGCTCGTTGACGGCGCTTGATTTCAGGCTGGGCGATGAGGCGCCCCTCCGCCTCGCCGTTGACGACCAGGACGATCGGAATGCGAAGACTCTCCGAGATCATCTTCAGGGCATCTTTGGCGTTCCGCGACATGGTGCCGACGGAGCCGCTAGAGTTCGCCAGGACCAGATGATGGACCTCGTCGAGGATCAGCATTCCAACGCCGAGTTCCGCCACGAAGGCCTTGGCACGCAGAAGCATGCGCGACTCCGACCCACGCTCCCAATGCGGATCGCCCAGAGCCTGTAGGATGTTCATGGCGATCCCCTTGGTGCTCGCATTGCGCGACGGGCAAGTAACGCGCACCGCCTTGCCGTCCCCGGCAGGACCACGGATCGCCCCGACCACTTCCTCTGCGAATTTCCGGACGACCCGGCTCTTGCCGGACCCGCTCTCACCGACCAGCAGCATGAGCAGTTTGTCCTCCTCTGGGTCGGCACGGAGCCCAAACGCATAGAGATCCGCCATCCGGCGCAGCGCGGTCCGCGCGCGGCGGTGCATGAAGAACATACCGGACAAGGACGCCTTGCGGTCCTCAGCCGTCGCCTCCGGCGCCGTCCGCCTCGGCATCGTCAGCGTCCCCAGGGGCGCGATCAGCCCATCCATCGGCGTAGTGCTCCCGAGCCCAGGCATCGAGCGCCCCGTCATCTCCATCGTCGATTTCGAAGGGGTCGAAGTCAGGATCCTGTTCGGCGTGCGGAAGGTGCTGTCCGCCGGCCCGCCGACTCCCGGCACTTCGTCCAGCGCCTCCCTGCGCGCGTCGTCCATCCTTCCGAATCCCTTCTGTTGTCCCCGGTCCGCGATCACCGATACCTTCCTTGTTGCCTGACGAACGTGGCGGGGGGATATCCGCCTGGACATGGAGATCGTCATAGCCGCCGGGGGACGGCGGCACTGCCTCCTTCATGGACTTGACCGCGAGGCCGGGCGGCACCGTCTCACCGCGCCGCCACTTCGGTGCGGCAACATTGGCTGGTTTGGCCTCCGACGCTTTCGTCAGCCCGCTGAGAATCTCGTCCTGCCGTGCCCTGCGATCACTGTCGGGCAATCCCGCTGATCCCGGCCTCTGGCTTCGCGCCGCCGCCAGCGCCGCAACGGACGCGGCGTCCGCGCTTTCCACACACACGAGATCGATCCAGCGCCTCCCCGACGCGTTATAGGCCCAGAGCCGCAAGCGATCGTCCGGATCGTGGCGACAGAGGATCCTATCCGGCGCCTCCCTCAGCACATCAACGTCGGGACCGCTGTAGTGCAGGTTCCCGATGCGGATTTGCCCATGGGACAGGCGCCGATGTTCTTCATGCCCTGTAACGATGCGCAGGAGACGCTCGTCGATGGGGAGAAGCATGGCGCCGTGCTTCTCGATGCCCCGCGCCCAGATGTCTGCAGGGATGCCACCCAGACCGCGATGGAACCGCAGCTCATAGACCTCCCGGATGAACCGATCCAACGCGGCCTCGAAGTCGGCTCGATGCACGACAGCGTGTGCTACCGGGTCGTAGTCACCACGCCGTCCAATAGAACCGAACGTGGTGCCTGGGATACGGTGGATAAGCCCCTGGTTCAGCGTCCTGAACACCCGCTCCATGATGCCCTTGTGGTACGGTGTTCCGACCTCACAATACTCGACGATGATGCTCAGCTCACCGCAAGCGCGGCGGAAGCGTTCGGAAACGAACGCCGCACCGTTGTCGACCAGAATTCGCCGTGGAACCACCCCGGACTCGAGAAGGGCCTTCCGCAGGCAATCCAGCGCCGCCTGGGTGTCTGGGCCATCGGAGATATGGAAGGACAGGATCCGACGGCTGTAGGCGTCAATGATCGCGGCAAGCCAAAGACGCACTGGCTGCACGCGCCCCTCTTCGACCAGCATCACGTCCAGAACGGCGAAATCCATCATCACGACCTCACCCGGAAACGCAGCGGACGGCATGGCGTAGACCGGCTTGAACGCCTCGTCCGCCGCCTTGCGCCCCTCGCGGACAACCATCAGGAAATACGGGTCACGCTGACGGATCGCCCGGCGAATCGTCTCGTCAGACGGCAGGTGCAGAGCATCTTCGGGTGGCCGGGTTGCGTTCTCATCGGCAATGTAGCGCTTCAGGCGTCCGACCACGTCTCCGAGCGTCGTGCGCTCACGCCGGAGGAAGCGCTCGTCGATGGCTGTCTCAATGAGTTCACGGAGCTTCGGATGCAGGCGGGCGGACTTCGGTCCCTTGTCGATATGACGGTCGATCAGGCAGCGAACATCTGGACAGGATCGATACTTGGTGACCCAGCGACGCACCGTGCGCGGATCCCGAATGGGAAGAACGTCGCGCGGCGGCCGGATCGACGAGAATGCATCATGCACCGCCTCACCCGAGCAGCACCCATCATAGTGGTCGAGCAGGAAACGGACGATCTTCTCACGCCACTGCGCGGTAGACAGCAATGGGCCGGTGAATTCGATCGCTTCGCCACCGCGCATCCGCACATGGTCGATGCGTCCGTTTCGGTCCCGGAAGAAGACGCCGACCTTTCTCTTTCCCAAGGCGACATCGAATTCTGGCCGCGGTACCGTGCGCCACTGCCGTCCCAGGCTGTCGTTGAGAATGACGAAATCGTCCGCGACCACACCCACCACGCAGTGTGTCCGTCCGAAGCGGATTGCGGTTCCCCGCGGCAGGCAAGAGGCATCAACGGTGATCATGACGGTCTCACTCGCCGCACAGCCGGACGACAGTGTCCGGGCACAAGGCGGTCCTATCGTCAAAGCTCAACACGCCACCACAGATCAGCCCCATGATCCTTGCCACCGCATGAATGCCCTCCATCGCGCGGGCGAGCCGATCAATGCTCATCCCGTCGCAACGTCCAAGGATCCGACGAACCTCCACCTCATCGGCGACGGTCCGTCCATGCTGGTGGCAGTGGAACAGCTGCCGCACATTGCTCAGGCGCGGTTCTCGTTGCAGTTCCATCTCGGTGAGCACCCGGTATTCATGCCCGAGGGACTCCATTGCGGCCTTCTTGGCGCGCAATTCCCTGTTCGTCTCCGGCCGTCGCGCCCATCGCATAGGCTTCACCTCTACGTATCGAGTGCGTCCCTGGCGAACGACTTCGAAGTCCGGGACGAAGCGGCGCATACCAAGCGGTCCATATGAGAATGAGCCCGGCTGCGCCTTGTAGGCAGTCACATCCGGATCGACCTCGAACAGCATTGCTGCCTCCGCTTCGAGCGGCGATGCGCAGGCGATCGGCGCACCCATCTTGTGACTGGCCAGCAGACACGGCCTGGTTACCAAGCTCTTCCGGACGTGCCCATATGATTGGTCGTTGCGATCTGGCATGACTCTCCCCGTCCCGCCGTCTGGTGACGCCGGTCCCTCCTGGATCGTGTTGCTGGGTTTAATGGCAGGCTATCGGTCCTGCCCGTCGCTCATCCGAGCATCACGGAAGATGTCCGTGCTGCGACACCCTTGGGGTCGGCAAAGGCCTCCGCAACGCCTCACTGCAACATTGAGGAATCACTCTATCGCCCCACTTGGTTGCGTTTGGCTGCCCCCATTTCAATAAGCATTCATGGCGGCTTTTGTAGCTCGATATTGGCACTAGGCTATGAGGAGAGTCGGATAGGCGACGGCTTATGCTTATGAGTCAAACGTTAGGCAGATAATAGAATAGGTGTATTCCAAGAATAGATCTCCCATAATTCTTATTACCTTCATATTTATAAGGGCGCCAAATAGCATAGACGTACGACACACTTCAAAGATAGAGGCTGCCGGCAAGCCAGCGCCGCTGATCACTACTGCTCTCCGCATCACGCGCGTTTCGCGGTTTCATGTCTGATGCGCAAGTCCTGCATGGCTGCACTTCGGCGACGCGCATGCGGATCCGCGGTCTGCGGGGTGGCGGCGCGTGCAGCGCCACCCCGCAGACCGCGGATCAAGCCATGCAAGGAGAAATTCATATGTCCGGAATCTTCACCCCAAGAGCCATCGACGCCCAGATCAGGAAGATCGAGCAGGCCAGCGAGGCCGAACTCCGGGCCATGGCCACCGCGGCCGGCGAGGATTTCGACGAAATTGGTGCGCGTATGCGCGCCCGCACCGCAGAACTTCTGAAGCGGTCGGCAGTCAATTCCTTCAAGGCAACGACCCCGGCATTCGACACGGGCACCAAGACAATCACACGCGAGGATCTCGCACGATATAAATCGATCTGTCCTGAACTGGTCGCCTTCACCCACTCCCTGTGCGTCGCCCTGAATGAAGTCGGGAACGCCGGATGGGAGGTCAGCGGAAATGCGGACACCAGCGAAGACGATATGTACAGCTTCGGCAGTACGAACGACTATGATCTGCTCAATGAAGTATTGAATGAACACCAAATGACCATCCAGCTTGCGACGGATCTCACCGACGACGATTGATGGTCATCCATTCCAGAGAGGACAGGATTCCCCTTCCTCCACCACCGATCATCAGATCACTCGGGAGACAACATACCGCACGTATGGGTAGATTACGGGTGGACGCGCCACGCCTCCTTCGTTAGTCTTAGCGATCTGCCGACGACAAACGATGATCGCCCCTTGTCCCAGCACGCGCCCCTGCACCTTGTGCGCCTTCAGATCTCTAGCTTGACGGAGACTGATTACAACCGCTTGGTACGCATCGTCCGCACCGTAAGGCCTGACACTCCTTTGAAGGCGGCAGAGGACATCGTTCACGAGACAATCGAGTCGATCCTCATCGGGGAAAGAGGTTGGCCAGCCAAGGTGGCGTTCCCCACCTTCCTCAACATGGCCGTGCGATCCAGAGTCAACAGCGACCGGAAGACGCAGAGGCGATGGGCTCAGATCATAATTTCGCCTCCATCCGCTACAATTGATCGGGAAGATGGAGCCCAACACGACGACGGTGTGGAGGCCATCCCCGGCAACACACCGGGTCCTGAACGCATCGTCGAGGCATCCCAGATCGTCGAACGGCTTCATAAGCGGTTCGCCCACATGCGCATCGAATCCGGGGTGATCGAAGGTCTGGCAATGGGACGGAAGGCAAGCGAGATCATCGGGCGACTTGCGATTCCACGATCCCGGCTTGAGAAGACCTGTGCCATGCTACGCACCGAAGCACAGAGGATCATCGGATGATGGGGAACGATCCAATGCCCAAGCCCGAAGAATTCCTCGATAGAATCGCCGAAGCACAAGTCGAAGCTGTTATGGAGGCCGACGAAGCGGAGCTTCGGGAAATCGTCGCATCCCACGGCGATGACTTCGATCAGATTGGAGCCCGCATGCTCGCCCGTACGCGGGAAATGCTCCAACGAAACGCCGAGGACAACCGCCGAAACGCGATCAAGCGCCTCCAGGAATTCGAGCAGCAGGATGCCTCGCGCAGGCGTCGCCTCCCCAATGACCCGACAAAGCGGCGGCTTCTCCTCGACGCGGTGATGGCAGCACACGCCGCCATTCCCGGCTCCTTGACGGTAGCGTATCGCCAAGGGCAAGGCTTGAGCGACGAAGATGTCCTCGGTCTCCTCGAAGACCTGGATGATCTTGGGCTGCTGGCAGACGACAGGAATGTTGACTGACCAGCGCTACCGTCCGGGCGAAGCACTCCTCGACGAACTCGGCATACGCCGTCCCGAGGACATCGATCTGCGCATCATCGCCGCCCACCTTGGGCTGCGAATACGGCGTCGATGCCTGGACGGCTGCGTCGCACGTCTTGTAACCGGTCCCCGAGGGGGCATCATCACGGTCAGCCCAGATGCGTCCGGACCCCGCCGCTCCGACGGCAGTCCGCGGGAGAGATTCTCGATCGCCCACGAGATCGGCCACTGGACCCTCGGCCACATCCATTCCGCTTGTGCCCACGGCGACATCCCCTACGGCCGCGGAGGGCGCCACGAAGCCGAAGCCAATGCATTCGCCTCGGGTCTGCTCCTGCCAGATACCTTCCTAAGAGATTCGATGCCAGGGGCAGACTTCGATCTGGGAGATGCACGAACCATCGCGCGACAGTTCGGCGTCAGCATCACGGCAGCGGCGTTGCGACTTGTGGACCTATCCCTACATCCGGTCATACTCACGGCTTACAATGCCAACGGCCTCGCATGGTGGCGCAGATCACCAACCTTTCCCCGGCATTGGCGGCCAGTCACTACAGCATCCACCGGTTCGTACGTACATGAAGTCTTCCACGATCTCGGTCGTGGACTTCTTGGCGAAGGTGGGCCTCATCCGAAAGCAGCCTCGTCATGGTTCGCTGCTCCTGATGCGGACGGGCGCACCGTCATCGACCACACGCTACGAGCCGGTGGCGATGGCTCCGGCTTCCAAGCCATCAGCCTCGTCCGGCTGCTTCCATGATCGGGAAGCGACGTGAATCCGAGGACACGAAATAATCTTGCTCGCGGGCGCAATTGGTTCCCAATGTGCGCCTAAATAATTGATATAAAAGGGAAATTTCGGACATTTTCTCTGTGGGCAAAAAGATACCTCCGCTACCTCACGCAGCTCCGGCGCTCGCCATCATGCGGCGGAGGTCGTTCGGGAAGACGGGCTTGTGCATGAGGCGGAAGCCGCGGCGTTCGGCCTCTTCCTGGCGTTCGGTGCTGGTGTCGCCGGTCAGGATGATGCCGGGAACGGTCCGGCCCAGCATGGTCTGCACCGCAACGACCGCCTCCGGGCCGGTGCGGCCCTGCTGGAGCTGGTAGTCGGCCAGCACGATCTTCGGACAGCGTCCGTCGGCGCGCAGCCGTTCCAGCGCCTGATCCCCCGACTTGGCGGTCAGCACGTCATAGCCCCAGCCCTCCAGGATCGCCTTAAGGCCGAGCAGGATGATCGCCTCGTCGTCGATCACCAGCACCATGCCCTTGGCATCCGCTTCCTTGCTGGGCGAGACCGCAGTCTTGACCGCAACGTCGCCACCCGTCACCCCCCTGCCCTTGCCACCACCGAACGCGCTGGCAATGGCGCTGATCGCCTGTCCCCGGTCGTTGGCGGCGGCATTGGCCGCATCGTTGGCGGCGGCGACGCGGCGGGCCAGCGTCGCCGCGGCGGCGGCCGTGCCGCTGGCGGGACGGGCATTGCCCAGGATCACCCGCGGCAGTTCCACCGCGAAGACCGAGCCCTTGCCCTCCCACGACCGCACCGTCACCGGATGGCCGAGCAGCCGCGACAGCCGCTTGACGATGGCCAGCCCCAGGCCCAGGCCGCGCTCGCTGCGCTCGCCCAGCTGGGTGAACTCCTCGAAGATGTCCTCCAGCCGGTCGGCGGGAATGCCGGCGCCGGTGTCCCACACCTCCACCCGCATGCCCGACGGCGTGCGGCGGCAGCCCAGAAGCACCTTGCCGCTGGTGGTGTAGCGCAGCGCGTTTTCCACCAGATTCCGCAGGATGCGCTCCAGATGGGCCGGGTCGGTGCGGACCCAGGCACGGGTCGGCACCGCGCGCAGCTCCAGCCCCTTCTGGGCGGCGCGCGGACCATATTCGGCGACCAGGCGGCCGAGCAGCTGGTTCAGCCGCACCTCGACCGGAGTGGCGACGATCTTTCCGGACTCCAGCCGCGACATGTCGAGCAGTCCGTCCAGCAGGGTCTTCAGTGTGTCCAGCCCCTGGCGGATGTTGTCCAGGATCGGCAGCGCCGGGTGCCCCTGCAGCCGGTCGCTCAGCGCCGCGGTGAAGAGATAGAGCGACTGGACCGGCTGGCGCAGGTCGTGGCTGGCGGCGGCCAGGAACTTCGATTTGCCTTCGTTGGCCTGGTCGGCCTCCTCCCGCGCGCGGTGCAGCTCGGCCTCGGCCTTCTTGCGGTCGGTGACCTCGACGGCGGCGCAGGTGACGCCCTCCACCCGGCCGGAGGGATCGCGCAGCGGATCGACTGTCAGGTCGAAGAAGCGCTCCTCGCCCTTGCAGCGGATGCGGACCTCTTCCCGCGCGCCGACGCCGCTCTCCATCACGCGGCGCTTCAACGCCATCAGGTTGTCGGCTTCCTCGCCATGGTCGAACAGGTCGGCGTCGGTACGGCCGTTGAGCGTCTCCGGCGAGAAGCCCAGCAATTCGGAATGGGCCCAGGTGTAGCGCAGGTCGCGGTCCTGGTTGAACACCGCCACCCCCGAATTTCGCAGGCCGGTGCGCACGCGCTCCTCGGCGACGCGCAGGGCCTCCTCGGTGCGCTTGCGCTCGGTGATGTCGATGCCCGACGCGATCAGGTGGGTGACATGGCCGTCGGCATCGACCATCGGGGTCAGGTTGACGTCCACCGTCAGCTCGCGCCCGTCGCCCAGCCGCAGCCCGGAGTCGAAGCGGGAGGAGCGGCCGTGCGCTCCCAGCGCCAGCGCCTGACGCAGCCGTTCCCGCCCGGCGTCGTCGAAGGACAGCCAGCAGATCTCGTCGAAGGGACGGCCGACGATGCGGGCGGCCGGCAGCCCGGCGGCATCGGCGGCGGCACGGTTGACCTGGGCCACCGCCCCGTCCGGCGTCAGCACGCCGACATAGGCCGGCAGCGCGTCCAGAACGGCGCGGATGTGGCTTTCCGACTGGCGCAGCGCCGCTTCGCGCGCTTCCAGCCGGTCGGCCATCATGTCGAAGGCATGGCCGAGCTGGCCGATCTCCGACGAGCGGTCCGACAGCTTGACGCGGGTGGCGGTCTTGCCCTCGCTCCAGTCGCGGGCGGCGCAGACCAGCGCGTCGACCGGGCGGCGGATGAACAGGGTGCCGCCGATCCAGGCGGCGGCGGCGGCGACCAGGAAGCCGGACAGGGTCATCAGCAGCCCGTCGCGGGTGGCGCGGTCCACCGCCCCCATCGCGGCACCGCGGTCGACGCCGACGCCGATGAACAGGTCGCGGATCCCGGCGGTGGGTGGGGAGAAGGCCAGGATGCGGGAGACGCCGTCCAGTCCGGGCAGCATCGTCACACCCATGTCGGTCGCCGACAGCAGCGGCAGGTAATTGTCCGGCAGCCGCTCGCCGGCGCGGCTCTGGGTGCCCGGCAGCTTGACCAGGATGGTGCCGGACCGGTCGGCGACGGTCAGGGCAGTGTTCTCCGGCATCGGACGGGCGGCGAAGATGGAGGTCAGCCGCGGCACGTCGAGAGACAGGGCGATCACGCCGGCCCGCTTGCCATCGGCGTCGGTGTAGGGAACCGCGACCGGAAGTTCGCCGCCGGCGACACCGGAATGGGTGATCGTCCATTCGCCGACCACGAAACGCCCCTGGGCCATCGCCCGGCGGAAATGCGGCTGGGAGGTCAGGGAGGAGCCGATGCGCGACGGGTCGGCGCTGCACTTGATGCGCCCGCCGGCATCGGTGACCGACAGGGTGCGGTAGTCGGCGGAGCGGGCGGAAAGACGCTCCAGATAGGCTTGGCAACCGGCGACCTCGCCCCCGCTCCCGTCTCCGCGCAGGAAGGGGGCCTCCGTCACCGCGGTGACCATCAGTCGGGCGCTGTCCAGGATGCGGACATGTTCGCTCTCCACCTGACGCAGCAGCCGTTCGGCCTGGAGGGTGACCTCCGCCTCGCGTTCCGCCCGCTGTTCGAGCACGCTGTAGATCTGGATGCCGATCGCCGGCAGAACCGCGAGCAGGACCAGGATGAAGAGGCGTGCCAGAAGGGTCATGGCGTAGACGAGGCTCCCACCGCGAATCCGACCGGATGGCGCACCAGACGCACCACCGTGCCGCTTGCCTATCGCTAACGCAACTATGGTTAAGCGCCGGTTAATTTAGAAAGCAGCTGAGTAGAATAGGCGGAACGCTCCCGCCCGATCGAAAGAAACGCCATCAGAAATGCCGGTTGGTCAGCCGCATTTGTTTAAAAATTTAAAACATACCCCCAACGAGTGGTTACGACCAAAAGAGGTATGACGTCGCCGGGACCTGAACCTCCACCCCAAGGCCGGATTTGGATTTCCGACGGTGCGGGAACAGCGCAGGGAATGGGGTGTTGATGGCTTGCAATGACCCATACCTTCTTCCTCCCCCCGCTCCGCACCACCCCCCAGGGCACGCCGCGCCGCGTCGGGGTGGAACTTGAATTCGCCGACCTGGACGCGCCGTCGGCCGCGTCCTGCGTGCGCGAACTGTTCGGGGGGACGGTCACCGTCGAAAACCCGCACCGATGTCTGGTGAGCGGCACCGCCCTGGGCGACTTCACGGTGGAACTGGATATGCGCTCCGCCCATCCCGGCAAGGGAGGGGCCGCGGTGCTGGACCCCTTGCGTCCGCTCTGGGGCAATATCGGCAGTCTGGTGATGCCTTTCGAGATCGCCGCTCCGCCGGTGACGGTGGAGCGGATGCCGGACCTGGAGAGGCTGGTCGCCTGCCTGCGCGACCGCGGTGCCGCCGGGACGGAGTCCAGCCCGCTGTTCGCCTTCGGCCTGCATTTCAATCCGGAGGTGGCACGGACGGACGGCGACTATGTGCTGGACCACCTGAAGGCCTTCCTGATCCTGGCGCCCTGGCTGCGGCGGGAGATCCGCGTCGATCCGACCCGCCGCCTGTCCGGCTTCATCGCCGCATTTCCCGCCCCTTATGCCGCCAAGCTGGCCGATCCGGCCTATCGCCCCGACCTGGGCGGGCTGATCGACGATTATCTGGCCGACAACCCCACCCGCAATCGCGAATTGGACCTGTTCCCGCTGTTCGCCCATCTCGACCCCGACCGCCTGGCGAAGGCGATGGAGGACCCCCACATCCGCCCACGCCCGACCTTCCATTACCGGCTGCCCAACGCGCGGCTGAGCGATCCGGACTGGTCGCTCGCCGCCGACTGGAATCGCTGGGTGGCGGTGGAGCGGCTGGCGGCGGACCGCGCCTTGCTGGACGGGCTGGGCGCCGAGTACCGGCAGATGGCCGGGACGCAGGCGCCCGATCGCTGGGCCGAGCGGATCGACGGCTTCATGGCCGCGAATCCCGCTATCCATGGCCCGCCCGGCGAGGAGGATGCCGCGGACGGCACCCTGCGGCAGGCCGTTTGAAGAGGGAGCGTGCCATGGCAGCCGTCATCGGAAGATCCCGGCCGCTGGTCGGCATCACCGCCTCCGTCCATGGCAGCCGCATCGCCGCCATGGCCAACCGGCTTGCCCTGTGGCGGGCCGGTGCCGCGTCGGTCCGCATCACCACAGAGTCGCCCTTCCCCATCGACCGGCTGGACGCGCTGGTGGTCGGCGGCGGCGACGACATCGACGCGGCGCTCTACGGCGAATCCGCCCGGCCGCACATCCGCATCGACCCCGAACGCGACCGGCTGGAGATGCGGGCGCTGGATTGCGCCGCGAAGCTCGGCCTGCCGGTGCTGGGGATCTGCCGCGGGTCGCAGATGATCAACGTCCACCGCGGCGGCTCGCTGCACGTCGACATCCACGAGGTGTACGAGGAAGCGCCGCACATGCGCACCGTGCTGCCGCGCAAGCGCATCCGCATCGAGCCCGACAGCCGGCTGTACCGTATCCTCGGCATCGCCGAATGCCGGGTGAATGCCCTGCACCACCAGTCGGTGGACCGCGTCGGCGACGGCCTGCGCGTCGTCGCCCGCGAGCGCGCCGGCATCGTCCAGGGCATCGAGGCGCCCGACGAGCCCTTCATGATCGGCGTGCAGTGGCACCCGGAGTATCTGGTGACGGACAGCCGCCAGCAGGGTCTGTTCCGCAGTCTGGTCGCCACCGCCATGGGCACCGAGCCGCTGGACGACATCGCCGGAACCGCCCCGGCCGACCTTGACCGGACCGAGGCCTCACCCACCCGCCAGTCGGTGCGGGCGCAGGGCTGAGGCGTCCCGATCTCGGCAACTACCGCGCCTTTCCCCTGGATCGGCCCTTTGAGGACGCTCAATTCCAAAGCAACGCGGGCCAAAACGACGCAGGCCAAAACGACACGGGCGCCGCCGGAGGGATGGCTCCGGGGCGCCCGCGGTATCATGGCCGCTGAGCGGACGTTACTGGCTGCCGCCCTGGTCCGGGCCGCAGTTCGGGGTGCCCGGCGGGCAGTGGGTGCCCGTGGCGGTCTGGTTGTCGCGCGGGATGTTGCTGCCGGTGTTGTTGCCCATGCCCGACGGCGCGGTTGTCACGCCCGGCGTGGACGAACCGGACATGCTGCCGCTGGAGGTGCCGGTCGAACCCGAAGTGCCCGGAGCGTTCACCGGGCCGTTGCTCGACGAGCCGGCCGATGGCGAGGTGGTGGCGCCCGGCGTGGTGCGGACCACACCGTCCGGACCGGTGTAGCTGGTGGCGCTGTCGGCCGAACCCTGCGGAACTTGCGGCGCCGTCTGGGCCAGGGCCGGGGTAGCCATCAGGAGAACCGCCGAAACGGCGCCGATCATCAGGTTACGCATCCTCGAACTCCTTCATGGTGGCAACGCCTCGCAGTCGGGCGTCTTTCGGATCGGGGCGGATGGCTGGCCTTGCATCGCGTGCCATGTCGGCGTCGCGCTTGCCGGCCGGGCCACCGCCTCTTTCACCGGGTTCAACAGGGCAATCCGCCCATGGTTTCGGTCGATGGATGCAATTTTCTCAAGAATCCGCGGCAAAAGCGTGCCTGCGGGGCCTCCTTCGGCGTGATCCCGACGCACTGGGCCTGCGGCGGGAACAACCGGCCCGCGCCGGGGTTCAAGCCGCGAGGCGGACAGTGTGCCGGACAGCCGACCGCACGGTATCCATGCGTTTCCGCCGCGCCCGGAGTCGATTTTTCCCGATGAAGCTCAATCCTTCCGCCCCGCCGATCCATTCCCCGCAGCCCGCAGCCGGGCCGGTGCTGCGCCCCGGCGTCACCTGCTGGCGGACGGAGCGGGCCGGGCGGGTGGCGGTTCTCGTCGACGGCGCCGATTATTTCGTCGCCGCCCGCGCCGCGATGGAAAAGGCGCGGCATTCGATCCTGCTGGTCGGCTGGGACGTCGATCCGCGCATGCGGCTCGATCCCCACAGCCCGGAAACGCTCGGCCGCTTCCTGGCCCGGCTTATGCGGTCGCGCCCAGGCCTGCATGTGCGGGCGCTGAAATGGGATATGCCCTTCCCCATCGCGCTCGACCACCCGCACGAACCGCTGGAGCGCTGGAACCGCAACACCGGCCGCCGGCTGAACGCCCGGCTGGACGGGGAACTGCCGGTCGGCGCCGCCCAGCACCAGAAGATTCTGGTGATCGACGACGCGCTCGCCTTCTGCGGCGGCATCGACTTCTCCTTCGACCGCTGGGACACGTCGGAGCATCGCGACGACGACCCGCGCCGCCGCGGGCCGGACGGCGAGCCTTACGGCCCCCGCCACGACGTGATGATGATGGTCGACGGCGACGCCGCCCGAGCGCTGGCGGAACTGGCGCGGGAGCGCTGGCGCTGCGCCACCGGCGAAATGCCGGAACCCTGCCCGCCACCGGATCACGACCCCTGGCCCGACTGTCCGTTGCGCGATTGCTCCCATCCGGTGCTGGCCGACGCGGTGATCGGCGTGTCGCGCACCGTGCCGGCGACCGACGACAGCCCGGCAATCCGCGAGAGCGAGGCGCTGACTTTTGCCGCCATCGCAGCGGCGGAGCGGACCATCTATCTGGAAAACCAGTATTTCGCCTCCGCCCGTGTCGCCAGCGCGCTGGCCCGCCGGCTGGCCGAGCCCGACGGGCCGGAAGTGGTGGTGGTGGTGTCGATGGAAAGCCCGAGCTGGTTCGACCGCATGGCGATGGACACGCCGCGGTCGGTCGCTTTGCGCTGCCTGCGCGAGGCCGACCGCTTCGGCCGCCTGCGCGCCATGACCCCGGTGACCGAACAGGGGGCGCCGGTGATCGTCCATTCCAAGGTGGTGGCGGTGGACGGCCGGCTGCTGCGCATCGGCTCCTCCAACCTGAACAACCGCTCGATGGGTTACGACACCGAATGCGACCTGTCCATCGAGGCGCCGGAAGAGGACGGTCCCGAGCGCGACCGGGCGGCGGACGCCATCACCGGCGTGCGCAACCGGCTGCTGGCCGAGCATATGGGCATCGAGCAGGACCGGCTGGAGGCCGAGCTGCGGGAGACGGGAAGCCTGATCGCCGCCATCGGCCGCCTGTGCCGGCAGTCCGGCCGCCGTCTGGTGGACCTTCCCGCCACCGATCCCAGCCTGACCGAGCAGGCCTTCGCCGCCCCTGCGCATCGCCGATCCCGACGATCCGGACGAGGCCTGGGCCCCGTGGAAGCGCCTGCCCGCTCCGCCGCGATCCGCCTTGCGCGTGGCCGCCGCGGCGCTGCTGACCGTGGGTCTGGCGGCGGGAGCCTGGGGTGTGGTGCGGGCGGTGCGGAAGGACGGACGCGGGCGGTAGGGCTTTTCGTTCTCAGGCCATCCTGCAACTGGAAGCGCTGCTTTGTGATGAGCGAAGCCCCTCTCCCGCAAGGGGAGAAGGGCTGTTTGTCGGAGATGTGGGGCGCGATGGCCCCTTCAGCGTGTCTGAGCCACCGTGCCGTCGTCGGAGATGATGATCTCGACGCGGCGGTTCTGCTGGCGGCCGGCATCGTTGCTGTTGGAGGCGACGGGCTGCGCCTCGCCCATGCCCTGGGTGACGATGCGCGACGGCGGGACGCCACGCGCCGACAGGGCGTCGCGAACGGCCTGGGCGCGGGCTTCCGACAGGCGCAGGTTGGTGGTGTCGCTGCCGGTGTTGTCGGTGTGGCCTTCGATCCGCACGGTGCGGGCCGGATGCGCCTGCAGGAACTGGGCGAGCCGGTCCATGCGCTCATAGGCGCCGGGGGTCAGTTCCGCCCGGCCGGTGGAGAACAGGATGTCGCCGAGCGTCATCACGAGGCCGCGCTCGGTGCGCTGGGCCTGCAGGTCGCGCAGCTGCTGCTCCAGCTCGGTGTTGCGGGCCTGGAGGCGGTAGGTGTCGGCGTTGGCGACCACGGTCTGGGCGCCCTTCACCCCGGCCGTCTCCTGCGCGATCTGCACGCGGCGGCTGACGAGGTAGGCCTGATGATCGACCTCGGAGGCCTCGGCGCCCTGGTCGCGCAGCGCCTCGGCCCGACGCAGGGCCTGTTCGGCGTCGCGCAGCTGCAGCGGAGCGTTGCCGGCGATCTGCGGGTTGGCGGCGGCGAGGCTGTAGTCCTGGCGCGCCTGGGTCAGGGCGGCACTGTCGGTCGGCTGGGTGGCGCAGCCGGCGAGGCCGAGCCCGAGGCCGGCCAGCACCAGCAGAGCGCGGGGGGCGAGCATGCTCATTGCCGCACCTCCGGATAGCTGTAGCCCCAGCTGTTGCCGGTGCTGGTCCCAAGCGAACCGGCGGGCGCCGGCGGAACGGCGGATGGTGCGGGGTCGCTGGAGCCGCTCATGCCCGAAGCGCTATAGCTCGACCCGCTGTAGACCGGCGCGGCATTCGGCGCAGTTGCCGACTGCGGCGCGGTCGGGGTGGCGGACCGGCGGACCGCGGTGGCGGCCTGCTGGGTCACCGCGCGCTGCGAGGTCACCGTCGCCAGTTCGGCATCGACGCGGGCCTCCTCGGCGAGGCGGCGGGCGCGGGTGCGCTCGTCGGCACGCATGGCCTTGTCGGCGGCGGCCAGCTTGTCGCGGGCGCTCTGCAGGGCGACCGGCGCATATTGCAGGGCGTTGGCGCGCTCGGCCTCCTGCACGGCCTGGGAGGCGGCGCCGAGCTGTGCAGTGGGCGGCGGCACGTCGGAGGCGCAGGCGGCCATGCCGAGCGCCGCCGACAGGACGGCGGCGGCACGCCACCGGTTCGTCGTTGCGGAATTGCGGGTCATCGCGTTGGGTCCTTTCGGAAGCGGCTCACGCCGAAAATCCTGGCCGACGCTACTGGCCGTAAGGCCATGTCCGTTCGGGTGGTTCGTGCCTCCAACGCGCAAGCCTGCACGAAGGTTCCACGGCGGTTTACGGCGGATCAGCCTCCGCTGCGCGATACCCCCGGTCCGGGCCGCGCGTCGGCTGGCGCGGCGGTGGCGGACCAGCCGCAGCACATAGGCGCCGATCAGGGCGATGAACAGCAGCAATGTCCCCGGCACCATCAGGTCGGCGATCCAGGGGAAACCCACCCGCACCAGATAGCCCGTGCAGGCCAGCACCAGCGACCACAGCGTCGCCCCTGCCGCGGCATAGAGCAGGAACACCCCCATCGGCAGTCCGCAGGCCCCGGCGGGGACGGAAATCAGGGTGCGCAGGCCCGGCAGGGGCTGGCACAGCAGGACGGCAAGGCCGCCGCGCCGGGCGAACCATCCGGTGGCGCGATGGACCTGCTCCGGCTTCACGGTCAGCCAATGGCCGTGACGGCCGAGGAAGGCTTCGAACCGCTCGCGCCCCATCCAGTGGGCCGGCGCATACCACACCAGTTCCCCCACTGCGGAGCCGAGCCCGGCAGCCAGCGCCACCAGCAGCAGGTTGAACTCCCCCGTCGCCGCCCCCATGCCGGCCAGCGGGATCACCGTCTCCGCCGGGATCGGCGGCAGCGCGCGGGCCAGGATCAGCATCAGGAAGATGCCGAGATAGCCGAACTGCTGCACGATCTGGATGATCCACTCGGTCATTTGCTCGATCGGGTTGGCGGTGGAATGGGGAGTTTCGATACTGTGAACCGCGCGACCGGCGTGGGCGTTCCCCGATTGCGCATGCGAACTCCTCTTGACCCGTCCCCTCTTGACCCGAGTCAAGGCGCGGGTCGTTCATCCACTGTTCAGTGTCTCCATCATGACCGCATCCCTCGCCCTCGCCGCCGCCCTGCTGTTCCTCAGCCATGCCCTGCCGTCCTGGCCGGGGGTGCGGCCCGCCCTGATCGCCCGGCTCGGCCGCGGCGGCTTCGTGACGATCCATTCCGTCGGCTCGCTGCTGACGCTGACCCTGTTCGTGCTGGCCTACCGCGCCGCCGATGGCGGGGAGGTGGTGTTCACGCCCTTCGACTGGGCGGCGCCGCTGGTGGCGGTGGTGATGCCGGTGGCCTTCCTGCTGCTGGTCGCCCGCGTCACCACCCGCTTCGGCAGCCAGGGCGATCCCAATCCGCCGCACGGCATCTACCGCCTCACCCGCGCACCGGGCAGCCTGGCGCTGCTGCTGTGGGCACTGGCGCATCTGAACGCCACCGGCGACGGGCGCCGCGTGCTGCTGTTCGGCACCATGGCGGCCATCGCGCTGTTCGCGCTGGTCAAGAACGAGATCGTCCTGGGCCGCAGCCCGGCCGGCCGCGCCTTCCGGGCTGAGACCTCGCTTCTGCCGCTGGCCGGCCCGCAGGGGATACGCGGCGCGCTGACGGGTCTGGCGGAAATGGGGCCGGCGCGATTGGCCGGAGGGCTGGCCGCTTATGGGGGCATGCTGTTGCTGCACCCCTGGCTCTTCGGGGTGGAACCCCTCTACTGGATAGGTTGAGCGCGACGGCGGACCGGCGCATCTGTTGAGGCGGGACTGGAGTACCGCGCCTCACCGCCACTGTGCCAGGAAGCCCCGCATGAAAATCCGCGAGATCATGACCCGCGACGTGCAGACGGTCCGGCCCGACGACAGCATCCGCCGGGCCGCGCAATTGATGGACGAGTTGAAACGTCGGCATCCTGCCCGTCTGCGAAGGGCGGGATCTGGTCGGCGTGGTGACCGACCGCGACATCACCGTCCGCGCCATCTCGGCCGGAAAGCAGCCCGACCGCTGCAAGGTGGCGGAGGTGATGACCACGAATCCCCGCTATTGCTACGAGGACGACCCGGTCGGCAGCGTCACCGAATTGATGGCCGGCCAGCAGATCCGGCGCGTGCCGGTGGTCGACCGCAACGACCGGCTGACGGGCATCGTCTCGCTGGGCGATCTGGCAACCGAAGCCAAGAACGACCGCGCCGTGCAGGGCGCGCTGGAGCGGATCTCCTCCCCCTCCCAGCCGGACCGGAGCTGACCGGCCCGCAACCCTTCGAAGTGGAGCCGACCATCATGGAACACACACTGGGTCCGGACGACCCGCGGGTCCGCGAACGCGCCTATCAGCTTTGGGAACAGGAAGGGCGGCCCGAACACCGCCATCTCGACCACTGGGCGCAGGCCGCCCGCGAGATCGAGGAGGAGGACCGCCGCAACTCGGGCGGTCCCCGCGTCAACAGCCCGGACGCCGGGCTTGCCGTCCCCGACGACCCCGCCGCCCGCAACCAGCGGGAAGCGGCGGAGCATCTGGGGCAGTCTACGGTACCGTCCGACCAGTAGGCCGGACGGCGGAAGCGGTCACTCGACTTTGAGGCTGACCGCTTCCATGCCCTTTTCGGTCTGGCGCACGGTCATGCGCACGCGCTGCCCGTCATCCAGGCCGCGCAGGCCGGCACTCTCCAGCGCGCGGGCCGGGATGAACACGTCGCGCCCGCCGCCGTCGGGCTGCGCGAAGCCATAGCCCTTGCCGCCGTTGAACCACTTCACGGTGGCGCCCATCTCGCTGGTCGGGCCGCTGTCCTGCTGCGGACGGCGGGACCGCGATCCTGGAAGCCACCACGGTCCTGGCTCCGGTCCTGGAAACCGCGACCTTGGCCACGATCCTGGAAGCCGCGACCCTGACCGCGGTCCTGGAAGCCGCCCCGGTCGCCGCCCCGGTCGCCGAAGTTGCGGTCACGCGGGCCACCGGCATCGCGGCGCGCTCCGAACCCGCGATCGCCGCCCCGATCACCAAAGCCGCGGTCACCTCCCCGATCCCCGCCCCGATCGCCGAAGCTGCGCTCGCCGAAGCCACGGTCGCGTCCCTGCGGACGGGCCGGGGCGGCGGCGGTGGAGAGATCGACGGAATGCAGGACGCTGACCTGCTGGCCCTTGCGGTCCTCGACGATGTCGACGACGACGGTGGCGCCGTCCGGCAGGGTGGTGTGGCCGGCGGGCACGACGAGCGAGGCCGGCAACAGGGCGTCCTTGGCCGCTGTCCCCGACCTTGACGAAGCCATAGCCGCGTTCGGGGTTGAACCATTTCACGGTGGCCGTCACCTGGGTGGCGACGACGTTGGGCTGACGATAGACGTGGCTGCGGGGCGGCTGATTGTACATGGGAAACCCGAACTCCGGCAAACAGAAGCGGCGCCCGAACCTGTCCCGACATGGACCGGCGGACGCCAACCTCTGACACATCGCCCGTTCCTGGCGGCTTTGGCAAGTCGGGACCGCTCCGAATACGCCGGACAGGCTGTAAAATCTTACGGCCAGGCCGTCAGCCCATCAGGCGGTCCATCAGACGGTCGGGCACCGGCGGCGGTTCGCGCGGCGGAACGGGGATCGGTGCCGGCGGCTCCCCCAGCGGCGGGCGGGACGGATCGCCCGGCACCGGCAACGGTTCTTCGGGACCGACCGGGGGAATGGACGGCTCGCGCGGCGGAGACGGCGGAAAAGGACCAAGGCTGAAATTCATGCTCGGTGTCCTCCATCGGTGGAAGGGCAGCGGTGATTGGAATGGACGCGGCGGGTCAGCCGCCCTGGCCCCCGGGAGCCGTCTGCGACAGGCGGCGGGCGTCGTTCAGGCTTTCCATGCAGCGGGCCTCGTCGCCGTCGCGGGCGGCACTGCGGGCCGCCGTGACCAGGGCCTCCAACTGGGCGTTGCGCGCCGCCTGCCCCATCAGCCCGTTGGCCCCGCCGGAGCCGCCGGGTCCGCTGTCCGGCATCGCGCGGGAGTTGGCCTGCGGAGCGACGGAAGGGGCGGTCGGCATGTTGCTGCCGGTCGCCGGGGGTTCGATCACCGACCGGTCGCCGACGGCGGGCGGCGCCACCATGCCGCCGGACTGGGCCAGGTCCTCGCTGCTGGTGCCCGATCCGGAACCGGAGCCCAGCTCGTCACGCGGGGTCGAGCCGGACAGGCCGGGCGGCGCGCTGTCGGGAACGGCGACCGGCGGCGGTTCGGTCGACAGGCCGCGGTTGGCGGCGAACTGCTCCACCATCGCGGCGCAGCCGGTTTGCGCCCCGGTCTGTGCGGCAGCCGGCTGGACGGCCAGAAGCCCGGCCGCCATCGCGAGCGCGAGGGGGGCGACGGGGCCAAGCCTCGTGAAATCTGTCCGCATCGGTCGCATCCTCCTCGGTTGGCTGTGCCACGGACGGCGTATGTCAACCGAGTCAACGGCGACCGGCAGGGCCGGGTTCCGGTGGCTGGTTCCGATGGCCGGGCGGAAGATAGGCCCGGCCATGCAGCTTGCTCATTTCGCGGGCAGTCGCCGGCTGCTGTAGAGTGCCGGTCCACGACCTCAACCAACGGTTCATAAGTCCATCATGATCGCCAATATGGCTGCGCTCGGCGCGGCGCTGTGCTGGGCCGCGGGCGGCCTGATCGCCATCGGGCCGGTGCGGGTGCTCGGCTCCATCGCGTTCAACCGAGTGCGCCTGACCATCGTCGCCGCGGTCCTGCTGGTCGCCACCACGCTGCTGGGCGGCTGGGAGACGCTGGACACGGGCGCGGTCCTGACCTTGGCCCTGTCGGGGGCCGCCGGCATCGTGATGGGCGACATGGCGCTGTTCTGGTCGCTCAGCCGGCTGGGGCCGCGGCGCAACGTGGTGATCTACGCCGCCAACGCGCCGCTGACGGCCCTGCTCGGCTACACCCTGCTGGGCGAGGCGCTGGGGACGTGGACGACTCTGGGGATCGTGCTGGTGACGCTGGGGGTGATGCTGGCGGTGGCCCTGCGCTCCGGCTCCACCCACAATTGGGAAGCGGTGCAGGGCAGCCTGCTGGCCGGCGTCGGCGTCTGTCTGGTGGCGGCGGTGGCGCAGGCGGTGGGATCGGTGATCGCCAAGCCGGTGATGGCGGCCGGCGCCGATCCGGTCGCGTCGGCTACCGTGCGGGTGACGACGGCGGCGCTGATGTTCACCGCCATCGGTGCCCTGTCGGCGCTGCGGGGCGGCGATGCGGCGGCGGCCGGCGGCGGCCTGTTCCTGCCGCGCGGGCTGACGCCGAAGCTCGCCCTGCAGGTCGCCGGCAACGGGCTTCTGGGCGTCGGTCTGGGGATGACGCTTCTGCTGGTCGGGCTGGCACACGGCAACGCCGGCGTGGTCGCCACCCTGTCGGCCCTGAGCCCGGTGCTGATCCTGCCGATGATGTGGCTGATGACCGGCCAGCGCCCGTCGCTGGGCGCCTGGGCCGGCGCCGCGGTCGCCGTGGCCGGCGTGGCCCTGATCGTCAACCGATAGAAGACATCCTCAGCGCGCCTCGACCGCGACGCCCAGGGTGGACAGCGCCGCCTGCAGCGCGGCGGAGCCGCGGTTGATGGCATCGCGCAGCTGCGCCTTGAGCGCCGGCACCTCGGGGCGATCCTGTTCGCAGGCATGCTGCAGCTTGCGGGCCAGCCGCGACAGCTCCAGCAGGCCGACATTGCCGGCCAGCGACACCATGGCATGGGCATCGGCGGCGGCGTCCTTCATGGTCTCCGCCTTGCCGATGCGGTCGGCGCGCAGGGCCAGTTCGGCCAGCGTGCCGGTGACGAAGCGGGGAAGCACGTCGCCGCCCAGCGTATCCGCCAGCGTGTCCAGCGCGCCGCGGTTCAGCACAGGCGCGCCGCCGGACAACGGAGCAACCCTGGCCAGCGCGCCCGCCTCCTCCGCGTCGCCGCCGGGCCGGGCAGTATCCGCCGCAGCCCCCGCCGCAGCATTCGCATCTGCATCCGCCTTGGCCTCCAGCCAGCGGTCGACCGCCGACAGCAGGGTGTCGCGCTCGATCGGTTTGGTCACATGGTCGTTCATGCCGACATCCAGGCAAAGCTGCAGCTGATCGGTCAGCGCGTTGGCGGTCAGCGCGATGATGGGCACGGCACCCCGCCGTCCGCCAAGCTGACGGATCGCCGCGGTGGCCTGCAAGCCGTCCATCCGGGGCATCTGCATGTCCATCAGGACCAGGTCGAACTCGCCGCCGCGCACCGCCTCCACCGCCAGCACGCCGTCCTCCGCCACCTCCACCGTGTGGCCGGCCTTGCAGAGGATGGAGGAGGTGACGATCTGGTTCATCGGCACATCCTCGGCCAGCAGGATGCGGGCGAAGCGCCCGGCGGCACCCTCCGCCCGCCGCTCCGCCACGAGGCCGGGAGCCTCCGCCACCGGAAGCGGCAACTCGAACCGGAAGGTGCTGCCGACGCCCGGGCTGCTCTGCACGCCGATCCGCCCGCCCATCAGTTCCGACAGCTGCTTGGAGATGATCAGTCCAAGCCCGGTGCCGCCGAAGCGCCGCGTGGTGGACCGGTCGCCCTGGCTGAAGCGCTGGAACAGGTTCGCCTGATCGGCTGCCGGAATGCCGGGTCCGGTGTCGCTGACGGAGAAGCGGACCAAGGCCGGCGCGTCCTCGCCATGGCCGTCCGCCTCCCCCGACAGCAAGCCGACGGAAACCAGCACCGATCCGCGTTCGGTGAACTTCACGGCATTGCCGACCAGATTCAGCAGGATCTGGCGGATGCGCGCCTCGTCGCCGCGGACGAAGCGCGGCACCGTGCCGCCCAGCGACAGTTGCAGCAGCAGCCCCTTCTGCGAGGCGGCGTTGCTCATCAGGTCGCGGCAGTCGCGCAGCAGCCGGTGCAGGTCGAAGGCGCGTTCTTCCAACTCCAGCTTGCCGGCCTCGATCTTCGAATAATCCAGGATGTCGCCGATGATCGCCAGCAGCCCGCGCCCGGCCTCGCGCTGGAGCGAGACATACTGGCGCTGTTCCGGCGTCAGGTCGGTGCCCAGCAGCAGGTCGGCGAAGCCGATGACGCCGTTCAGCGGCGTACGGATCTCGTGGCTCATCGAGGCCAGGAAATTCCGACTTCACGCGGTTGGCCGCCTCGGCCTCGGCGCGGGCGGCGGACAGTTCCTCCTCATGGCGCTTGCGCTCGGTCACGTCGCGGACGACGCCGACCACGACGAACACGCCGTCGGCCCCCACCGTCGGGCGCATGCTGGATTCGACCCACAGGTAATGGCCGTCGCGGTGGCGCAGCCGGTGGGTGAAGGTGACGGGCGGCGACCCCGGCTGCATGCCGGCGAAGGCCATCGCCGCACTTTCCAGATCGTCGGGGTGCAGCAGGGTGGCGGGGGCGCGGCCGACGAGCTCCGTGGGATCATGACCCAGGATGTCGCGGACCGACGGCGACAGGTAGCGGACCGATCCGTCCGCCTTCATCTCCAGGATCATGTCGGTGGCATTGTCGGCCAGCAGACGGTAACGCGCCTCGCTCTCGCCCAGCCGCTGTTCGGAACCGTGATGGCGCTGCTCGCGCAGCAGCAGGACGCCGAGGAACAGGGTGCCGAGCGGCACGATCGCCAGCATGGGCGCCGCCGTCCGCCCCGCCACCTGCAGCGCCAGTTCCAGGTTGGGAAGCAATGCCAGCGTGGACAGCGACGCCAGCGTCAAAAGCAGGCCGAACAGCAGGAGCGGCAGCACCCCAGCCCGACGCGGCGCCGCTTCACCCAGACGGCGAAGCCGACGCCGACCAGGAAGGACAGCCCGGCATTGGCGACCCCGGCCTCCATCCCCACGCCGCCCAGGGAAAAGCGGTAACCGGCGACGCCCGCCGCCGCCATCGCCGCGGAGACCGGCCCGCCGAACAGGGCGGCCAGTCCGATCAACGGGGTCCGGGCGTCGATGAAGATGCCCGGTCCGACATGGATCGGGTGGACCATGGAGAACAGGGCGGTCAGCGCCATCACCGCGCCGAAGACGACCTGTCGGGTGAGTTGGTTCCATCCGCCGGACCGGCGGATCAGGAAGGTATAGGCGAGAACGACGAAGGCGCTTGCCGCGATGTTCTCGGCAAGATCGTAGGCCATCGAAGAAAAGTTGCCCAACATCGCCCGGCCGTCGTTCCCGCACAATTCCCGGCTACCACTATACCACGGAAGAGTGTCGCGAAACCGCTAACACCGGCGGGTGGGATGTGACCTGGACGGGACAACAGCCGGGCTGTCCGACGATTCCGCCTCACGCCTCGGCGTCGGGCTGGCGGTCGGGAGCGGCGGCGGCGAAGGCGGGCAGGGCACGGCAGGCTTCGTCGATGCGCAGCAGGGTCGGATAGCCGTCCAGCGGGCAGGCCAGCCGGCGGGCGTTCGCCAGCTGCGGCACCAGCAGGATGTCGGCCAGCCCCGGCGCGTCGCCATGGCAGAAGCGGCCGGTGCGCAGATCGCCGGCCAGTTGAGCCTCCAGCGCGGTCAGCCCGACGCCGATCCAGTGACGGTACCAGTCGTCGACCTCCTCCTGGCTGTGGCCCATCGCCTTCAGCCGGCCCAGCACCCGCAGATTGTTCAGCGGATGGATGTCGCAGGCCACCGCCAGCGCCAGCGCCCGCACCCGCGCGCGGCCCAGCGGATCGGCCGGCAGCAGCGGCGGGCTGGGATGAGTCTCGTCCAGATACTCGATAATGGCGAGCGACTGGGTCAGCACATGGTGCCCGTCCGGACCGTCGACCTCCAGCGCCGGCACCAGATGCTCCGGGTTGAGATCGGCGAAGGGCGGCTTGTCCTGCTCGCCCCGGCGCAGATGGACGAAGGCCTGCTCCGGCGCCAGCCCCTTCAGGTTCAGGGCGATGCGCACGCGGTAGGCGGCGGAGGAGCGGAAGTAGGTGTGGAGTTTCACGGGCGTGGGTCCGTTGTAGTGTCGCGGCGGTTGCCCCCACCCCGACCCTCCCCCGCTCTCGGCCGACCGAAGGTCGGTCCGATGCGGGGGAGGGGATAAGCGCAAGTTCGGCAGAGTGGCGGCAGTCCCTCCCCCGCCCAGCTCTCGCACAAAGCCATGCTTTGTGCTGACGCGGCAGGCGGACCGTAGGTCCGCTGAGAGCGGGGAGGTTAGGTGGGGGCATCCGAAGCCGACACTCTACCGAAGCGTCACAGCCCCAGATAAGCCTGCCGCACCCGCTCGTTGCTCAGGAGCGCGGCGCCGCTGTCGCTCAGCACGATCTCGCCGGTCTCGATCACATAGCCGCGGTCGGCGATGGCGAGTGCGGCATGGGCGTTCTGCTCCACCAGCAGGATGGTCGTGCCCTCGCGCTTCAGCCGCTGCACGGCGTCGAAGATCTCCGCCACCAGCAGCGGCGCCAGCCCCATGCTGGGCTCGTCGAGCAGGAGCAGGCGGGGCTTCGCCATCAGCGCGCGGGCCAGCGCCACGATCTGCTGCTGGCCGCCCGACAGCGTTCCGGCGGGCTGGTCGCGCTTGACCTTCAGCACCGGGAACATCTCGTACAGCCGCTCGATGTCGTCGTCGGGCTTGCCGCTGCCGCGGCGGAAAGCGCCCAGGCGGAGGTTGTCCTCGACACTCTGCGGTCCGAACAGCTGCCGGCCTTCCGGCACCTGCACCACCCCTTCGGCGACGCGGCGCGACGCCTTCATCCGGGTGATGTCGCAGCCGTCGAAGGTGATGCGCCCGCTGCTGGCGGGGTGGACGCCGGACAGGGTGCGCAGCAGCGTCGTCTTGCCGGCGCCGTTGGCGCCGACCAGCGCCACCAGCTCCCCTTCCCGCACGGACAGGCTGGCCGATTTCAGCGCGTGGATGCGGCCGTAATGGCTGTTGAGGCCCTCGATCTCCAGAAGCATGGTCCGGACCTCCCTTACGGTGCCGCGCCGAGATAGGCGGCGATGACGTCCGGGTTGGCCGCCACCTCCTGCGGCGTGCCTTCGGCCAGCATGCGGCCCTGGTTCAGCGCGGTGATCCGGTGCGAGATGCCCATCACCATCTTCATGTCGTGCTCCACCAGGACGATGGTGACGCCGCTCCCCGCCACGGTCTTGATCACCTCGTCGATCTCGCGGCTTTCGGTGGCGTTCAGGCCGGCGGCCGGTTCGTCCAGCAGAAGCAGCTTCGGTTCCGACGCCAGCGCGCGGGCGATCTCCAGACGCTTCAGGGCGCCGTAGGGCATGGAGGCCGCGTCGGCGTCGATGTACTTCTCCAGCCCGACCTCGGTCATCAGCCGGGCGGCGCGGTCACGCGCCTCCCGGTCCTTGCGCACCAGCGAGGGGAAGCGGAACAGCGCCGGCAGAAGCCGGGTGTTCAGGTGCAGGTGCCGCCCCACCATGACGTTCTCCAGCGCCGTCATGTTGAAGAAGATCTGCAGGTTCTGGAAGGTGCGCGACATGCCGCGTGCGGCCAGCCTGTAGGGCGCCATGCCCGACACGTCGGCCCCGTCGAACAGCACCCGGCCGCCCGACGGCTTGTAGACGCCGGTCACAAGGTTGAACAGCGTGGTCTTGCCCGCCCCGTTCGGACCGATGATCGAATGGATGTCGCCGGCCGCGATGGTGAAGCTGAGATCGCCGACGGCGAGCACGCCGCCGAACTCGCGGCTGAGATGTTCCACCTTCAGGATCGGCGGGCCGATGCGGCGGGCCTGGGCCGTGGTGTCGGCGGCGAGGTCGGTCGTGGTCAGCATGTTCATGCCCGCCTCCGCGCCGGGATCAGCGCCGCCAGGGTGGGAAGAAGGCCCTTCGGCATGAAGACCATCGTCGCCATCAGGATGCCGCCCAGCACGATCTGCTGGTAATCCTGGAAGACGGTCAGCGCCTGGGGCAGCAGCGTCAGCACCACGGCCCCGACGACGGCGCCGAAGGTCGAGGCCATGCCGCCGAACACCACCATGGTCACCAGCTCGATCGACTTGAAGAAGTCGGCCTTGGCCGGGGTGATCAGGCCGGCGTAGTGGGCGAACAGGCTGCCGGCCACACTGGCGAACACCGCCGACAGCACGAAGACCAGCACCTTGAAGCGCGCGGTGTCGACGCCGACCACCTCGGCCGCGACCTCCGACCCGTGGACGGCGCGCAGCGCCCGGCCCATCGGGCTGTCGATCAGGTTCAGCGACAGCCAGACCACGCCGATCAGCAGCACGCCGACCACCCAGTACCAGACCTTTTCGCCATACAGCTCGACGCCGAAGATCCTGAACGGCTCCACCATCATGCCGTCCGGGCCGCCGGTCAGGCCGCTTTCGGTGCGCAGCACGATCGACACGATGATTCCGATGCCGAGCGTCGCCATGGCGAGGTAATGGCCCTTCAGCCGCAGGATCGGCTTGGCGACCAGGAAGGCCAGCAGCCCGACGAAGACGGCACCGGCCAGCAGCGCCATCACCGGCGGCCAGCCGTAGCTGCCGACCAGCACGCCCGACGCATAGGCGCCGATGCCGAAGAAGCCGGCATGGCCCGAGGCTGATCTGCCCGGCATAGCCGATCAGCAGGTTCAGGCCGACGCAGACCACGGCGTTGAAGCCGGCCAGGATGGCGATGTCGAGATAGAAGTTGTTGGGCAGGAAGGCCGGCAGGATCGCGATCACCGCGCCCAGTGCCAAAAGCCCGGTCAGCCGCCCGTGAAGGAGTGCGTTCATCGTTATCCGGTCCTTACACCCGTTCGGTGCCGCGCTTGCCGAACAGCCCGTTCGGCATGAAGAGAAGGACGGCCAGGATGATGATGAAGGCCACCGCATCCTTGTAGGCCGAAGAGATGTAGCCTGCGCCCAGCGCCTCCGCGACGCCGACGATCAGCCCGCCGGCAACGGCGCCCGGCCCGTGGCCGAGGCCGCCCAGCACCGCGGCGGTGAAGCCCTTCAGCCCCAGCATGATGCCCATCTCGGTGTAGGAGAAGGTGATGGGAGCCACCACCGCCCCGCCGATGGCGCCCAGCGCCGCCGACAGCGCGAAGGAGGCGAGCACCACCCGCTTCACGTCGATGCCGACCAGCTGCGCCGCCAGCCGGTTGTGCGAGGTGGCGAGGATCGCCTTGCCGGTCAGCGTCTTGTTGAAGAACAGGCCGATGGCGACGATCAGCACGCCGGCCGTGCCCACCACCCACAGCGACTGCGGCTGCATCGAGGCGCCCAGGATCTGGATCGGCGTCTCGCCGGAGAAGGCGTCCAGCCGCTTGAAATCCTTGCCCCAGATCAGCTCGGCGACGCCGCGCAGGAAGATCGACGCGCCGATGGTGATGATGATGAGGGTGACGGTGGAGGCGTTGCGTGCCCGCTCCACCGCGAATTTCGCCACCAGGACGCCGACCAGCATGGCGCCGCCGCAGCCGATCAGGATCGCCAGCGGCAGCGGCACCCCCGACGCGGTCAGGGTGGCCGACGCCATGCCGCCGACCATGATGAACTCGCCCTGGGCGAAGTTGATGACATGGCTGGCGTTGTAGATGATCGAAAAGCCGAGCCCCGCCAGCGCATAGATCGCGCCGATGGTCAGCCCCGACAGCATGTATTGCAGCAGTTCCGCGAACATCGTTGGGTTCCTGATGTTCCTCTCCCGCCGATTCCCCCTCTCCCCCCCGGGGAGAGGGTCGGGGTGAGGGGGACGCGTGGGGTGGATTGCGGGGATGACCGCGGCGTCACAATTCTTGTGAATCCACGCAGCGCATCCCCCTCACCCTAACCCTCTCCCCAGGGGGGAGAGGGAACTTGAGCGGCGCTCGTCACTTCACCAGCGCCCAGTCGCCTTGGCGGACCTCCACCATGTGGAAGGCGTCCAGCGTCAGGCCCATGTGGTCCTTGGCGCTCATGGTCACGGTGCCGCCGGTGCCGACATAGCCCTTGGTCTGCTCGATGGCGTCGCGCAGCTTGGCCTTGTCGGTGCCGCCGGCGCGCTTCACCGCGTCCAGCGCGATCATCAGACCGTCATAGGCATGGCCGGCAAAGGTCGAGACCTCGGTGTTGAAGCTGTCCTCGTAGACCTTGGTGAATTCGGTCACGACCTTCTTCTGCGGGTCGCTGTCGGGCAGCTGCGCGGCGACGACCAGACCCGCGGCCGGCAGGCGGACACCCTCGGCGGCACCGCCGGCCAGCCGGATGAACTCCTTCGACGCCACGCCGTGCGACTGGTAGATCGGCAGCGAGATGCCGAGCTGGCGGTAGTTCTTGGTCACCACCGCCGGCCCCTGGCCCAGGCCGAACACCAGCACCGCTTGCGCTGCCGCGTTGTTCTTGATCTTGGTCAGCTGGGCGGTGACGTCGGTGTCCTTGGCGCCATAGGTCTCGTCGGCGACCAGCTCGATCCCGCGCTCCTTGGCGACGGCGATGGTCTGGTCGCGGCCCGACTTGCCGAAGCCGGAATCCTCCGACAGCAGCGCCAGCTTGGTCAGCCCGCGCTTCTTCATGTCCTCCATCACCTTTTCCGCGGCCATGCGGTCGGTATGGGGGGTCTTGAACACCCACTTCTTCACCGGCTCCACGATCACCACGGCGCCGGCCAGCGAGATGAAGGGCACGCCGGCCCGCTCGACCAGCGGCACCGCCGCCATGGTCGCCGCGGTGGTGGTGCCGCCGACGATCACGTCGACGCCGTCGCTCTCGATCAGGCGCTTGGTGAAGGAGGCTGCCTTGTCGGCGGCGCCGCCGTCGTCATAGACGGTCAATTGCACCTGACGGCCGTCGACGCCGCCCGCCTTGTTGATGCGGTCGGCATACAGCTCCAGCACCTTCTTCTCCGGATCGCCGAGGAAGGAGGCCGGGCCGGTGGCCGAGACGATGGCGCCGACCTTGATCGGGTCCGCGGCCTGCGCCGCCCCGGACAGCAGGCCGGAAACCGCGGTCATGGCGGTCAGTGCAGTGAAGGCGATGGTGGCGAACAGGCGTTTGCGCATGATGTCCTCCCTTGGGCTGCCCGCCTTGACACCGGACCGGGCGGCGGCCCGGTCCCGGCGCGGCGGGACGATTTGCATCACATAATGTTTCAAACGAAACAGTTTCGAAAGAAGATTTTTGGCCCTCGTGGCCACAATCGAAGTACGGATGTTGCCGTCCGCCTCCCCTTCCCTTTGCGATCCCTCCATCTTCGGCCCAGGGGATCGTCGTTTCGTTTTATGACACAAATTTGTTTTGATGATCCAACGTAGTGTATCACATTAATGATTGTCAAACGGAAAGTCCGGATTGCCTCCTATCGGCCGCCGGCGCGCTTTCCGTTCCGGTCGTCCGCGCTGTCGTGGCACTGGCCGAACCGGGTCCGGGTTTCGTATACAACTCCGTCGCGCCGCCTCGCCCGGCTCCACCCGCATCGCAAGCCGTATCGATAAGGACGTCCCCACCGCATGGCCCGCCCGCGCCGCCCCGAAGACCTTGCCGCCCAGCTGACCGAGACGATCGCGCCGCGGGCGAAGTCGCTGATCATCACCGTCTATGGCGACGCCGTGCTGCCGCATGGCGGATCGCTGTGGCTGGGCAGCCTGATCGACCTGATGGGACTGTTCGGGATGAGCGAGCGGATCATCCGCACCTCCGTCTTCCGGCTGTGCAAGGACGATTGGCTGACCAACACCCAGATCGGCCGGCGCAGCTTCTACCGCGTCACCGACAGCGGGAAGGAACGCTTCGCCGCGGCGGAGCGGCGGATCTACGCACCGCTGGCCCGCGAATGGGACCGCGGATGGGACCTGCTGATGGTGCCGCCCAACGCGCTGGACGCCGAGACGCGCGATGCCCTGCGGCGGGAGCTGACCTGGCAGGGCTTCGGCGCCGCTTCGGCCACCGTCTACGCCCACCCCAACTGCGACGAGGCGGCGATGCACCGCTCGCTGGCGGAATTGGGGGTCGCCGATAGGATCGTCCACATGAAGGCCAGCCTGGACCGGGCGGAGGGGTTCGGGGCGCTGCGCGATCTGGTGCGCGGCTGCTGGGATATCGATCAGCTCGAGCACGACTATGCGGCGTTTCTGGATCACTTTCGTCCGGTCTGGGCGGCGGTCGATGCCGCCGACACCCCGGACCCGGCATCCTGCTTCGTCCTGCGCACGCTGATGATCCACGATTTCCGCCGCATCCTGCTGCGCGACCCGATGCTGCCGCCCGACCTGCTGCCGGCCGACTGGCCGGGCCAGGAATCGCGGATGCTCACCGCAACCTCTACCGCCGGCTGGCCGGTCCGTCCGAAGCCTTCCTGATGCAGGCGGCGACCACCGCCAACGGTCCGTTGCCCGATGCGCAGCCGGCCTTCCACGGCCGGTTCGGCGGGCTGGAGAGCGTCCCGGCCGGTTGACCTGCCCCCCTGCGACAATGGGCCTTGAGACCAATGGGTGAGCGGCTGCGAACTTCATACAATTAACGCAAAAAGCGCGGTAAGCTCGGATTGTTGCCGTTCGATCGGTCCATTCCGGGATATCGCCCATGCTGACCATCGTCTACCGCAGCGAGGCCGTCTACCGGCTGCCCTACAGTGCCCTCGCCGACATCTGCCTGTTCAGCGCCCGCAAGAACCGGGAGCTGGGAGTGACCGGCTTCCTGGTGGAGTTCGAGGGCATCTTCCTGCAGGTGTTGGAAGGCGAAGCCGAGGTGGTGGAACGGCTTTACACCCGCATCGCCGCCGACCAGCGCCACCGCGGCATCGAACTGCTCCTGCGCGAGAGTTCGGCCGGCCAACCCACTTTCGGCTTCTGGGCGATGAATTTCGGACCGCTCGACACCCCGACCTTCTGGCAGGCGGTGTTCGGTTCCCCGGTCCGGATCGAGGAGTTCCGCCGCCGGTCGCACGATGCCGACTTCGCGCTCGACGTGCTTGCCCGCGCCTATATGCATGCCTGCATCCTGGCCGACGTCGATCCCGCCACCCGTGAACTGGTGCACGGCAACATCCCCTGCTTCGCGCCCGGCTGATTTCAGGCCGGCGCCGCCTCCGCGGTGGCGGGATCTCGATACCATTTCATCTGAGAAGATTGGCATCTTGAACGAATTGATCTGGATCAATTCGCCGCTTCTGCATGCTTTCCCCTTAAAATCAATGGATTATGCCAAACGCCCCCGCAGGTAGAAGTGATACAGGAAATCTTGAGATAAGCCGTTCTCTGTGTCATATAAAGACCACAGGGCGCCGATGGAAAAGTGAGCGCCCGCCGAAATGTCCCGGAGGAAACGCCCCCATGTCCAAGGACTACACCCCCATCGCCAACACGATGGAGTTCCCGCCCGCCACGCCGCAGCCGAACGTCTATCCGCTGTCCTGGGTGTCGCAGACCAAGAAGCTGGAAGAGGTCTACGCCGCCGCCCAGCGCGAGAACTGGGACCCGGCCAAGCTGCCCTGGGACAGCTTCGACGTGTCGCGCTACAGCTGGGAGGAGCGGGAGGCCATCGCCTATTGGTGGACCATCCTGTCGGTGTTCGACGCGTCGGCCCCGCCGGTCTTCGCCCATGCCCTGATCAAGACCTACGAGGTGCATGAGGAGGATCCTGTCCGCCGCTGCTTCTTCTCCGTCACCCGCGACGAGCAGAACCACGAGCAGATGTGCGGGCTGGCCATCACCAAGCTGCTGGAGGCCGACAGCCCGCTGACCTACGAGCCGAAGACCGATCTCGGCCGCCGGCTGCAGAAGAACGCCCACTGGCTGTACTACAACGGCGGGCGCTATTGGGACGGCTACAAGAAGGCGGTTCCGAAATACTCGCTGGCCGTGCTGTTCAGCTCCTTCCTGATGGGCGAGATCGCGGCGGCGACCATCTTCCACCAGATGGCGGCCGGTTGCAGCGAGCCGGTGTTCAAGGAAGCCTTCCGCAACATCGGCCGCGACGAGGGCCGCCACATGGCGATCTGCATGTCGGTGATGGAGCGCGACTATCCCCATCTGGCGGTGGAGGACAAGTCCGTCATCACCAAGCAGATCCGCGCCGGCTACCTGTTCCTGTCCGCCGTCCTGTTCGAACCGCCGCCCCAGTTCTGGGATTTGCCCGACGACTTCATCGCCACCCAGCGCGAGGCCGAGGCCATCGCCCGCAACGCCGGCTTCCACATCCCGGATTACGAGGCGAAGAAGGAGAACTGGCGCAACGCCATGCTGAACCTCAAGGGCGTGCTGGACCGCTACGGCATCCCGTTCCCGGCGATCCCGGAGGTCGGCATCACCGGCGAGGAAGTCCGGGACGTCGACATGGACGAGATCATCCCGGTGTTCTGAGGCGGTTCGTCAGAGCGCCAGCCCATTTGCCCCCACCCTAACCCTCCCCCGCTTCGCAGGGGAGGGAACCGCCGCCACTCTCCCGCATCAGCACTTGCTCCCTCCCCTGCATCGGACCGGCCTCCGGTCGGCCGAGAGCGGGGGAGGGTCGGGGTGGGGGCAAGTGTCCCTCTGTAAAACGACCCCAAGGATCCCCCCGGTGAGCCGCATCCGCCTCCACCCCTCCGGCCGCACGGTCGAGTGCCGTGACGGCGAGACCGTCCTGTCGGCGCTGGAACAGGCCGGCTACGCCCTGCCCAACAACTGCCGCGCCGGCGCCTGCGGCGAATGCAAGGTCAAGGTCCTCAGCGGCCAGTTCGACCAGGGCATGGTCCTCGACATGGCGCTGTCCCAGGGCGAGCGGAAGGACGGCTATGGCCTGATGTGCATGGCCAAGCCGATCTCCGAAGAGCTGGTGATCGAATACGGCACCGCCGACGCCCAGCCCAAGCTGTTCCCGCCGCGCGAGAATGTGCTGTTCATCGTCACCGACCGCATCCCGCGCACGCCGCGCATCGTGGAACTGCGCCTGCGCCCGCTGGGCCAGCCCCTGCGCTACTGGCCGGGCCAGTATGTGATGCTGGGCGACGCCGCGGCCGGCGCGCCGCCGCGCTGCTATTCCATCGCCAACGCGCCCCGCCCGGACGGCGAGATCGTGTTGCAGGTCACCCGCGTCGACGGCGGCCCGACCAGCGGCTGGATCCACGACACGCTGACGGTCGGCAGCATGGTCAAGCTGTCCGGCCCCTACGGCACCTTCATCGGCGACCCGTCGGTGGACAGCCCGGTGCTGTGCATGGCCGCCGGCTCCGGCCTCGCGCCCATCCTGGCGCTGACCGACGCGGCGCTGCGCCGCGGCTACCGCCCGCCGGTGACGCTGCTGTTCTCCGCCTGCACCCGCGCCGACGTGTACGAGCTGGGGCTTCTCAGCTACTGGCAGGCCAAATACCGCAACTTCAAGGTCAAGGTGACGCTGACGCGGGAAACCAGCCCGGATCACCTGACGGGCCGCATCCCCGCCATCCTGCCCGGCCTGTTCCCCGACCTGTCCGGCCACGCCATCTTCACCGCCGGCAGCCCCGCCTTCGTCGAGTCCTGCGTCGCCGCCGCCCGCGCGCTGGGCGCCAGCGACGACCGGATCCACAGCGAAGGCTACGTCTCGCAGCACATTCCGGAAACGCTGCCGGCCGACCGGCTGATGGCGGTGGGGTGACCGGAAGACCGGACCCTCAAGCCTTGTGGACGCCGGCGATGAAGCCGTCGATCTCGCGGGTCAGATCCTTCGACTGGCCGGCGAGCGCGGCGGCGGCGGCGAGCAGCTGGTCGGCCGCCGCACCGGTATCGCCGGCACCCGCCCGGATGCTGCCCATGCCGCCGCTGACCTCCTGCGCCCCGTCGGCCGCCTGGATCACGCTGCGGGCGATCTCCTGCGTCGCCGCCGCCTGCTGATCCACCGCCGCCGCGATGCCCGACGCGATGCGGCTGACCTGGGCGATGGTCTCGCTGATGCCGTGGACGGCGGTCACCGCCTCATGCGTCGCGTCGCGGATGCCCTTGATCTGGCCGACGATGTCCTCGGTGGCCTTGGCTGTCTGATTGGCCAGGTTCTTCACCTCCGACGCGACGACGGCGAAGCCCTTTCCGGCCTCGCCCGCGCGCGCCGCCTCGATGGTGGCGTTCAGCGCCAGCAGGTTGGTCTGGCCGGCGATCGAGTTGATGAGTTCCACCACCGCGCCGATCCGCCCGGCGCTCTCCGCCAGCCCGGCGACGGCCTCGTCGGCCCGCCTGACGTCCGACACCGCGGCGTCGGCGATGCGGGCGGACTCCGCCACCTGCCGCCCGATGTCCTGGACCGAGGCGGACAGTTCCTCCGTCGCGGCGGCGGCGGTCTGCACATTGTCGGCCGCGGCGCGGGCGGAAGCCGCCACCTGCTCCGACCGGCCGAGGCTCTGGTCGGCGATGCCGGTCAGGGCGCGAGCGGTCGATTCGAGCTGCTGGGCGGAGGAGGCCAGCGCCCCGGTCAGGCCGCCGACGCGGGTCTCGAACGCCTTCTGCAATTCGGTCAGCGCGGCGGCGCGGGCCTCCTTGGCCTGCCAGTCGGCCTGCTGCTGGCGGGCGAGTTCCTTTGCCCGGACCAGCCCCTCCTTGAACACCTCGACGGCGCGGGCCATGCCGCCGGCTTCGTCGTCGCGGTCGGCGCCCGGCACCGTCGCCTCCAGGTCGCCGGCCGCGAGCCGGTCCATGGCGGCGGTGACGGCGGTGACCGGCCGGGCGATGCCGTCGCCGACCTTCCACGCCACCAGACAGCCCAGCGCGACGCAGCCCAGGCTGACCAGCACGGTCAGCAGGGTCAGCCGGTTGGCGTCGGCCATCACGCTGGATTGCGGCGCCGCCACCATGAAGGACCATGCGCCGTCCGCGCCGGAGAAACGCACCGGCGCAAGCCGCAGGTAATGGGGGGCGCCGGCCAGCGTGACGATGCCGTCGAACGCCCGCCCCTCGGCGACGGCGCGGCGGGCCGCTTCCGGCAGGTCGTCGGCGGCCTTCGACAGCTTGCCGTCGTCGGGATGGGCGACATAGAGGCCGGAACCGGTCAGCACCGCCGCGAAACCGTCGCCATAGGGCTTCACCGAACGGACCACGTCGGTCAGGCCGGTCAGCGCCATGTCGACCCCGGTGACGCCGATCACGCGGCCCCCGCCGGCGGTCCCATCCATCACCGGCGCCGCGGCGCTGGTCATCAGCCGCTTGGTGAAGTCGTCGAGATAGGGTTCGGTCAGCACCGGCTTCCGCGCCGCGGCGGCCGACTTGTAATATTCCTTCTCCTGCACGTCGGCGAAGGGATAGCCCTCGCTGTCGTCGGCCTGCACGCCCTGCGCGCCCGGCAGCCACAGCAGGCTCATCCGGCCGGTCTTGGGCAGGCCGAGGATCTCGGCGGAGCGGTCATGGTCGGCGAAGGCCGCGTCCCGGCCGTCGAACCCGTCGTGGGCCATGTCCACCCACACCCCGGCATAGAGCGGATTGGCTTCGGCGACGCGGCGCAGATAGCGGTTCACCGTTTCGCGCCGCGGTGTCCCGGTGGACCGTTCCACCTCCACCAGCGCCGCGGCGGCGCGGGCGGCGTCCAGCGCGGCGGAGATATCGGCGGAGACCCGCGCGCCATGGCGGTCCGCCATCTCGGCAGCCAGGGTCACGGCGGCCTTGTGCCCGGCGTCGCGCGACAGGGTGAGCGACACCGCCGTCACCGCGGCGGCACCCGCCGCCAGGACCGCCGCCACGCCGATGATGATCTTCGTCCTGAACCGAGCCTTCATGCCGCGCGCCTTCGTCCGGTCCGCCCAATGTTCGGGAACGAACGGCAAGGCGGCACCAAATAGGAATAAGGAGCGGCACCTTATAATCGATAACGATGGGATGGCACATCAATTTTCGGGACTTGCGGGTTGGCAGTTCAACCCCAGAACCGCTTCCGGACCGGCAGGCGATGTCACGACGGCAGGCGGATTGATTTTGCTGCAACCGCGAAAAAGTGCCGGCAGGGCAAATCCACCCCCACCGGCACCTCGTTTCACACCCTTCAATTCGGCAGGGCGCCGGATTTCACGCCTCTGCCGGTTCCAATTTACGGACCGTCGTACCGCACCACCTGCTGGTCGATGGCGCCGAACACGCTGGCGCCGTCCTTGTCGAACAGCTCGATCCGCACCCGGTCGCCGAAGCGCATGAACGGTGTCTTCGGCGCACCGTGCTCGATGGTTTCGATCATCCGCAGCTCGGCCAGACAGGAATAGCCGACGCCGCCGGCATCGACCGGCTTGCCGGGACCGCCGTCCAGCTTGTTCGACACCGTGCCCGAGCCGACGATGCTGCCGGCCGCCAGACGGCGGGTCTTGGCGGCATGGGCGATCAGCGTTGGAAAGTCGAAGGTCATGTCGACACCGGCATTCGGGCAGCCGAAGGGCTCGCCGTTCAGCGTCGTCACCAACGGCCGGTGCAGCTTGCCGCCGTCCCAGGAATCGCCCAGCTCGTCCGGCGTCACCGCGACGGGGGAGAAGCTGGAGGCCGGCTTGGACTGGAAGAAGCCGAAGCCCTTGCCCAGTTCCGCCGGGATCAGGTTGCGCAAGGACACGTCGTTGACCAGCATCAGCAGCCGGATATGGCCGCCCGCCGTCTCCGCCGGGACGCCCATCGGCACGTCGCCGGTGACGACGGCGATCTCCGCCTCGAAATCGATGCCCCAGGCCTCGGTCGCTGCCGGGATCGGGTCGGTCGGCGCCAGAAAGCTGTCCGAGCAGCCCTGATACATCAGCGGATCGGTCCAGAAGCTGGGCGGCATCTCCGCCCCGCGCGCCTTGCGGACCAGCTCCACATGGTTGACGTAGGCCGATCCGTCCGCCCACTGGTAGGCGCGCGGCAGCGGCGAGGCCGCCGCGGCCGGGTCGAAGGGCCGGCCGGCCGCCGGATCGGCGTTCAGCGCGCGATAGGCCTCCTCCAGCTTGGGCGCCAGTGCCGTCCAGTCGTCCAGCGCCGCCTGGAGCGTGCGGGCGATCTCCGCCACCGGGGTGGCGCGGGTCAGGTCGCGCGACACCACGACCAGGGTGCCGTCGCGCCCGCCCGCCTTCAAACTTGCCAGCTTCATTCGTCTCTTCCCTTCCTTGGAATTCAGCGTCCGGCAGCCTTATGGCCGCTCATTTCGCTTTCCAGCTGTCGGCGTAGCCGCCCCATTCGACGCCTTCCATCGCCGGATAGACGTCCAGCGGGTCGCGGGTGTCGATCATCACCGCGACCTCGTCGGTCTCCTTGCGCTCGAACTTCTGCGCCACCTCGTAGGCCTTCGGATGCGGCCCGTGCGGGAAGCCCGAGGGGTGGTAGGTCACCATGCCGGGATGGATGTTGTCGCGCGAGAAGAACTGGCCGCGGTGATAGAACAGCACCTCGTCGAAATCCTCATTGGAGTGATAATAGGGCAGCTTCAGCGCCTCCGGGTCCGACTCGATGGGCCGCGGCACGAAGGTGCAGATGATGAAGCGCCCTGCGATCCAGGTGCTGTGCGCCGAGGGCGGCAGGTGGTAGCGGTGGCTCATCAGCGGCCGGATGTCGCGCCAGTTCAGCCGCACCGGGGCGAGGTCGCCGTGCCAGCCCACCGCGTCCAGCGGGTTGAACGGATAGGTCATGGCGCAGAGCTGCCCGCGCTTCTTCACCCGCACCAGCGTCTCGCGCTCGTGCTTCTGCTCCTGGAAGGCGTCGTCCAGCGCCGGCACGTCCAGCACCGCCGGATCGAAGATGGCATGGGTGCCGACCAGCCCCTTGTGCGGCAGCTTGTAGGCGTCGTTGGTGGCCTCCACCATCAGCACCATCACCGCCTCGTCGGTCTCCAGCCGCCAGCAGGTGTTGCGCGGCAGCACGACATAATCGCCCTCTCGCACCTCAAGATGGCCATAGTCGCAGAACAGGTGGCCGCCGCCCTGGTGGAAGAACAGCAGGTCGTCGCCGTCGGCGTTGCGGACGAGATGGTCCATCCTGCCCTTGAAGCGCCACAGCCTCACCTGCGTCGCCCCGTTGCCCATCAAAGCCGGCGCCTCCAAAGGGCAGCCCGGCATCTGATCGACATGGTTCAGGTCGAAGGCGCGCGGGCGCAGCGGCCCGTCGAAGCTGGTCCAGCCGGTCGGCGGATGGGCATGGTGCATCTGGGTCGCCGGGCCGAAGAATCCTTCGCGCCCCATCTCGCGCTCATAGGTGCCGGCGGGAAGCCGGACATGGGCCTGACGCGACGCGGTGCCCTCGACCTTCGGAAACGAAATCCAGTTCTTCATGACGCTTCCCCCTCAATGCCGCAGGCCGCTTCCATGTCGGGCGCCGGCAGGCTTGTTCCGTTGCCACCATTTTAGTTTCGTTTGAAACTGTTGCAAGAGCCAAATTCCGGCGCAGGATGGGGACACCCGCGATTCTTCCCACAGACGATGCCCGCCGATGCCGCCCGCCCGCCGTTCCCGCACCCCCTCACCCTCTTCATCATCCGGCCCGGCGGATCGGCCGGCGCTGCACCTGACGCGCTTCCTGCCCTACCGGCTGTCGGTGCTGGCCAACACGGTCAGCCACACGCTGGCCAAGCTGTACGAGAAGCGGTTCGGCATCACCATCCCGGAATGGCGGATCATCGCCGTGCTGGGCAGCGGCGAGACGATGAGCGCCGGCGAGATCGCGCAGCGCACCGCGATGGACAAGGTGCAGGTCAGCCGCGCCATCAGCCGCATGCTGGAGTCCGCGCTGATCCTGCGCGAGTCGGGCGACACCGACCGGCGCAAGGCCCTGCTGACCCTGACGCCCAAGGCGCTGGCGATCTATGCCGAGATCGTGCCGATGGCTCTGACCTATGAGGAAGAGGCCACCGACGCCCTGTCGATCGACGAGCGGGCGCAGCTCGACACCCTGCTGTCCAAGCTGCAGGCCCGCGCCGACCAGCTCGCCACCCGCCCGGCGCCGGTCAGCGCACAGGGGGAGCCGGTGGAAGAGTAAAGCCGCTCATCCCCCCTTCAGCTTGTGCAGCGGCTGGCTGGTGCCGGCATCGACGCGGCCGCGGCCGGGTTCCTCCGCTTCCAGGGGGGCGCAGGCGACCATCGTGGCGAGCGAACGGCGGGCTAGGCGCTGGTACTCGTCGGTTCCTTCCGACTTCCAGGCGACTTCGTCCGGCCGCAGCTCGCGCATCACCTTGGCCGGCAGACCGGCGGCCAGCGTGCGCGGCGGCACGACGAAGCCGGCCTTGACGAAGGCCATGGCGGCGACGATGGACTCCTCGCCGATCTCCGCCCCGTCCATCACCACCACATTCATGCCGACCAGCGCGTTGCGGCGGACGATGCAGCCGTGCAGCACCGCGCCATGGCCGACATGCCCGTCCTCCTCGACGATGGCGTCGTGGCCGGGGAAGGCATGGAGCGTGCAATTGTCCTGCACGTTGCTGCCCCGCTGCAGCACGATCCGACCGAAATCGCCGCGCAGGCTGGCGCAGGGGCCGACATAGCAGCCCGGTCCCACCACCACGTCGCCGATCAGCACCGCGGAGGGATGGACGAAGGCGGTCGGATCGATGACGGGGATCACCCCGTCGATGGCGTAGACGGTCGGACGCGGCAAGGTGGGCGTGATGGTGGGAGCGGTCATGATTGGCGTTCCTCGGTGTCTCTATCCGGTCTTTTGCCGCAAGGCTACACCGCAGCGCCCTATACGCGATACTGATTTTCAGTCATGGTAGCTTTCCCTGTATCGTGTCCATATCCGTCGCGCTGAGCGCTTGATTGGTATCAAATGAAACTGTATCGTTGGCAACCATAGCGGTTCGTTACAAGCCGGCGCGCAAAAGCGCTCGATCATGGTTTCCGAGGGAGGAAACGCCCAATGCACGCGACCTTCAGCTATCCCAAATACAGCTTCATACCGTCGGAGGAACAGCGCACCGGCAGCGTCCGGCGCCACCCTGTGGTGGTCATCGGCGCCGGCCCGGTCGGGTTGACCGCTGCGCTCGACTTCGCACGCAAGGGCGTGCCGGTGGTGGTGCTCGACGCCGAGGACACCGTCAGCGTCGGCAGCCGCGCCGTCTGCTATGCCAAGCGCGCGCTGGAGGTGTGGGATCGGTTGGGCGTCGGTCAGCGCATGATCGACAAGGGTGTGGTGTGGAAGATCGGCAAGGTCTTCAACGGCGACAGCATGGTCTACCAATTCGACCTGCTGCCGGAGCCGGACCACAAGATCCCCGCCTTCATCAACCTCCAGCAATATCACCTGGAGGATTTTCTGGTCACGCAAGCGCGCGAGAGCGACCTGATCGACCTGCGCTGGCTGTCCCGCGTCATCTCGGCCAAGCAGGAGGCCGACCATGTCGTGCTGCAGGTCGAGACGCCCGACGGCGTCCATGCGGTGGAAGCCGATTGGGTGATCGCCTGCGACGGCGCCAAGTCGTCGGTGCGCAAGATGCTGGGGTTGGAGTTCCAGGGCGAGGTGTTCAAGGACCGCTTCCTGATCGCCGACGTGGTGATGAAGGCCGATTTCCCGGCGGAGCGCTGGTTCTGGTTCGACCCGCCCTTCCACCGCAAGCAGTCGGCCCTGCTGCACATGCAGCCCGACAATGTCTGGCGCCTGGATTTCCAACTGGGCTGGGACGCCGACCCGGAGGAAGAGAAGAAGCCGGAGCGCGTCATTCCCCGCGTCCAGGCGATGCTGGGCGCCGACACGCCGTTCGAGCTGGAATGGGTGTCGGTCTACACCTTCCAGTGCCGCCGGCTGGAGCGCTTCCGCCATGGCCGCATCCTGTTCGCCGGCGATTCGGCGCATCAGGTCTCGCCCTTCGGTGCCCGCGGCGCCAACAGCGGCGTGCCCGATGCCGACAATCTGGTGTGGAAGCTGGCGCTGGTGCTGGACGGCAAGGCGCCGGACTCGCTGCTGGACAGCTACAGCGACGAACGGGTGGCGGCGGCGAAGGAGAACATCCTGAACTCCACCCGTTCCACCGACTTCATCACGCCGAAGAGCGAGATGAGCCGCGTCTTCCGCGACGCGGTGCTGGAGCTTGCGGTCGACCAGCCCTTCGCCCGCTCGCTGGTCAATTCCGGCCGGCTGTCCACCCCCACCACCTACACCGACAGCCCGCTGAACACGCCGGACGCCAACGCGTTCGCCGGGAAGATGGTGCCGGGCGCGCCGGCCACCGATGCACCGGTGGAACGCGACGGCCAGCCCGGCTGGCTGATGGAGGCGCTGGACGGCCGCTTCACCGTGCTCTACGCCGCCGGTGACGGGCCGGTCCCGGCCGAGGTGGCGGAGGCGCTGGACGGCCTCGCCACCGGACCGTTGCCGCTGGCATGGCACGCAGTGACCGAGCGGCGCCGCGGCATCGCCAGGGAACTGGTGGACTGCGCCGGCCGCCTGCGCGAGCGCTACGACCTGACGCCGGGCAGCGTCTATCTGATCCGCCCCGACCAGCACATCGCCGCCCGCTGGCGCCGCTTCGACGCCGCGGCCCTGTCCGCCGCGCTGGCCCGCGCCACCGGCCGCTGACATACGAACTTGTGGAGCCCACCCATGGCCAAACTGATGACCGAGCAGCGCTTCGCCAGCCCGGACGACGTCTACCAGCTGCTGATCGACAGCCACCGCGACCTGACCCCCGACCAGAGCACCCGCCTGAACGCCAAGCTGATCCTGCTGCTCGCCAACCACATCGGCGACGCCGAGGTTCTGGCCGAAGCGCTGCGGGTGGCGCGGCAGGGGGTGGAGTGAGGGACTAGTGGTGCAAAGTTAGACCCCCACCTAACCTCCCCCGCTTTGCGGGGGAGGGACTGCCGCCGAACGCCGACGAAGGTCCAATCCCCTCCCCCGCCCAGCTCTCGCACAAAGCTCCGCTTTGTGCGAGAGCTGGGCGGGGAGGGTCAGGGAGGGGGCATCGTCAGCCGACACCCCACCACCTCCCCCACTGACGCCAAGCCCAAGATGGCGTACAAAAGGCGCAAGCCCCCCTCTTGCGGAGACTGCGCCCGCCATGATCCTGCGCCGCCTGATCGCCCTGCTGTTCATGCTGTCGTGGTGCGGACCGGCGCTTGCCGAAGGGCTGGTGCAGGCTCCGCTGTCGATCCCCGCGCGCTTTCCCGACGGATCCTCCGCAACGTTGGAAGCGATGCTGCTGCGGCCGGACGGCCCCGGTCCCTACCCCATCGCGATCATCAGCCACGGCACCCCGCGCGACCCGGCGGAACGGGCGCAGATGACGCCGTTGCGCTATCTGCCGGAAGCCCGTGAGTTCGCCCGGCGCGGCTGGGCGACGGTGGCGGTGATGCGGCGCGGCTATGGCGGATCGGACGGTCCCTACAGCGAAACGACCGGCGCCTGCAACAACCCCGACTACCTGCATTCCGCCCGGCAGAGCGCCGAGGACCTGCGTCAGGCCGTCCGCCATGTGGCGACCCAACCCTATGCCGATCCCGGCCGCGTCATCGCGGTGGGCGTGTCGGCCGGCGGGCTTGCCAGCATCGCGCTCAGCGCCGATCCCCCGCCCGGGCTGAAGGCGGCGATCAGCTTCGCCGGCGGGCGCGGCTCCATCGCCGACAACGAGGTTTGCCGGGAAGAGCGGCTGGTCGCCGCCTTCGGCACGCTGGGCCGCAGCTCGCGCGTTCCAACCCTGTGGATCTATGCCGAAAACGACCTGTTCTTCGGCCCCGACCTCGCCCGACGCCTGTGGGAGGCTTTCACCCATGAGGGCGGCCGGGGCGAGTTCATCGCCGCACCGCCGAACGGAAAGGACGGGCATTCCTTCTTCAGTGCCGCCATCGCGGAATGGACGCCGATGGTCGACGGGTTCCTGGCGCAGAACGGGCTGGTTCCGCGCAAGACGCCGATCGCGCTGTCCCTGCCGGCTCTGCCGCCGCCACCCGAACTGTCCGCCGCCAACCGGGCCAAGTTCCCCACCTATGTCGCGGCCGGCGGCAACAAGGCCTTCGCCGTGTCGCCCGATGGCGCCTATGGCTGGAAATCCGGCCTGCGCAGCCTGGACGCGGCGCAGGAGGGCGCACTGGAGACCTGCGCGAAGCATACCCGCCAAAGCTGCCGCATCGCCTACGTGAACGACCGCCCTGCCGGTGCCGGTGCCGATATGGCCGCCGCGCCGCAGGAAGGACCGCTCGGCACGCAAGTCAGGCTGGAGCCACCGCCCGAACTGTCCGACGCCAATCGGCCGAAATTCAGCGCCTATCTCGGAGCCGCCGGCCGCAAGGCCTTCGCGGTGTCGCGGGACGGCGCCTTCGGATGGAAGTCCGGCATGGCCAACGAGGACGCCGCCCGCCGCGGCGCCCTGGACAACTGCGCCAAATACACCCGCCACACCTGCTATGTGGTGATCGTCGACGACCGGCCGCTGCGCTGAGGCATGAAGCAAAGAAAAAGGCCCGTCCGGCATCCCGGACGAGCCTTTTCCTCAACAATCGCCCCCTCGTCAGCGCGGAGCCAGCACCATGACCATCTGGCGGCCTTCGAGCTTCGGCATCTGCTCGACCTTCGCCAGTTCGGTCAGCTCGTCGCGGACGCGGACAAGCACATTCATACCCAGATCCTGGTGCGCCATTTCCCGGCCGCGGAAGCGCAGGGTCACCTTGACCTTGTCACCCTCCTCGAGGAATCGGCGCGCCGAGCGCATCTTCACGTCATAGTCGTTGTCATCGATGTTCGGCCGGAGCTTGATCTCCTTGACCTCGATGATCTTCTGCTTCTTGCGGGCCTCGTTCGCCTTCTTCTGCGCCTCGTACTTGAACTTGCCATAGTCGAGGATCTTGCAGACGGGCGGTTCGGCCTGGGGAGCGATCTCGACCAGGTCGAGGCCGGCATCCTCGGCGGCCAGCAGAGCATCGCGCAACGACACCACCCCGATCATCTCGCCGTCTGCACCGACGAGACGAACGGAACGAGCCGAGATCTCCCGGTTAACCCGCGGGCCATCGCGGGTCGGGGCGGCTTCGGACGGGATCCTGGCTATGGACGCTTCTCCATGGTCTGAAACCACGTGGAAGCCGGCCGTCCGGAGGAGCAGCCGGCGGCGTCGCGTGGTCGGTTAAAACGGCGAGTCGGTCACGGTTTCGCCGGCGGGCGATCTCGCTTCCTCAACCAGTTTAGCCACGGCGGCGTCGAGGGCAAGAATTTCCTGATCCTTGCCGCCCAGCACGCGGAGCGCGACCGTCCGCTCGTCCGCCTCGCGCTTTCCGACAACCAGCATCAGCGGCACCTTCTGCAGGCTGTGCTCACGGACCTTCAGGTTGATCTTCTCGTTGCGGGTGTCGAGTTCGACGCGCAGGCCCTTGCGCTTCAGCAGCTTGGCCACTTCCTCGGCATAGCCGTCGGCCTCGCTGGTGATGGTGGCGACGGTCACCTGGACCGGCGACAGCCACAGCGGGAACTTGCCGGCGTAATGCTCGATCAGCATGCCGACGAAACGCTCCATCGACCCGAGGATCGCCCGGTGCAGCATGATCGGACGATGGCGGGCGCCATCCTCGCCGATATAGCTGGCATCGAGTCGCTCCGGCAGGTTCGGATCGTACTGCAGCGTGCCGCACTGCCAGGTCCGGCCGATGGCGTCAGTCAGGTGGAATTCCACCTTCGGGCCGTAGAAGGCACCCTCGCCCGGCAGCTCCTCATACTCCAGCCCGGCGTCGCGCAGCGCCTGGGCCAGCGCGCCTTCGGCGCGGTCCCACAGCTCGTCGGCACCGGTGCGCACGTCCGGACGCAGAGCCAGCTTCACCGAGATCTTGTCGAAGCCCAGGTCCTTGTAGACGCCGAGCTGCAGCTTGAAATACTCGGCCGCCTCGCTCTGCACCTGATCCTCGGTGCAGAAGATGTGGGCGTCGTCCTGGGTGAAGGCGCGGACGCGCATGATGCCGTGCAGCGCGCCCGACGGCTCGTTGCGGTGGCAGGCGCCGAACTCCGCCATGCGGATCGGCAGGTCGCGGTAGGAGCGCAGGCCATGGCGGAAGATCTGGACATGGCCGGGGCAGTTCATCGGCTTGATGCCCAGCAGCTTCTCGCCGCCATCGGCCTCCACCTTGAACATGTTGTCGCCATACATGTCCCAGTGGCCCGACGCCTTGAACAGCGAGCTGTCGATCAGCTGCGGCGTCTTGACCTCGACATAGCCGGCACCCTTCAGCTTGGTGCGGATGTAGGTTTCCAGCGTCTGGTAGAGCGTCCAGCCCTTCGGATGCCAAAAGACCGAGCCGACCGCCTCCTCCTGCACATGGAACAGGTCCAGTTCCTTGCCCAGCTTGCGGTGGTCGCGCTTCTCCGCCTCCTCGATCTGGTGCAGGTAGGCCTTCAGCTCCTTCTCGTCGCGCCAGGCGGTGCCGTAGATGCGCTGGAGCATGGGGTTGCGGCTGTCGCCGCGCCAATAGGCGCCGGCAACCTTCATCAGCTTGAAGCCCTGGCCGACCTTGCCCGTGGTCATGGCGTGGGGGCCGCGGCACAGATCCAGCCAGTCGCCCTGGCGGTAGATCGACACCGGCTCGCCCTGCGGGATCGCCTCGATCAGCTCGGCCTTGTAGTGCTCGCCGAGCTTCTTGAAGTAGGCGACCGCCTCGTCGCGGTCCCAGACCTCGCGGACGATCGGGATGTCGGCCCCGACGATCTCGCGCATCTTCGCCTCGATCTTCTCCAGATCCTCGGGCGTGAACGGCTCGTCACGCGCGAAGTCATAGTAGAAGCCGGTGGCGATCGACGGGCCGATCGTAACCTGCGTGCCGGGATACAGCTTCTGCACCGCATCGGCCAGCACATGGGCGGCGTCGTGGCGGATGACCTCGAGGGCGTCGGCGTGGTTGCGCGTGACGACCTCGATCTTGGCGTTGGTAGTGACGGTGGTGGTGAGGTCCTTCACCGTGCCGTCGACCTTGACGGCAAGCGCATCTTTGGCAAGGCGCGAACCGATGGACTGGGCGATCTCAAGCCCCGTCACCGGCCGGTCGAACTCCCGCACGCTGCCGTCGGGCAGCGTGATGGCGATGTTGGACGTCACCGAAGTCACCATTTACTAGTGTTGCGTATCACCCGCATCGGGTGCCCGGACTTGGCCGGGAACGCGAAATTTCCATCGCCGCGTGGGGGAATGTCAAGCGCGGTGGCGGAAATCAAGGGCTCCGGGCAACTCATGGCTTTATTTTTGCCACGCCCGCCGTATATCCTGTGAATATCCGGCATACAGCCATCGCAGCGGCAAGGAGGCCACGCGCATGCAGGTCCAACTCGCAAGATGGGGCAACAGCCTGGGCATCCGCATTCCCAAGGACATCGCCAGTCAGGTGGGGCTGCGCGACGGCGCAAGGGTGGACATTCACGCCGAAGGCGACCGGATCGTCATCACCGCAGATCGCCCCCGTTACAGCCTTGATGAACTCATGAAAGGCGTCACGCCGGAGGCGATGCGGGAGGCGTTCGACTGGGGTCCCGATGTTGGTCGTGAGGTCGTTGAGGAATGACTGAAGAGGACTGGGAACCAGAAGCCGGCGATCTCATCTGGACTGACTTCGATCCACGGACGGGGCGTGAGCAGGGCGGGCGCAGACCGGCACTGATCGTGTCACCCCGTGCATTTTGGCAGGCGACACGCTTTGCAATCGTATGCCCGATCACCACGCGCGTTCGCCCATTTCCAAGCAGTGCCGTATTACCGCCGGGCCCGCCGATCTCCGGCGAAATCCTGACCAGTCATGTTCGCAGCATCGACACCATGGCCCGGCCGCTGCTGTTTTCCGGCGCACGCGCTCCATCGGCAATCCTGGCCGAAGTCCGAGGAAAGCTCGCCGCGCTTATTGGACTTTAGAAACCCAGCCTCACTCCGGCTTCCGGCTCAGCCGCGGTTCGCCGAACAGATAGCCCTGGCCGAAGTCGAAGCCGGTGTCGAGCACCTCGACCAGTTGGTTCTCGGTCTCGATCTTCTCGACGATCAGGTCGATGCCGTCTGCGGCACAGCGGTGGCGCAGTTCGCGGATGCGCCCTGCATTGGCGGGATCCAGCACCAGCGCGCGGTCCAGCTTGATGCAGCGGAACTCGTGCCGCAGCAGGCGGTCCAGGTCGATGGAAAGGTCGGTCACCTGATCCATCGAGAAGCGGAAGCCCAGCCGCGCCAGTTGCGACAGGATGCCCATCGTCACCGCCCCGCCGGCGCGCAGATCGTGCTGGCTCAGCTCGAACACCAGCTTCGGGACCAGAGCGTGGTTCTGCGCCATCATGTTCAGGAACTGGCGCATGAACTCCGCATCGGCCAGCGTCGCGGCGGAGATGTTGGCGAAGAAGCCGATGGCGTGCTGGCGCCGCTCCGTCTCGCGGATCAGCTGGACGCAGCGGACCAGTTGCAGGTTGTCGATGGTGGCGATCAGTCCCTCGCGCTCGGCGATGTCGAGATAGCGGTCGGGCATGATCTGCTGCCCATCGGCGGACCGGACGCGCGAGAACACCTCGTAGAAGCGGTGCTTGCGCTGGGGCAGGCTGACGATGGGCTGGAGATAGACGTCGATGCGGTCGGCCTTCAGCGCGTCGCGCACCGCCTCCAGCACCGCGGCGTCGTCCATCGGGGCGGCGGAGGGGGGAGTCGGCTCCGGAACCGGGGACGGCATCGCCGCCGGACGCCGGACTCCGCTGGGGACGCCGCTGGGGACGCCGCTGGGGGCGCTGCCGGGTGCCGGCGGGCGCGGGGCGCGCCGTTCGGTCAGGCGGGCGACCAGCGACTGCAGGAGCTTCACCTCCTGCATCACCGCATCATAGCGGACGGTGCTTTCCGGCGCGGCGCCCGCATCGGAAGCAAGGCGCTGCTCCAGCAGGTGGGCCAGTTCTTCCACCCGGTCGTTCAGGCGGGCGATGCGGCGGGCGGCCTTGCGCTCGCGCTCCAGCCGGGTCACCACGTCATGGAGCAGCGCCCCAGCCAGCACCACCAGCGCCCCGGCCAGCCACGCCACAAGCGGATCGGCCTCCGGGCGCAGCGCCCAAAGGGCGGCACCGGTCGATATTCCGGCGATCAGGTAAGCCAGCGCATAGACGAGGTGCGTCAGCAGGGTCATCGCGGAAACCACGGTGGTGGAAACGACAGTGCAGGATCAGCGGTGATCCGCCCCCACCGCCTCGGCGACCGAGCGGAAGCCGTCGCGGCGCAGCAGTTCCGCCAGTTCGCGGCGGATGCGGTGGACCACCGCCGGCCCGGCATAGACCATCGCCGAATAGAGCTGAACCAGCGAGGCGCCGGCCCGGATCTTGGCATAGGCGTCCTCGCCGGCCGCCACGCCGCCCACCCCGACGATCGGCAGCTTGCCGCCGGTCAGCGCGTAGATCTCGCGCAGGACGGAGGTCGATGGCTCGAACAGCGGACGGCCGGACAGGCCGCCGGCCTCGCTGCGCATCGCCGCCGGGATGCCGTCGGGCCGGGCGATGGTGGTGTTGGAGACGATCAGCCCGTCGATGCCGGACTCCAGCGCCACCGCGGCGATGTCGCTCTTGTCCTCCACCGTCAGGTCGGGGGCGATCTTCAGCAGAAGCGGCGGATTGCGGGTCAGGCCGCAGGCGGCCCGCGCCTCCAACACCCGCTCCAGCAGGGCGCGCAAGGGATCGCGGCCCTGCAGCGCGCGCAGGCCCGGCGTGTTGGGGGAAGAGACGTTGACGACCAGATAGTCGGCCAGCGGCGCCAGCCGGCGCACGCCGATCACGTAATCGTCGGCGGCGTCCGCGGTGTCCTTGTTCTTGCCCAGGTTGGCGCCGACGATGCCGGGCGCGCGCTTGGCCGCCGCGCGGCGGCGCTCCAGACGCTGGGCGAAGGCTTCCAGCCCCTCGTTGTTGAAGCCCATGCGGTTGATGACCGCCCGCTGCTCCACCAGCCGGAACAGGCGGGGGCGCGGGTTGCCGGGCTGCGGCCGCGGGGTGACGCTGCCGGGCTCGACGAAGCCGAAGCCCAGGTTCAGCATGGCGTCGACCACTTCGGCGTTCTTGTCGAAGCCGGCGGCGAGCCCGACCGGATTGGTGAAGTCCAGCCCCCAGACGCGGGTGTGCAGCGCCGGTTCGTCCTTGCCACGGGCCGGCGGGACCAGTCCGGTCTTCAGCGCCTTGATGGTCAGGCCATGCGCGGTCTCGGGGTCGAAGCGGAACAGCAGTGGCCCGGCAAGCGGATAGAGGTCGATCACGGAACGAGATCCTGGAGGGTAAAGGGAAAGCCGGCCGGGAAGTCGTGGCGCCCATCCGGCCCCAGCGGCAGCGGGTCGGCCCGCAGCACGGCATCCACCGGCAGCGGCCCGTAAAGATGCGGGAACAGCTGTCCGCCGCGCGAGGGTTCCCAACGCAGGGCGGCACCCAGCCGGTCGGCGTCCACCGTCAGCAGCAGCAGGCCGTCCTGGCCGGCGCGATGCTTGGCGGCGCTCTCCACCACCTGTCCGGCGGTGGAGAAATGGATGAAGCCGTCCCGGACATCCTGCGACGAACCCGGGTAGCTGCCGGCCGGGCGGGCGGCGTCCCACTCGTCCGCGCGGCACATGTGGTGGATAATTCGGTCGGTCATGATGGTCGGACACTATCCCAAGGCGCGGCCACCGGCCAGACGCATCAAAGCCGCAGCCCGAAAGCCGCAGCGTCTCCCGGCGCGGCGCGTCCCATGCCTTGGGGTCCGCAAGGAGACGGCCACAACGCAAGATCGACTCCCCGATTGCAATTCCGCACGCGTCGCGCGTTGCATTTTGCAAAGCACACTCGAAACTATTCGGCATTTTGCGGGTATTTTTGAGTTTCCGCCGCCTCCATTCCTGCCGAAACGGCGTGCCATCCAGTTCACCCCCCGCGATTCCAAGGGCCGGAGCCGCTTTCGCCGGTTGGCATTGCTTTTGCTGTGACAGAAGCAAGTCAACGGAGGACCCGTCATGAACGCGATTTCCATGAGCCTGATGAAGAAGACCCAGTCCTGCGACACGGACCTGGGCGCCTCGGTCACCGCCATGGGCGCGCTGTGCGAGCCGGGTCAGACCGCGGTCCCGCTGAAGCCGAGCGCCACCATGCTGGCGGCAGGCGCGCGGGCCGGCGGCGTGTCGGTCGAGGTGGCCTGGAAGATCTACCAGGCGATGATCCACCACGCCGACTGAGCCGCCTCGCCCATTGCGGCCGTTGACGGTCAGCGCCGTCCGCCCTCGAAGGGCATGAAGCCGGAATCGAGCTTGGTCTCGATTCGCAGCAGATGGTCGGTCAGGCGCTGTTCCACATCCTTGAGCGTCGCGAAGGAGACGTAGGTCTTCGCGACCTCCAGCTTGTAAGCGGCAAGATTCTCGCGCACCTGCGCCTGAGCCTCCTCCGCCCGGGCGCGCAATTCGTCCAGCGCGCTGTCGGCATCCTTGCGCACCCGCGCGATCAGCCAGAACAGCCCGCCCATCGCCGGCAGTTCGACCGCGGTGATCCACCAGGCGAGATCCAGGCCTCCGGTCAGGGTGTCGTGCATCGGGGTCTCCTGTGGTTGAGGTGAGTGAAGATCGGAAAGGCCGTTTTGTCGAAGGCACGCCATCGAAGCCGGAACCGCTCATGATCGACCGTCATCCCCGCGAAGGCGGGGATCCAGGTTTTCGATCCAAGCGCCTGTTTCGGATGGATTCCCGCATTCGCGGGAATGACGGTCCGCAAGGGCGAATCGATGGCTTTGACGAAAGAGTCCGGTATCGGCCGCGACAGCCGCTCTCAAAGCTCCCAGTCCGACGGCGCCACCACCGTGCCGACACCCCGCCAGTCGGGGCGGCGTTTGGGGGCAGCGGTCGCTTCTTCGAAGCGGAAAGGTTCGGCATTGAGGCAGCCGGCCACCGCGTCCAAGCCGTCGTCGGACCCGCGGTAGCGGCCGTCCGGACGCCAGTCGCGCATTTCCCGGATCAGCGGCGTGTCCCATACCGACCGGTGGGCCAGCAGGCGGCGGTCGGCCATCAGGGCGTTGAAGGCCTCGGTGATGCGCTGGGCCTTGGGCTTGCGGCTGGTCTGCTCCACCACGCCGACGGGCAGCCGGTCATGGCGCAGCCGCTCGCGCAGCAGGCCGGGCAGGAAGCGGCCCAAGCCGTTGATTTCGATATGGATCGACGACAGATGGTTCTCGGCGAGAAGGCGGGAGACCTGTCCGCACTGCTGATCGGCCTCCGTCTCTTCCAAACGCGGGTCGACCGTCAGATACAGCACCCTGTGCAGGTAGAACATGTTGTCGGTGCCGCCGAAAACCACGGCCACCACGCTGCCGTCGCCGCTTTTCGTCTTGCCGTCCACGTCCAGCCGGGCGAAGGCCGGGTCCCACCAGCAGGAGGCGGAGACCAGCCGTACCCCGTCCAGCGTCAGCACCGCCCGACCCAGAGCCTCGCGATACACCAGCTCCGCGTCGTAGCGGCCGAGCTTTGCGACATCCAGCATGCCATCGGCGACGCTGACCGGGCGCAGCAGCATCTGGCTGGTGAACTTGTTGGGGCCGGTGGATTTGCGAATGCGGGCGACATGGGCCTCGCCGAAGCGCTCCTTCCAGGTGTAGGTGCGCTTGCCGCCCTCATCCTCGGTATAGACCGGCAGGACCAGCCGCTCGAATCCGTCCAGGAACGGCGGGCTGCCGTCGTCGGTCTCCTCGGCATAGAGGCTGTCCTGCGCATGCGGCGTCCCGACATAGAGCTGCGCCCCACCCGGCACCAGCACATATTCCAGCTCCGACAGACGTTCACGCAATGCTGCGCGCTTGACCGCGGTGTCGGCATTGCGCGGCACCTCCACGTCGTCGCAGATCACCACGTCGGCACGGCTGCCGGTGATGTTGCCGCCGATGCCAGCCGCCGCCATCGACGGATCGCGCAGTTCCATCGGCCGCACGACCGTGAACTGGTCGGCCGCCCACTGGTCGCGCTCCCTGGCCGGCGGTTTCAGGTGGCTGCAATCGGGATGGCGTTCCAGGATGCGCTTGACGTTGCGCACCATCTTGGTCGCCAGCCGCATGTCGGCGGCCAGCACCAGCAGCCGGCGGTTGGGATCGCGCAGCAGAAGCCACGCCGCGAACAGCCCGACCAGGGTCGATTTGCCCGACCCGCGGAAGGCCATCAGCAGCATGCGCCGGTTCTGCCCGGCCATGCATGCCTCCAGCCACCCCGCCATCCGCCCATGGTGGGCGGGGGTCTTCAGCTCCACCATCTCGTTCCAGCCCCGAACGAAGGCGCGAAAGCTGTCCTCCTTCCCCGCTCTCATGGATTCCGCCCCAGGATGTGCCAGCCGGCGCCGTTCGACATCACCGTCACCGCATGGCCCTGGGCGGCCAGCGCGATGGACTCGCTGTCCGGTCCGCCGCCGCCGGCCTGGGTGACGGTGACGCGGTTGCCGCCGGTGTCGGACTTCTTGATGGTGACCGTCCGCCCGACCGCATGCGACGCCGAGGGCGCCGGCAGCCGCACCTCCACCGCGCCGCTCCAGGCGCTGACCAGATAGAGCTGCTGGTTCAGATCCGGCTCGAACAGGCCGGGGGTGTCGTGATAGTGGGCATTGCCCGGCTGGCTGTTGCCGGCAACGATCCACCAGCCTGCCCCGTTCGACACCAGCGTCACGAAGTCGTAGCGGTTGCCGAGCGACAGCACCCGCCCGTCCGGCCCCGGCCCGCCGGTCTCCGTCACCGTCAGCGGGTTTGCGGAGGCATCGGTGCGCTTGATCGTCACCGCATGGCCGTTGGCGGTCTCGGCCTTGGGTAGACGCAACTCCACCGGCCCACCATAGGCACTGGCCAGATAGACGGAACTGCGCAGGTCCAGCGCCACCACCCCGCCCTGGACCGGCTCCACATAGTCGGTGTCGTAACGCAGCGCCTCCACCACCAGTTCGGTGATGCGGCTGCGCTGAAACCGGTTCTTCTCCGGATAGCCGGCATTGACCGCGGTGTATTGCCCGCCCGAGCGGTCGAGGATCGCCGGCCCGGCGGCGGCGGAGAACAGGTTGACGATCGCCGTCTCCACCGACCCGGCATCCAGCTGCAGGTTCGGCAGGGCGCCCAGCGACTCGGCATAGAAATTCACGATCAGCGTCTTGTCGGTGACGGCACCGACGCGGAAGCAGGCCTCCGCCCCCGGCCAAAGGTTGGCCTCGCAGTCGAAGAAGGCGTTGTTGTAGCGCCCCTGCTCCACGAAGAAGCCGCAGCCGGTCATCGGCGCCGACAGCGAATAGACCCGCACCGCATGAAACCGGTTGGCGTTCGGCGTGTCGCCCGCTCCCGTCCGCGTCAGCCACACCCCATGGCGCGACGGCCGCGCCACCAGCACGCGGGCGATGTTGTTCCAGTAGCAGGGCAGGTTCGGGTCGATGGAACCGTCGAAGACCAGCCCCACCTCCGGCTCCCACAGGGTCAGGTCGGTCAGGCTGTTCTGCACGCAAGGCCCGTCGCGCCCGAACAGCCGCACCCCCGCCCTGCCCTGCTCCAGCCGCAAGCCCGACAGGGTGGCGTAGCCGTCCGGCAGGTGGACGAGGTCGAAGCCGTTTGACGCCCCGCGGATCACCGATGACTGCCCCGCCCCGTACAGCGTCTGTCCGTGGCCGAGCGTCAGCGTGTTGGCGATACGATAGGTCCCCGGTGGCACGAACACGGCACGGGCGGAGGTCAGCGCCGTTTGCAGCGCCAGCGTGTCGTCGATCAGCCCGTCGCCCACCGCGCCAAAATCCTTGACCGACACGAGGTCGGCCAGCTTGTCGCGCACCGGCCGCGCGGTGGCCCCGGCCCCTGGCGGCACATAGGTCGCCAGCGCCTCCTCGTCCACCGGCGGGCGGACGGTGGGGTTGCCGGCGCTGTCGAAGGCCAGCAGTTTGCCCTGGCGCAGGCCCCGCTCGGGCAGCAGGGGGGAGGCCGGCAGGTCGCTGTCGCCATAGCGCAGCATCAGCTCCTGGTCGCCCGCCACCTGCTGGAGCATTGCGGTCAGCCGGTCCAACTCGCCATTGAGGGCGGAGGCCGGCAGCGGTCCGCTCTCGCCGAAATCGCTGCGCCGTTCGATGGGCAGGCGGCGGCGCAGCAGGACCACGGTCCCCTCGGCCGGTGCCGCGGCGAAGGTCACCGCCCCGCCTGCGGTCGTCCCGGCCCCGGCGACCGCATAGCCGGTGCTCTGGAGTGCGGCGCCCAGGAAGACCTGGAGATCCTCGTCGGCGAAGATCGGAAACGGGTAGGTGAAGACCCGTTGCGCGCCGTCGGCAAGATACTGCACGCGCGGGGTTCCGCGCGGGATGAGAAGCGACGTGGACATCGGGGGCTCCGCGAAAACGGACACAAGCTCGCTCAGAAGAACTTGCTCATGTATTCCAGCCGCTGGCGGTCGGCGAGTTGCGACAACTCCAGCAGGTTGCGGCGCTTGGCCTCGTCCAGGCTCTGCTGGATCGCGGCGCGTTTCAGCTGGTCGGTGGCCTGCGCGTCCTTGCGTTCGGTCTCGCTGGAGTTGGTCAGCCCCAGCAGGATCGCCTCGCCCGAGCCGTCCTGCGCAGTGACGCCGCGCGCGCCCAGCCCGGCGCGGGTCTTGCTGACCGCCTGACGCAACGCGGCCATACGGCGCTGTTCGGCGGCGTCCGCCGCGGCGGTCAGCTGGGCAAGCTGGGTCTGGGCGTCGGTTTCCTTGGAGCGGACGGTCTGCTCCTGGCTGGCGCGCAGTTGGGCCAGCGTCTGCTCCTGGGCGGAGCGGAAGTCGTCCATTTCCTTCGCCCGTGCCGCCGCCGCCGCAGCAGCGGCCGCCTCGTCCTTCTGGCGCTGAAGCTCCTGCTCCCGTTGACGCAACTCGGCATCATGCGCCCACTGGCGGGCCTGCGCTTCGGCCTCCAGCTGGGCCTGCTGCTGGCGGGCGACGGCTGCGGCCTGGGCGTTGCGTTCGGCCGCCGCCGCTTCCTCGCGGTACTTCTGTTCCAGGGCCGCCTGTGCCGCTGCGGCCTGTGCCGCGTCCTGCTGGCGCTTGTACTCCAGTTCAGCAGCGGCCTGTTGTGCGGCGGCACCGGACTGGCCGGCATTGGCGCTGCGCACGGTGCCGATGACCGAGTTCGCCAGCGGCAGTGCCGTGGTCACGAGGGGAGCAATTCCACCCATCAGTCGTTCACCTTCAATTCCATGGTCACGGAAAGCAGCGTGAAGGGCAGCGGCGCGTCCTGTTCGATGCGCCACAGCGGGACATCGGTGTCGTGGCGCCAGCCGAGCGCCCGCAGCCGGCGGTCGCCGGACACGCGCGGCGGTACCCCACCGGTGGGTTGCGGCCCCAACCGGTGAAGCGAAAGTTCCTGCAACCCACGCCCCAAATCGACGCGCAGCGCCGCCGTCTCCTCCAGCCGGAAGGTGACGGCGACCAGCCTGACGATGTCGGCCCCGGTCGCCTGCCCCAGCAGGTTGGGCGGCAGCGGTTCGATCCGGTGGGTGTAGGGCAGTCCGATCTCGACCCTGCGCGCCGGCGGGTCGAGCGTGACGCTGCCGGCCTGGACGGTGGCGGGGCTGCGAATCACCCCGTCGGCGACGATTGCGACCGCCCGCCCCTCCAGATGCGCCATCCCGCCCCAGACTGCGGTTGCGTCCCCCCGCTCTCCGGTGATCGCCGCGTCGAGATTCAGCGCATCGTCGAACCGCTCGACGGACCACACGCCCTGCCGCTCCACCAGCGTATAGACCTCGTCCCCCACCGCGGCGACGGAGCGCACGGCCCCATCGGTTTCCAGCAGGGTCCAGGCGGTGACGTTCTCCGCCCGATAGGCGGTCAGCGCCCCCAGCGTGCCGTCCTCCATCGCCACGAACAGCAGCCGGCGGTTCTGGTCGTAGTCCTGGTCGCGCGGGCTGGACAGCAGATGACGGGCCAGCAGGGCGAGGTCGTTCGCCTGATAGGCCGCCTCGGTGTCGGTATAGAGGAACTCGCGGATTTCGCGCCGGTTGCGCGGCACGAACAGCGTCGCCCCCTCCACGTCGCGCGGCGGGATGGAGCGGTCCATCGGCGAGCCGATGCGCGTCTGGCGGTTGACCTGCATGCTCTGCGGGGTCAGCGGGTCGCCGGTCACCATATATTCGGCGCCCGACGTGAAGACCTGCAGATGCCGGCCGGAGAAGACGGCGCGCACCGCGTTCACCTGATCGGACAGGATGCCGAATTCGATGGCCTGATCGTCCAGCCCCTCGCCCAGATCGAAGTTCCAGATCTGGGCGGAGCGCGACAGCCACAGCCGGTTGGGCAGGTCGCGCGATCCGCCGATGACCAGCCGGTCCTGATGAAAGGCGGCCGACACCGGCCAACCGCGCATTGCCGAAAAGGCCTGCTCCTCCCATTGCGTCGTCGGCGTGGCGTCTGCCAGCGTTTCCTTGACCGTCGCGTTGACCTGGGTGCCCGACACCACGCCGGTCACCTGCAGCTGCTTGCCCTTGATGCGGATGCGGGTGCCGTCATGACGCGGGTCGAACACCGGGGCCGACGCTGTGACGGTGATTGCCCCGCCGGTGCCGGACGGGGTCACCGTCACCGCTGGGTCGCCGAAGCGATGGAAGGGCGTGCGCAGCAACTCCCCCTCCACCGCGAAGGCCCACTCAGACAAAGTCCAAGTCCCGTCATCGCCGCGCGTCAGCTTGCGCGGCGGCAGGTCGGGATGGCAGACCAGCAACGTGTCGGCGCTCTGCGTCCAGGTGATCTGCGCCAGTTGCGTCAACGTCCAGGGTGCGGCAACCGACGCCAGCCTGCTCCCGCCCTGGAACACGTCGATCCAGGCGTCGGTGAAGACCAGCAGATAGGTCTGTTCGCTGTTCCGCTCGAACGCCACCAGCCGCCCGTCGCCGCGGGCCAGCGCGGCGAAGGCGAGGCCGGACCGCCGCGTCACTCCGCCGGTCGGGTCGATGAACAGGTTGCGCAGGGCCAGCGCGCCGTTGTCGTAGGCCTTGAGGTCGCCGCGCCCGAGCAGGCGGCGTGACACCTCGCCGGCGGTGAAGTTGGTCTTGACCTGATGCAGCCGTCCCATCACACCCTCCCCATCATGCTCTGGCGTCGATCAGGGTGAAGTCCTCGAAACCGGGTTGGCTGTCCTGCTGGGCATCGATCTGGCGGGCGCGGCGGAACTCGCTTTCGGCCAGCTGGGCCAGCAGTTCCGCCCGCGTCGAGCTTTCGGTCAGCGGCAGGCAGAACTCGGCGGCGAGCCGGGCGATCAGCGCCTGATCGAAGAAGGCGGGAAACTCCTCCTCCGCCGGACGGCCGATGTAGGACAGGGTGATGGCGCCGGCATCGCACAGCAGCGTCCGCCCGGCGATACGGTAGGACAATCCACGCCCCCGCCCGCCGCCGCCCGCCGCCAGCGCCCGCAGGAAATCGGCCGGCAGTTGGAAGGCGCAGGCATAGTCGGCGACCGGCGGTTCTGCCAGCCGCGGCAGCGTCGCCTGGACGCTGGCGAAGCTCCAGGCGTTGGCCGACAGCAGCGCGTCGCGCGTCGGCGCATAGAGGGCGGCGGCCACCTCCGCCTCGGCTGAGCCGTCGTCGAAGGAGGCGATGGCGGTGGCGCCGAGCTTGATCAGCGCGCGGCCGCACAGGCCGATGGCGGTCAGGGCCATGGGCGGTCTCCCTTTCCAGGGTTTCGGAAAGGCGCCGCCCTCGACGGTCGATGTGCGGCGCCCTTCCCATTCGGCGGATCAGTCGCTGTTGGCGCTGCCGAACGGCGTCAGGTTGGCGACGTCGACCGCCCCGTTGGCGCTGGCCGCCACCACCAGTACGCCGGTCGCCGGCGTGGCGGCGCCGACCGCGCAGTTCGCCAGCAGCATGTCGCCCACCCGCAGCAGGTCGGCCGCTCCGTTGAAATAGCCGATGGTGTCGATGTCGGTCGCCGCATCGGTCGTGGTGTAGTGCCAGAGCGTGAAGCCGTTCGCGTAGGCGAGCACGCTCAAATCCTTGGACGCATAAGCCATGGATCGAAGACTCCGGAATGTGGGGGATGCGAGTGAGAGGGGGGATCGCCCCCCCGCTCAGCTCTCCAGGCAGCGCAGGGTCACCACGCCGGTGGTGTCGATCAGCGCGGCGCCCTGGCTCATCATGTTGTTGACGAAATGCGCTGCACGGTCGCCGTGCCAGGTGATGTCGGTCTTCACGTCGGCACCCGCCGCATGGCCGACCGCCGTCTTGTGATACCAGTGGCAGAGCCGGACATTGCCGCTCAGCGTCAGGCCGGAATGCGGCAGCCACAGCGTGCCGAGCCAGCGCTTGGCCTGGGTGCCGCGCCAGGGCAGCTCGTCGGAACCGACATAGTCGGAGCTGGCGAACTCCTCGATGCCCAGCAGCTGGCTCCACTGCTTCCAGCCGACGACGGCGAAGCGCTGGCCGTCGTCCGGCACATCGGCCTCGCCCATCATCTCGAAGGCGGCCAGGATCTTGGCCTTGGTCAGCCCGTCGGCGGCGCTGCCGGCATAGTTGACGGACTTGTTCAGTTCGGCGATCAGCAGCTCGTCGGTCTTGCGGCCCAGCGCATAGGCGCCGGCATTGGCGATGATCTGCCGCTCGTCGATGTTGGTCTTCAGCTCGTCCAGCCGGTCGACCCAGTCGCCGGCATAGAAATCATACAGCGCGCATTCGACGGGGGTGTGGTCCAGGTTCATCACCGGGACCGCACCGTGGCGCGACTTGGTGGAGGCGGCGCCCTTGCCGACCTTCTGGAAGACGGTGGAGGCGCCCTGCACGTTGTTCTTGCTGCGCACCGTGTTGCGCAGCTTCGAACCCATGCGCTGGTAGGCCTCGTGGACCTCGCGCTCGAACTGCTTGACGAACGCCTGGGCAATGCTGGTCGACATAAGGATTTTTTCCTTTCGCGTTCCTGCGGATCCCGCGACGGCGTGGCGGGAGGAATCGTTCCGCCACCCGGTTGTCGGGACCGCGCGCAAGGCGCAGCGCCGGCCGCGGGCGAAACGCGAAAACGAAAAGGGCCGGCCGGACTTTCGAGTGTCCAACCGGCCCTTTTCGGACCGAAGCGAGGGGAGAGCTTTGGGTCTGTCGGGCATCGAGATCCGGGGGCGGACCTGTCGCCTTGACGAGATTGGTTCTAGGATTTTATTCGGTAATGATCAAGGAGTATTTTCACATATCAGTGCCGGACCGGCCCCGCCACCCAATGGCTGACGATGGTTTCCGCCTGGGCCGGAGGGATTTCCGGATGGTGGTAGCGGTAGACGGTGACCGCAGCCTCCAGCGCATAGCGTTCCGGCTGGCCGCAGCGGCACAGACCGGAATAGCAGCGCTGAACCGCATCGCGGCAGGCGATGGCGTCGACGATCGGCTGCTCCGCCTCGGGAAAACGGGGATCGGTCATGGACGCTCCTCCTCATCCAGGGGCACGCCGTAAATCTCCAGCCGGTGGCCGACGATCCTGTAGCCGAGCTCGCGGGCGATGCGTTCCTTCAGCGCCTCCAGCTCCGGGCTGGCGAACTCGATGATTCGCCCGGTGCGGGTGTCGATCAGGTGGTGATGGTGGTCGGCCGACGCCTCCTCGTACCGCGCACGGCCATCGCCCAGGTCGACACGCTCGATCACCTGCGCGTCTTCCAGCAGCCGCATGGTGCGGTACACCGTGGCGATCGAAATGCGCGGGTCGATCTGCACGGCCCGGCGGTGCACCTCCTCCACATCGGGATGGTCGTCGGCGTCCGACAACACCTGCGAGATGACGCGGCGCTGCCCGGTCATCTTCAGCCCCTTCTCCATACACAACGCTTCCAGACGCGACGTCATCACCCCAACCCTGGTCTTTGCTTCCCGAGACCCCCATCATACTGAAAACCGTTCGCAATCCCAGAGCGGTTTCGCAGCGACGGAAAGTCGCTGAACCCGCCGGCGCCACCCCTGGCCCGGCCAAGATGGAGGACTCACCCGCATGACCCGTGCCCACCCGCCCCGGATCGGGACGACGCAGGCCCTGCTGATCGCCGGCTTGTCGCTGTTCGCCGCCCCGGCCCTGGCCCAGCAGTCGGCCCCGGCTCCCGCTCCCGCCGCCCAGGCCGCCGTCGCCGATGCCCAGGGCAAGCCGCTGGGGACCGTCACCTTCACCCGCTTCCCGCACGGCATCCTGGTCCACGGCCAGCTCGAAGGACTGCCGCCGGGCTGGCACGGCATCCACATCCACGAAAACGGCGCCTGCACGCCCGACTTCAAGGCGGCCGGCGGCCATTTCGCCGCCCAGGGCTCCAAGCACGGGCTCGAGGCCGAAAAGATGCATTACGGCGAGCTTCCCAACATCTGGGCCAACGAGGCCGGCAAGGCCGGGTTCGAGGCTATCACCCACATGGTCACACTGACCGACGGGCCGGACGGCCTGTTCAAGCAGGGCGGCACCTCCATCGTCGTCCATGCCCAGCCCGACGACTATCTCAGCCAGCCCGCCGGCAATTCGGGCGACCGCATCGCCTGCGGCGTCATCAAGAAGCCGTAAGCACCTCCTGAGCAGCTCCGGGGCGCGACTGTTTGCCGCGGCGTCGCGGCGAAGATTCGCGCCCCTTTCCCGCACGCCCCGACCCGCGCACCCCTGCCGCGCGCCGAGTTCGCTTGCCAAATCAAGCCACCGGCCCTATCTGTCCGGGGTCGGACGGCGCCCGGCGCCGCGCAGGACTTGCGCGCGCCCGATCGCCCGCCGCCCGACGGCTCCGCGCCAACCCGCCGCGGAGCGCGCAAGCCCGGCCGCTCCCTCCTGGCGCGGCCCCCATTCTGGTGACCAGGACCATCGCTTCCATGACCGAATTTTCCGGCCTCGGCCTGATCGAGCCTCTTCTGCGCGCCGTCGCGGAGGAGGGATACTCCACGGCCACGCCGATCCAGGCCGGCGCCATCCCGCTCCTGCTGGCCGGCCGCGACGTTCTGGGCCTCGCCCAGACCGGCACCGGCAAGACCGCAGCCTTCACGCTGCCGATCCTGCAGCGGCTGTTCCAGAACAAGAAGCGCGTGGCCGCCAAGTCGCCGCGCACGCTGATCCTGACCCCGACGCGGGAACTGGCGCTGCAAATCGGTGATAGCTTCACCACCTACGGCCGCCATCTGCCGATCCGCCGCACCGTCATCCATGGCGGCGTCGGCCAAAGCCCGCAGGTCGCCGCCATCGCCCGCGGCGTCGAGGTGCTGATCGCCACCCCCGGCCGCCTGCTCGACCTGATGGCGCAGAACCACGTCAATCTCGGCGCGATCGAGGTGTTCGTCCTCGACGAAGCCGACCGCATGCTCGACATGGGCTTCATCCGCGACGTGCGAAAAGTGGTCGCGGTGCTGCCGAAGGAACGGCAGACCCTGCTGTTCTCCGCCACCATGCCCGACGCGGTGGTCGAGCTGGCGCACAGCATCCTGACCGATCCCGAGCGCATCGAAGTGACGCCGCAATCGACCACGGTGGAGCGCATCAACCAGCGCGTCCTGTTCGTGGAGCGCAGCGACAAGCGCCGCCTGCTGGCCGACCTGCTCGAAGATTCGGCGATGGCCCGCACCATCGTCTTCGCCCGCACCAAGCACGGCGCCGACCGCATCGCCGACCATCTGAAGAAGGCCGGCATCGCCGCCGACGCCATCCATGGCGACAAGTCGCAGTCGGCCCGCGTCCGCGCGCTGGAAAGCTTCCGCGCCGGCGAGTTGCGGGCGCTGGTGGCGACCGACATCGCCGCCCGCGGCATCGACATCGACGGCATCAGTCACGTCATCAACTTCGACCTGCCGAACGAGCCGGAAAGCTACGTCCACCGCATCGGCCGGACCGCCCGCGCCGGCACCGACGGCAGCGCGGTGTCCTTCTGCGACCATGAAGAGGTCGGCTACCTGAAGGACATCGAGAAGACGATCCGTCAGCCGATCCCGGCCGACACCGACCATCCCTACCACGCGGTCGACGTGGCTCAGATCCACGCCTCCAGCAAGCCGCCGCCCCGCCCCAAGGCGCCGGGCAGCAACCGCAACCAGAACAACCGCAACCAGCAGCAGGCCCGCCCCAGAAACGCTGGCTCCACCGCCGCGCCGAAGCCGGCGGCCCCCGCCAAGGCTGCACAGCCGAAGCCTGTCGCGTCGGCCGCCAAGGTCCCGCAGAAGGCCGGCAAGCCGACCGGCGCGCCGCGGCCGGATGCCGCCCGCAACGACCAGAACCGGCATGACCGCCGCCCGGCTCCGCATGCCGTTTCGCACGGCAACACCCATGGCAACAACAACCATGGGGGCGGCAAGCAGGCCCCGCGCGCGGCCGACACCCCCGGCGGCAACACGCCGATGCGCCGCAAGCCCAGCGCCGCCTGATCCGGACAGCGTCGGATACGAAAAAGGCCCCGTCTCTCGCCGAGACGGGGCCTTTTTCGTTCAGAAACGCAGTCGTCGGCCCTGGGCTTCCGCGGCATGCACCTCCCACGGCTCGCCTGCGCGGTCCGCCGGTCACTGCCTGGATGTCGGCAACCGACGTGTTGGCTTGACGCGGTCAGACCTGCGCCGCCAGCTTCCGAGCCTGTCGGTCGATAAACCACCAGGCGCCACGCGAGGCCACGCTGCACAGCCGCGTGTGGGGCTTCAGGCCACAGGCCTTGAACACCATGGCGATGGCGCGGTCGACGTGCTTGCGGCGGTAGCGGCCGAATGCGCGGCGTTTGTAGGCGGCGTTGTAGACCTTGTGCTCGTACGCGGCGTCGGCCGGGGCGTTGGCGGCGTAATAGGCGTAGGCCAGTTCGTCATCCTCGGACTCGCCGATGCGCGACAGCGCCACCTTCAGGCGCTGGACCTTGTTCAGCCCTTCACGGTCCAGGTACTTCTTGGCGTAGGTGTAGAAGATCTTGTAGTGGCGCAGTTCGTCGGCAGCGATGTTGCGGCAGATCTCCTTCAGAACCGGCTCGTCGGTCGAGTCGCCGATGGCGGCGTAGTAGGAACTGGTGCCGGTCTCCACCATGCAGCGGGCGATCATCTCGCCAGTGCGCGATCCACGGACCGAGGCGTCCAGATCGATGGGCACGCGGTAGCCGGCGCGGAAGCGCTCCACCGCCGCCCGGAAATCGAAGGTCGGGTCGACCAGCTCGGCCCAGCGGCCCAGCGCCTCGCCATGCTGGACCTCCTCGACCGCCCAGCCGCGGGCGACCTCCTGGAACTCCGGATCGTCGTTGAAGACGTTGCACAGATAAGCGGTGTAGTCGTCGGCGTTGAATTCGACCAGAGCCGCCGCCTTGATCAGAGGGACCAGATCGGGATCCACCCGGCCGGCATCGAAACGGTCCCAGGGAAGCTCATCGATCCGCCAATGCGCACGCGCCATGATCCGCTCTGCCGCCTCGTCTTGGGCCGCCCTGCCGGCGGCCGTGTCCAATATCGGGTAAGGTCTGTTCCCCGTGTCCCCACCAATGCCGTCGGGGTGCGGCGGGGTTTGCGGTTCAGGCCTTCGAATGTAAGTCGTCTTTTCGGCGATGCAACCGAGTCGCAACGGAAACGGGCGGCCTGGAAGCCCAAGCCGCCCGTTCGACCGAAGAGATGCATGCCGCCTGCCCCGGAAAACCCTGGGCCGACGGACTTTCCGCTCAGTGAGCGGAGGACTGGCTCAGCGCGTCCAGCTTTGCGCGCGCGACGGCCAGCTTGGACTCCGCGGCGGCACGCTCGGCGTCCGACTTGCTGTCGTCCAGATCCTCGGACAGGTCCTTGATCTGCTTCTCGACCGCGGCGCGGTCCAGCTCGGTCAGCGCCACCGCTTCCTCGGCCAGCACGGTGCAGCGGGCCTCGGTGACCTCGGCGAAGCCGCCGGCGACGAAGACGCGGTCGACCACGCGGTCGCCCTCATAGACGTCGATGACACCCGGACGCACGGTCGAGATCATCGGCGAATGACCGGCGAGCACGCCGAAATCGCCTTCCGAACCCGGCACCACGACCATGTCCACGGGCTGCGACTTCAGCAGCTTTTCCGGCGAGACCAGCTCGAATTCGACTTTATCGGCCATGGGTTTCCTGGTGCCTCTTCATAGGAACCCCCTCCCCCGATGACGGGGGGAGGGGGTGTGCTGATGTCGATTTCCACCCGGCCCTCTCACGCCTCTTCACAAGGGCGATGGGGCCGGGTCGGAATGCCGCAATCCCTGGTGAGGGATCAGGCGGCGGCCAGCTTCTTGGCCTTGGCGATCGCCTCGTCGATGGTGCCGACCATGTAGAAGGCGGCCTCCGGCAGGTGATCGTAGTCGCCGTTCACGATGCCCTTGAAGCCCTTGATGGTGTCTTCCAGGCTGACCAGCACGCCCGGCGTGCCGGTGAACACCTCGGCGACGTGGAACGGCTGCGACAGGAAGCGCTGGATCTTGCGGGCGCGGGCGACGACCAGCTTGTCCTCTTCCGACAGCTCGTCCATGCCCAGGATGGCGATGATGTCCTGCAGCGACTTGTAGGTCTGCAGAACCTTCTGCACCGAACGTGCGACCTGGTAGTGCTCCTCACCGACGACGCGCGGGTCGAGGATGCGGCTGGTCGAGTCGAGCGGGTCCACGGCCGGGAAGATGGCCATTTCGGCGATCGAGCGCGACAGCACCGTGGTGGCGTCGAGGTGGGCGAAGGAGGCGGCCGGGGCCGGGTCGGTCAGATCGTCGGCGGGCACGTAGATGGCCTGCACCGAGGTGATCGAACCCTTCTTGGTCGAGGTGATGCGCTCCTGCAGGGCGCCCATGTCGGTGCCCAGCGTCGGCTGGTAACCCACCGCCGACGGGATGCGGCCCAGCAGAGCCGACACTTCCGAACCGGCCTGGGTGAAGCGGAAGATGTTGTCCACGAAGAACAGCACGTCCTGACCTTCCTCGTCGCGGAAATATTCCGCGAGGGTCAGGCCGCTCAGCGCGACGCGGGCGCGGGCGCCCGGCGGCTCGTTCATCTGGCCGTACACCAGGGCCACCTTCGAACCCGGGCCGTCGAGCTTGATGACGCCCGACTCGATCATCTCGTGGTAGAGGTCGTTGCCCTCGCGGGTACGCTCACCCACGCCGGCGAACACCGACACGCCGCCGTGCGCCTTGGCGACGTTGTTGATCAGCTCCATGATCGTCACGGTCTTGCCGACGCCGGCGCCGCCGAACAGGCCGATCTTGCCGCCCTTGGCGTAGGGAGCCAGCAGGTCGATGACCTTGATGCCGGTGATCAGCACTTCGGCGTCAGTCGACTGGTCGACGAAGTCCGGGGCCTGACGGTGGATCGGCAGGGAGCGGGCGGCGTTGACCGCGCCGCGCTCGTCGATCGGCTCGCCGATGACGTTGATGATGCGGCCGAGCGTCTCCGGGCCGACCGGCACGGCGATCGGGGCGCCGGTATCCGACACCTCGGCGCCACGCACCAGACCGTCGGTGCTGTCCATGGCGATGGTGCGGACCGTGCTCTCGCCCAGGTGCTGCGCCACTTCCAGAACGAGGGTCTTGCCGTCGTTCTGGGTGTGCAGCGCGTTCAGGATCGCCGGCAGGTCGCCGTCGAACTGCACGTCCACGACGGCGCCCGTGACCTGCGTGATCTTGCCGACAGAATTGGTGGTGGCCATGGAGTAAAGCTCCCTAGGAACTCGGTAAGTGTCGGTATGCCGTCGCCGGCGCAAATAGGCTGGGCCCTACGTGTCGGATGCGGCCGTTACAGGGCTTCGGCACCGGAGATGATCTCGATCAGCTCCTTGGTGATGTAGGCCTGGCGCGTCCGGTTGTAGGTGATCGTCAGCTTGTTGATCATGTCGCCGGCGTTGCGCGTCGCGTTGTCCATCGCGGTCATCCGGGCGCCCTGTTCGGACGCGGCGCTCTCCAGGAGGGCGCGGTAGATCTGGATGGACAGGTTGCGCGGCAGCAGTTCGGCGAGAATCTGCTCCTCGTCCGGCTCGAACTCGTACATCGCCTTGGCTTCCGAGCCGGCGGCCTCGGCGGCCTCGGTGGCGACGGCGAAGGGGATGAGCTGCTGAACCGTGACGACCTGCGAGATCGCCGACTTGAACTTGTTGAAGATGACCGAGCAGACGTCGAACTCGCCGGCGTCGAACATCGACAGCACCTTCGTCGCCACCATGTCGGCGTCGCTGAAGCCGAGCCGGCGGCGGCCGACATCCTCGTAGCTCTCGACGATCAGGGAGGCGAACTCGCGCTTCAGCTGGTCGCGGCCCTTGCGGCCGACGGTCAGCAGCTTCACGGTCTTGCCCTCGCCCTGCAGGCGAACGATCTGGCGCTTGGCCTCGCGGACGATGGAGCCGTTGAAGGCGCCGCACAGACCGCGGTCGGAGCTGATGACGACCAGCAGATGCACCTTGTCGGCGCCCGTTCCGGTCATCAGCTTCGGGCCGTTGCCGCTGTCCTGCACGTTGGCGGCCAGGGAGGACAGCATGCGGCCCATACGCTCCGCGTAGGGACCGCTGGCCTCCGCCTGCTCCTGGGCGCGGCGCAGCTTGGAGGCCGCGACCATCTTCATGGCCGAGGTGATCTTGCGCGTCGACTGGACGCTCGCGATCCGGTTCTTTAGGTCCTTGAGGTTAGGCATGCCGGCCCTTCAATTCCGCTCGAGGTCGTTCCGTGCCCGTCTCTGCAAGACGGTGGGGGGCGGTTTCCCGCCCCCGCGCGCGGTCGGTCAGGCGAAGACCTTGGCGAAGCCGTCGAGGAACGCCTTCAGCTTCTCTTCGGTCGCCGAGGTGATCTGCTTGTCGGTGCGGATCGCCGCCAGGATATCGGCGCCCTTGGCGCGGATTTCCGACAGGAACTTGGCCTCGAAGCGGTTCACGTCCTCGACGCGGATGGCGTCCAGGTAGCCCTTCACGCCGGCGAAGATCGACACGACCTGCTCTTCGACGGGCAGCGGCTGGAACTGGCCCTGCTTCAGCAGCTCGGTCAGACGGGCGCCGCGGGCCAGCAGGCGCTGGGTCGAGGCGTCCAGGTCCGAGGCGAACTGGGCGAAGGCGGCCATCTCGCGGTACTGGGCGAGTTCCATCTTGATGGTGCCGGCGACCTGCTTCATCGCCTTGATCTGGGCGGCGGAACCGACGCGGCTCACCGACAGACCGACGTTGATGGCAGGGCGGATGCCCTTATAGAACAGGCCGGTTTCCAGGAAGATCTGACCGTCGGTGATCGAGATCACGTTGGTCGGGATGTAGGCGGACACGTCGCCGGCCTGGGTTTCGATGACCGGCAGGGCGGTCAGCGAGCCGTTGCCATGGGCGTCGCCCATCTTGGCGGCGCGCTCCAGCAGGCGGCTGTGGAGATAGAACACGTCGCCCGGATAGGCTTCGCGGCCCGGCGGACGGCGGAGCAGCAGCGACATCTGGCGGTAGGCGACGGCCTGCTTGGACAGGTCATCGTACACGATCAGGGCGTGCATGCCGTTGTCGCGGAAATACTCGCCCATCGTGCAGCCGGTATACGGCGCCAGGAACTGCAGCGGAGCCGGCTCCGACGCGGTGGCGGCGACGACGATGGAGTATTCCATGGCGCCGGCGTCTTCCAGGGTCTTGACGATCTGGGCGACGGTCGAACGCTTCTGGCCGACGGCGACGTAGATGCAGTAGAGCTTCTTGCTCTCGTCGTCGCCCTGGTTGATCGGCTTCTGGTTCAGGAAGGTGTCGATGACGACGGCGGTCTTGCCGGTCTGACGGTCACCGATGATCAGCTCGCGCTGGCCGCGCCCGATCGGAACCAGGCTGTCGACGGCCTTCAGGCCGGTCTGCATCGGCTCGTGCACCGACTTGCGCGGGATGATGCCGGGGGCCTTCACCTCGACGCGCTTGCGCTCGACGTTGACCAGCGGCCCCTTGCCGTCGATCGGGTTGCCGAGGCCGTCGACCACGCGGCCCAGCAGGCCACGGCCGACCGGAACGTCGACGATGGTGCCGGTGCGCTTGACGGTGTCGCCTTCCTTGATGCCGCGGTCGTCGCCGAAGATCACGATACCGACATTGTCGGTCTCGAGGTTCAGCGCCATGCCCTGCAGGCCACCCGGGAACTCGACCATTTCGCCGGCGCGGACGTTGTCCAGGCCGTGCACGCGGGCGACGCCGTCACCCACCGACAGGACCTGACCAACCTCGGCGACATCCGCCTCGGTCCCGAAATTCGCGATCTGCTGCTTGAGGATCGCAGAGATTTCTGCGGCGCGGATATCCATCAGACTGATCCCCCTGAGGCCTTCATGGCGAGTTGCAATTTGTTCAGCTTCGTGCGCACCGAGGTATCGACCATGCGCGAGCCGAACTTAACGATCATGCCGCCGATCAACTCCGGATCGACGGAGGTGTTCACCAGCACCTTGGAACCGATGGACGCCTTGAGCGCGTCGATGACGGCGTCGCGCTGGGCGTCGTTCAGCGGCTGGGCCGTCGTGACATGCGCCGTGACCTCGCCGCGGCGCCGGGCCAGCTCGGCCAGGAAGCCTTCGATCATCCCGTCGATCGAGAACAGGCGGCGGTTGGCCGCCACCAGCCCGATGAAGCGCTTGGTCAGATCGGACACGCCGGCGCTGTCCAGGACAGCGGCCATGGCCCTGCCCTGATCGGCGCGGCTGATGACGGGGCTGCGGACGAGGCGACGGAGGTCAGCGCTCTCGGCCAGGATCTGCTTCAGCGTGGTCAGGTCGCTCGCGACCGTGTCCAACGCCTGGTTTTCGTCCGCAAGCTCGAACAGCGCGATGGAGTAACGCGCGGCGAGTTCGGATACGCCTGTTCCTTCGGATGCCACCTGATCCCTCGAATTGAGTTCGGTAGACGGTGAATTCGGCGGCCTTATAGGGTGTCAACCCGAGGCACAAACACCCCGGCCGCGAAAGCGAGCGGTCCAATATCACAGGAATCGCGCCTACGCAACGGGGTCTGGACAATTTGACTGCGGCGTTTTGAGCAACTGCGGAATCATTGGTCGCAACTGCGTTCGCCAATGACTCGAGTCGGCCTCGACTGGTCATACCGGCTGTGACTTCGATGTGGCCCCAATCTCGGCTTAATTCAAGGTTAACCAATCTGATCCACGGTCGTATCGAACCGCCCAGCCGGCCGATCCGCCACCGTTTCCGGTCGTTTCGCCATGCTCGAGGCCGGTCCAGAGAGACCAGGGGCCCTTCCGCCATGACCATCATGCCGACGTCCGATCCTAGTGCCGATGCCGTTGCCGACACCGTTGCGATCGCCGATGCCGGCACCGGATCCCGGCGGTCGAACGTCATCCAATTCTGCCGCGCCCGTTTCACTCCGGAAGACCTGGACGCCTTCTCCGCGGTCGCCGAAGCGAAGCTGAGCCACGGCCATTGGGCCGGTCTGCTGCGCGAGTCGGGCCGCGACCACGACCGCCTGCTGGTGCTTCTGCCCGAGGTGGACCGCCCCGTCTTCCGCTTCGAACGCGACGCCAAGGGGCGCTACAGCCTGTCCTTCCACGACCGTTCCGGCTGGTACGGCATCGGGGCTGGCGACAGCGCCGCGGAATGCCTGTCGATCTGGCGCCCGCGTCGCCCGCGGACGCCGTGACCACCGGACGGACTCCGGCCGGCTTCCGAACGCCGTCCGCTGAATTCCACCATGTAAAAAAGTGACGTGCGGCAGGATGCCGCACAAGTTCCACTGACAAGGCGGACCGTCGAACCGGACATTCGTCCGGCCGGTCTCCTCTTATCGATAGACCCCGACCGCCAGCATGTAGGGCTTGCCGTTCAGCACCAAGCGGCGGGCGTGCATCGTCTTGCGCGCGACCTGTCCGGTCAGCGGATCGATCCACTGATAGGTGACGTCGGTGCGCCCGTCGCGCGCCACCCCGGCCAGCGCCTCGCGGATGAAGGGCTTCCCGTCGACGTCGCGCAGATCCTGCAGGTCCGACCCGTTGAGCGTCGCGGTCCAGCCATGGGCGATCATCACGCCCTTGTCGTCCAGCAGCATCGGGTAGAGGTCGCGGTCGATGTAAGCGCTATCATGGCCGGCAAAGGCTTCGGCCGCAGCGTCCGGACCGATGCGCTCCAGCAGATGCTGAGCACGGTCGATCATGGTCAGCGCCTCCGCATCGGTGCCGCGGGTGTGGGCCGGCGCGCCGGCGGCGAAGGCGATGACCACCAGCAGCAGCAGAACCGGCAGCACGGTCAGCAGGGTTTGACGCTGTACGCGCAGACGAAGCTTGGAGATCATGCCGACCATCAGCCTGAACCTGTGCCTGTGGTGTTTGGGTCCGGGAAGGATGTTTCGATTCGGAACCATCCCGGCCGTGGTAATACCGTGCCCGCCGCCGCGCAATGGGCCAAACGTCACAGGTGCCATGCCCGGCCGTCGCGGCGACCAATTCGGGTCAATTCGCCGCAGCTTCGCCGGACGGCACTAAGGACGCCTAAAGGAAGCTGTAGGGGTCGACATCGATCTGCACCCGAATGGCCGGCGGGATCTCCACCCGGTCCAGCCATTCCGCGATCAGCGGCTGCACCTGGGTGCTGCGCGGCGCCTTCAGCAGCAGGCGGCGGCGGTGCCGTCCGCGCAGCAGGGCCAGCGGCGCCGGGGCGGGTCCCAGCACATGGACGTCGTCGCTGCGCGGAGCCGCGCGGCCCAGCGCCATCGCCACCCGCTCCACCAGCGTCGGATCCTCGCCCGACACGATCAGCGCGGCCAGCCGGCCGAAGGGCGGCATGCCGGCCTCCAGCCGCATCTCCGCCTCCAGCTGGTAGAAGCCGTCGCGGTCGCCGGCGGCCAGAGCCTGCATCACCGGATGTTCGGGCATGAAGGTCTGCAGCATCACCCGTCCCGGCCGCTCGCCGCGCCCGGCGCGCCCGGCCACCTGATGCAAAAGCTGGTAGGTGCGCTCCGCCGCCCGCAGGTCGCCGCCGTTGAGGCCGAGGTCGGCATCGACCACCCCCACCAGGGTCAGCATCGGAAAATGGTGGCCCTTCGCCATCACCTGGGTGCCGATGATGATGTCCAGTTCGTGCCGGCCGATGCTCTCCACCATCTCCTGGATGGCGCGCGGGCCGTGCAGGGTGTCGGACGCCATGATGGCGGCGCGGGCCTCGGGGAACAGCTCCGCCACCTCCTCGGCGATGCGCTCCACCCCGGGGCCGCAGGCCGCCATCGTGCCCTCCTCCCCGCATTCCGGGCAGGCATGGGGCAAGGGCTGCTGCAGGCCGCAATGGTGGCATTGCAGCTTGCGGGCGAGCCGGTGCTCGACCAGCCACGCCGTGCAGTTCGGGCACTGCATGCGGTGGCCGCAGGCGCGGCACAGGGTCAGCGGGGCATAGCCGCGGCGGTTCAGGAACAGCATCGCCTGCTCGCCCCCCGCCAGCGTGTCGGTCAGCGCCTTGCGCAGGCTGGGTGCCAGCCAATGGCGGGCCGGCGGGCGGTCGCGCCGCAGGTCGACCAGCTCGACGTCGGGCAGCACGGCGCCGCCATGGCGGGCCGGCAGGGCAATGCGGGCATAGCGGTGGCTGTCGGCGTTGACCTTGGTCTCCAGCGACGGCGTGGCCGAGACCAGCGCGATGGGCACCCCCCCCAGATGCGCTCGCGCCACCGCCATGTCGCGGGCGTGGTAGATCGCCCCCTCCTCCTGCTTGTAGGCGGAGTCGTGCTCCTCGTCGACGATGATGACGCCGAGGTCGGGATAGGGCAGGAACAGGGCCGAGCGCGCGCCGACCACCACCGGCACCTCGCCCTTCGACACCGCGCGCCAGGTGTCGCGGCGCTGCGCCCCGGTCAATTCCGAATGCCATTCCGCCGGCGGCGCGCCGAAGCGCCGGGCGAAGCGGTCGAGCCACTGCGCCGACAGCGCGATTTCCGGCAGCAGCACCAGCGCCTGTTTGCCCTGCTCCAACGCCGCCGAGATCGCCTCGTAATAGACCTCCGTCTTGCCCGACCCGGTGACCCCGTCGAGCAGCACGGTGGAGTAGCGGCCCGACGCCACCCGTTCGCGCAAATCGTCGGCCGCCGCCCGCTGGTCGGCGGACAGGGTGGGTCCGGGCCGCTGCCAGTCCGGCCGGCCGAGCCGCGTCGGCTGCAGCATGACGGGCTCCAGCAGCCCGGCCTCCGCCAGCCCGCGCACCACGGTGACGCCACAGCCGGCCTCGTCGGCCAGTTCCGCCGGGGTGCGCGGCGGTCCATCCTCCAGCAAGGCCAGGATGCGCTTGCGCGGGTCGGTCATCTTGAAGCCGGGCGGCGGCTCCGCGCCCTGCCTGCGCAGATAGGCCAGCATCGCCTTGGGCGGCTCCAGCGCCGCCGGCACGCTGACCGCCATGCGCAGAACGAAGCCCGGCGGCGTCATGGTGTAGGCGGCGACCCAGTCGACGAAGCGGCGGCCGACCTCGGTCATCGGCGGCACGTCGAAGCGACGCACCACCGCCTTCAGCCGGCCGGACTCCAGGGTCCCGGCGCCCGGCCCCCAGACGACGCCGATGACCCGGCGCGGCCCCAGCGGCACCTCGACGTAATCGCCGGCGACAAGCTCCATCCCGTCCGGCACGCGGTAGTCGTAGGCCTCGCGCAGCGGCAGCGGCAGCAGGACGGCGACGCGGCGGTCCGGCCCGCGAAGCTGCGGCTTTGCCGGAAAATCCGTGGTTTCGCGCATGGAATCGCCTTCGGGCTGCCCCGTTTCGGGCGTGTCCCCAAGAAGATCCCCCTGAATGCCCGGGCGGAACTGGCGGAAGTCGAACGCATCGGCTAGAGTGGCCTCATGTCCCGGGCACCGGGCGGGACGGCGCGTCGGTCAGCTTTCCGGCGCGGCCGGTTCCGGTCAACATCAGCAAGCATGGACCCTTCGTCATGAAGTTCTTCGTCGACACCGCCGACATCGCCGAGATCCGCGATCTGGCCGATACCGGTCTGCTGGACGGTGTTACCACCAACCCCTCCCTGATCGCCAAGTCCGGCCGTCAATTCCTCGACCTCGTGGCCGAGATTTGCGACGTCGTCAACGGTCCGGTCAGCGCCGAGGTGGCATCCACCGACTTCGAGACCATGCTCGCCGAGGCCCACAAGATCGCCAAGATCTCCCACCGCGTCGCGGTGAAGGTGCCCCTGACCCCGGCCGGCCTGAAGGTCTGCAAGATCATCTCGTCCGAAGGGACGATGGTCAACGTCACGCTGTGCTTCTCCCCCGCCCAGGCGATCCTGGCGGCCAAGGCCGGCGCCAGCTTCGTGTCGCCCTTCGTCGGCCGGCTGGACGACATCGGCCAGGACGGCATGGGCATCATCAAGGACATCTGCGAGATCTATAACAACTACGACGCCTTCAAGACCGAGGTGCTGGTCGCCTCGATCCGCAACCCGATGCACATCGTCAAGGCCGCCCGCCTGGGCGCCCATGTGGTGACCGCCCCGGCGTCGGTGCTGAAGCAGCTGTTCAACCACCCGCTGACCGACAAGGGTCTCTCCCAGTTCGTCGATGACTGGAAGAAGACCGGTCAGTCGATCCTGTAAGGCGGGCCGGAGCGATCATGGCCGACAGGGGCCGCGAACCGGGCCACCCCCCGCGTCAGGCGTCGACGCTCTCCTCGGAGGATGTGCGCGCCTATCTGCGGAGCCACCCGGACTTCCTGGCCCAGAACGCCGATCTGGTCCACCACCTGACCCCGCCGTCGGTCGACCGTGGGCGTGGGGTGGTGGACCTCCAGGCCTTCATGGTCGACCGGCTGCGCGCCGAGGTCCGCACCCTCAAGGACCAGCAGCGCGAGTTGATCGGCACCAGCCGGGCCAACCTGAACAGCCAGAACCGCATCCATGCCGCGGTGCTGTTCCTGCTCGACGCCCAGAGCTTCGAACAGCTGATCCAGACCATCACCACCGACCTCGCGGTCCTGCTCGACCTCGACGTCGCCTGTCTGGTCATCGAATCCAACGGCAGCGACATCCCCCATGTCCACCGCTCCGGCGTGCGGGTGGTGGAGCCGGGCGCCATCGCCGAGCGGCTGGGCCGCGCCGACGTGGTGCTGAACACCGACATCCAGGGCGATCCCGAGATCTACGGCCCCGGCGCCGGCCTCGTCCGGTCGGAGGCGCTGATCCGCATCCAGGTCTCCAGCGAGACGCCCGACGGCCTGCTCGCCTTCGGCAGCCGCGAGCCCGACACCTTCCACAGCGGCCAGGGCACCGAACTGGTCGGCTTCCTCGCCCGCGTCATCGAGCGGGTGATCCGCGGCTGGCTGGAGCTGCCGGCGTGACCGAGCCTGTTCTGGGTTTCTCCGCCAAGCCCGACGTTCAGGACGCGCTCGTCCACTGGCGGCGCTGGATGGAGAGCGAAAAGGCGGTTTCCCGCCACACCCTGTCGGCCTACACCGCCGACGTTGCTGAGTTCCTGCGCTTCCTCACCGAATTCCGCGGCGGCACCCCGCCCTCGCTGAACGATCTGGGCGACCTGAAGGCGGCGGATTTCCGCGCCTGGATGTCCAGGCTGGCGATGGATGGGCTGGTCGGGGCCAGCCGGGCGCGGAAGCTGGCGGCGGTGCGCAACCTGTTCCGCTGGATGGACCGCAGCGGCCGCCTGCACAATCCCGCCATCGCCACGCTCGCCACACCGAAGGTCAAGCGCCCGGCCCCGCGCCCGCTGACGGAGATCGACGCCGACCGCCTGCTGGAGGAGGCCGAACGCGACCGCGAGGAGCCCTGGATCGGCAAGCGTGACCGCGCCCTGTTCACACTTCTCTACGGCTGCGGCCTGCGCATTTCGGAGGCGCTGGGTCTGGCCCGACAGGACGCACCGCTGGGCGACACGCTGCGCGTCACCGGCAAGGGCCGCAAGGACCGCATGATCCCCGTGCTGCCGGCGGTGACGGAGGCTGTGCGCGCCTATATCGACAGCTGCCCCTTCACGCTGGCGCCGGACGGCCCGCTGTTCGTCGGCACCCGCGGCGGCCGGCTGAACGCCAGCGTGGCCCAGCACCAGATGCAGAAGCTGCGCGCCCTGATGGGCATGCCGGACAGTGCCACCCCGCACGCCCTGCGACATAGTTTCGCGACCCATCTTTTGGCGGACGGCGGCGACCTGCGTGCCATCCAGGACCTGCTCGGCCACGCTTCACTTTCCACAACCCAGCGTTACACGGATGTGGAGAACGAGCAGTTGATGAACGTGTACCGCAACGCCCATCCTCGGGCGCGCAAGGGCTGACCGACGCCGGATTGCTCAACCCAATCGGCATATTCCAGTATGCGCCCCAACGTCTGGCCGAACTCTCCATCGAAGCACTCGCGGTCACGCTGCAAACCGCGCAACAATCGAACTGACGGCATTCACTTTGCCGTCAATCAAACGTGTTCTGCACATTGCAAGAATACCCAATGATAATGATTGTCAAGCTCTCTGAGCCTATCAGACTTTTGTACAGGATATCGGTGATAAACCCTTACAAGCTGTTATCTGTTGTTTAATATTTCAATTTTCTAATGCTATCCCAGCGCGCAGCTCACGCGGGGAAACCGACATGCAAATAAAATCAATCCAATCGAAGATATCCATCCTATCTGGACTTTGCTTGGCCGGCACGGTTGCCGTACTCGTCGGTTTCGGAATCCTGTCGACACGCTCCAGCAACGAATTCGTCACGGACAACGTAGAGCGAATTCTTGAGAGCAAGACGACGGAATCCCTGCAGAACCTCGCCGCCACCCAGGCCGGTCTGCTTCGGTCGGAGTTCGACACCGCATTGAACGCCGCCCGGACCATGGCCGCCAGCTTCTCCAGCCTCGCCGATGGCAGCGCGGGCGGCCATGTCCCGTCCGACCGGCGCCGCGACGCCTTCAACGGCGTGCTTCTGTCGGTGCTGAAGCGCAACCCGCTGTTCAACGGCACCTATTCGGCATGGGAGCCCAACGCCCTTGATGGCCGGGACGAGGAGTTCCGCAACCGCCGCGAAACCGGCACCGACGCTACCGGCCGCTTCATTCCCTACTGGAACCGCGACCAGAGCGGCCACATCGCCATGCAGCCCCTGGTCGAGTATGACAGCCGCGAACGCCATCCCAACGGCGTCATGAAGGGCGGCTGGTACATCGGCCCGCAGGAGAACGGGCGTGAAAGCGTGCTCGACCCCCTGCCCTACATCGTGCAGGGCAAGCAGGTGTTCCTGGCGACCCTGTCGGTGCCGGTGGTGATCGACGGCAAGTTCCGCGGCGTGGCCGGCGCCGACTTCAACCTCGATTTCGTCCAGCAGCTGTCGACCAAGGTCAGCGCCGCGGTGTTCGACGGCCGCAGCCAGGTCGTCATCATCAGCAACATGGGCCTGATCGTCGCCCACAGCGCCCGGCCCGACCTGATCGGCCAGCCGATCTCCACCTTCGACACCTCCTGGCAGGCCGATCTGGCGAATGTCCAGGCCGGCAAGGCCCATGTCGACATCGAATCCTCCACCAACATGCTGCGCAGCTTCGCCCCCATCACCATGGGTAACACCGAGAAGCCGTGGGCGGTGCTGGTCCAGGTGCCTAAGGACATCGTGCTGGCCGACGGCATGGCGCTGTCCTCCGCGCTCGGCGAGCGCGCCAACTCCAACATCCTGTGGCAGGTGACCGTCGGCGCCCTGGTCGCGCTTGGCGCCGTCGCGGTGATGTGGATTGTCGCCGGCGGCGTCGCCCGGCCGATCCGCGCCAGCGTCGCCTTCGCCGAGGGCATCGCCGCCGGCCGCTTCGACCAGACGCTCGACATCCGCCAGTCCGACGAGATCGGCGCCCTGGCCGATGCCCTGCGCAAGATGCTGGCCGACCTGAAGCGGATGATCGACCAGCGGGCGGAGGATCAGGCCAAGGCCGACGCCGAACGCCGCGCCGCCATGCTGCAACTGGCCGACACCCTGGAGGCCCAGGTTATGAATGTGGTCGACGGCGTCGACCGTGCGGCCCAATCGATGACCGGCACGGCCCAGACCATGACCGCCACCGCGACCCAGACCAGCCAGCAGGCCGGCGTGGTCGCCAACGCGTCCCAGGATGCCAGCAGCAACGTCCAGACCGTCGCCAGCGCCACCGAAGAGCTGTCGGCGTCGATCCAGGAGATCGGCGAGCGGGTCAACCGCTCCGCCCAGATCGCCCGCGAGGCGGTGGAGGCCGCCCAACAGGCCAACGGGCAGGTGCTGAGCCTGACGGAGGCGGCAGAGAAGATCGGCACGGTGGTGCAGTTGATCCAGGACATCGCCAGCCAGACCAACCTGCTGGCGCTGAACGCCACCATCGAGGCCGCCCGCGCCGGGGAGGCCGGCAAGGGCTTCGCCGTCGTGGCGCAGGAGGTGAAGAGCCTCGCCAGCCAGACCGCCCGGGCGACGGAGGAGATCGCCGGCCACGTCACCGGCATGCAGCGCGTCACCGACGAAACTGCCGGCGCGATCAAGGGCATCGGCGGCATCATCGCCCAGATCGACGAGATCTCCACCGCCATCGCCGCTGCGGTGGAGGAACAGGGATCGGCCACCGCCGAGATCGCCCGCAACGTCCAGCAGGCCGCCAGCGGCACCCAGGAAGTGACCAGGACCATCGCCGACGTTCGCAGCGCCGCCGTCGAGGCCGGCCATTCCGCCGAGAACGTCCTGTCGGTCTCCGGTCAGCTCGCCGGCGACGCCGGCCGCCTGCGCACCGCGGTGAACGGCTTCCTGTCGACCATCCGCGCGGCCTGACGAGCGACCCGGGCGCCGGAACGGAAAAGGCTCCCCCGCCAAACGGCGAGGGAGCCTTTCGTCGTTACGGACCTTGCGGACCGCGGATCAGATGGGCAGGAAATCAGATGTGCAGCGGACGCCCGTCCACCGCCAGCGCCGCTTCCTTGACCGCTTCCGACAAGGTCGGGTGGGCGTGGCAGGTGCGGGCGACGTCTTCGGCGGACGCGCTGAACTCCATGGCCAGAACCAGCTCGCCGATCATCTCCGACACGTTCGGGCCGATCATGTGGACGCCCAGCACCTGGTCGGTGGAGGCATCCGACAGGATCTTCACGAAGCCGTCGGTGTTGCCGCCGGCACGCGCGCGGCCGTTGGCGGTGAACGGGAACTTGCCGGTCTTGTAGGCGACGCCCGCGGCCTTCAGCTGCTCCTCGGTCTTTCCGACGGCGGCGACTTCCGGCCAGGTGTAGACGACGCCGGGGACGAGGTCGTGGTTGACGTGGCTCTTCTGGCCGGCCAGCTGCTCGGCCAGCGCCACGCCCTCTTCCTCGGCCTTGTGGGCCAGCATCGGGCCTTCCACCACGTCACCGATGGCGTAGATGCCCGGCACGTTGGTCTGGAAATGGTGGTCGATCTTGACGCGGCCGCGCTCCAGCTCGACACCCACCGCCTCCAGGCCGAGACCCTCGGTGTAGGGACGGCGGCCGATGGCGACCAGCACGGTGTCGGCCTCGATGGTCTGCGCCTCGCCGCCGGCGGCGGGCTCGACCGTCAGGGCCACGCCGGTCTCGGTCATCGACGCGCCGGTCACCTTGGTGCTCAGCTTGAAGTCCATACCCTGCTTGGCGAAGATGCGCTGGGCCTGCTTCGACAGCTCGTTGTCCATGGTCGGCAGGACGCGGTCGAGATACTCGACCACCGTCACCTTGGCGCCCAGCCGGCCCCAGACGGAGCCCAGCTCCAGCCCGATCACGCCGCCGCCGATGACGACCAGATGCTTCGGAACCTCCGGCAGCGACAGGGCGCCGGTGGAGGACACCACGCGCTTCTCGTCGATGGCGATGCCCGGCAGCGGGGTCACGTCCGAACCGGTGGCGATGACGATCGCCTTCGACGCGGTGATGGAACCGACGCCCTCGACCTCGACGGTGTTCGGGGCGGTGATCTTGCCCGCACCCTTCAGCCAGGCGACCTTGTTCTTCTTGAACAGGAATTCGATGCCGCCGACGTTGTCCTTAACGACCTTGTCCTTGTGGGCCAGCATGCCCGGCAGGTCGAGCTCGACGCCGCCGACCTTGATGCCGAACTTGGCGAGACCGTGGGCCGCTTCCTCGAACTTCTCCGACGCCGCCAGCAGAGCCTTGGACGGGATGCAGCCGACATTCAGGCAGGTGCCGCCCAGCGTCCCCCGCTTCTCGACGCAGGCGACCCTGAAGCCGAGCTGCGCCGCGCGGATCGCGCAGACATACCCGCCGGGGCCGCCGCCGATCACAACGACGTCAAAAGTGCTTTCAGCCATGAGAGGCTTTCCTTTCGCCATTCTTGCTCGTTGCCAAAAGCCGTCCCATCCAGCGGGGAGGGCAAGCGGGATGTTCCGCGGGGCGATTTATGCCCGCGCTCACGCCCGGTGGCAACGGGACACTTCGTCTCTGCGGCTACGGACGATGCGCAAGCGAAGGGCACCCCTTTTGAACAAGCCCCCTCCCCCATCGGATCGGGAAACCTTTACGGCTCCGCTTGCGTTCCAGTGGACATCACACAGCCACCGCAACGGAGACCGACCATGACCACCGTCAAGAAGTTCGCCCTGCTCGCCGTCCTGGGCACGCTGCTGGGCACCACGCTGGCCGCCTGCAACACCATGGAAGGGGCCGGCCAGGACGTGCAGGCCGGCGGCCGCGCCATCGAGCGTGGCGCCGACAACGTCCAGAAGAAGATGTGAGTCGTTAGTCAGGACGGCTCCGGAAACCGATCCACCCGGAGCCGACAATGAAAAAGCCAGGGGCCCCATGCGTTCGATCCGAACCGCATGGGGGCCCTGGCTTTGTTCAACGACCGCTTTGTTCAACGACCGGATTCGCGGTTCAGTCCGATTTCCGACTTTCCGCGATCCGATTCAGCGGTTCCTGGCCTTGCGGGCGGCATAGCGGGCGTCGCGGGCGGCTTTCGCCTCCGCTGCCGCCGCCACTTGGCGCTTGGCCTGCTCGGCAAGTTCCTGAACCGCCAGCGCCTCGCGGGCGGCCAACTCGGCCTGTTCGGCCTGCAACATTTCCTGTTCGGCTGCCTTGCGGGCTTCGCGCGCTGCATTGCGTTCGGCCTCGCGGGCCTCACGGGCGACGCGGATGGCCAGTCGCGCCTCTTCGCGCTCGGCGAAGACCGGATCGTTCACACCGGGTTGCGCCTTGAACTTTTCCAGCAGTGCCTTTTTCGCGCCGGCGGCCGCGCTCAGACGCTCCGAAAGCCCTGCATTCTTAAAGCCGTTCATATCCATCCATTTCGTGAATTCGGTCGTGATTCGGCCGTGCCCGCAGGCAGGCCATCAAGCAAGTCCCGTATCGGACGGGGCCGCCAAAGACGGCGATGCGGCGCCGGGGATCGGTGATCCCGGCTGCGGCGCTCCCGATTTCCGGTACGAAAAAGGGCGGCCGGAGCCGCCCTTCCTCTTCGAAGCTGCTGCGCTCAGAGCGCGCGCAGGTTCTCGGCCGCAACCTTGCCGCGGCGCGGATCGCGAACGGCATCGAAGGACAGCTTCTGGCCTTCACCGAGGTTGTTGATCCCGGCGCGCTCCACCGCGGAGATGTGGACGAACACGTCGGCCGTGCCGTCTTCCGGCTGAATGAAGCCAAAGCCCTTGGTGGAATTGAAAAACTTGACGGTACCGATAGCCATGGGTCAGTTCCCTTCCTGGCGTTGCCCTGCGCGAGAGTGCGCAGGCGCATCAATTTCACTTCGGGAAGAGACCCAAATCCGTGTGAGGGACCGGGATAACAAAGCCCAGAGCAACGTCGATCGCCCTTAGATGGGCCATGCATCGGCAGCATACAAGTGACAATCGATACCGGCGGCGATGGCCCGCCGGATTGTCTCAGCTCTTCATGCGCTTGATGGTGTTGGTCGTACTCTGGCCCTGGACCAGATCGGCCAGCACCACTTTTCCGCCATAGCTCTGGACGAAATCCGCCCCCACCACGGTCGCGATGGTGTAATCGGCGCCCTTGACCAGCACGTCGGGGCGCAGCGCGCGGATCAGCGTTTCCGGCGTGTCCTCGCCGAAGATCACCACCAGATCGACGCAACCCAGCGACGCCAGCACCGTGGCGCGCGCCGTCTCGTTCTGCACCGGCCGGCTTTCGCCCTTCAGCCGCTTCACCGAGTCGTCGCTGTTCAGCCCGACGACCAGAATGTCGCAGGCCGCCCGCGCCTGCTTCAGCAGCGCGATATGGCCGGGGTGCAGCAGGTCGAAGCAGCCGTTGGTGAAGCCGACGCGCTTGCCGCGCAGCCGCCAGCGCTCCGCCCGCTCGGCCGCGGTGTCGCGGGTCGCCACCTTCTCCTCGCCCTGGCGCCACTCCTGCTCGTGCAGGCCGGACAAGAGCTCGGCCGAGCGGACGACCGCGGTGCCGACCTTGCCCACCACGATGCCGGCGGCCAGATTGGCCAGCCGCGCCGAATCCACCAGATCGATCCCCACCGACAGCGCGGCGGTCAGCGTCGCCACCACGGTGTCGCCGGCACCGGAAACGTCGAACACCTCGCGCGCCTCGGCCGGCAGATGCACCGCGTCCCCGGCCGTGACCACCGACATGCCCTGCTCGCTGCGGGTGGCGACGACGGCGCCGATGCCGCAGGTGGCGATCAGGTGGCGGGCGGCGGCGATCACCTCCTTGTCGGTGCGCGCCGGCAGGCCGGTGGCCTCCATCAGCTCCTTGCGGTTGGGCGTCACGATGTCGGCGCCGCGATAGCGGCGGTAGTCGCGCCCCTTGGGGTCGATCACCACCGTGCGCCCTGCCTCCCGCGCGGCGGCGATCACCGCCGTCACCAGGTCGTCGGTCAACACGCCCTTGCCGTAGTCGGACAGGATGACGCCGCCCACGTCGGGCAGCAATTCGCGCACCCGTTCCAGCACGCGGTCGGCGACGGTGATCGGCACCACCGTCTCGATGTCCGTGCGCAGAAGCTGCTGCTGGCCGGCGATGAAACGGGTCTTCACCGTGGTCTGGCGCCCGTCCTCGATCACGATTGCGCCGTCGCTGACACCTTCGCGCCGCAGCAGGGCCAGCAGGTCGGAGCCGATGCCGTCGCGCCCGACCACCGAGACGAAGCGGCAGGCCGCCTCCAGCGCCACGAGGTTGGCGGCGACATTGCCGGCGCCACCCAGCTTGGGCACATCGCGGTCCACGCGCAGGACAGGGATCGGCGCCTCCGGCGACACCCGGTCCACCGAACCATAGACGAAACGGTCGAGCATCACGTCGCCAATGCACAGCACGTTGGCGCGCGACAGGGAGTCGATGTGACGGGCAAGGTCGCTCATGGCGCCTGTCTTACCAACGCCAAAGCGGTAACGCCAGCGGATCGGGGGCTTGGCGGGGGTGACGCTCGTTTGTCACCGTCGTAGGATGGCGTTCCTGCAACACACGCGCCGTTCCCCCCGCCCATGCCCCGTCCCACCATCGCGACCAGCCTGTCGGCCAAACTGCTGGTGCTGACCATCCTGTTCGTGCTTCTGGCGGAGGTGCTGATCTACACCCCCTCCATCGCCCGCTTCCGCATGGGCTATCTGGAGGAGCGGCTGGCCACCGCCCACATCGCCGCATTGTCGGTGGAGGCCGCCCCCGACCTGATGGTGACGAAGGAGCTGCAGGCGAAGCTGCTGGCCTACACCGGCACCCATGTCATCGACCTGATCCAGCCGGGCGCGCGGGTCTACATGCTGTCGCGCCCGATGCCGCCGCAGGTCGATGCCGTGTACGACCTGCGCACCACCGGCATGGGCATGCAGATCGTCGATGCCGGCCACGCCCTGCGCCTTGCCCTGGAAGGCGCCTTCGGCCAGCCGCGCGACCGGGTGATCCGGGTGATCGACCGTTCGCCCAACGACCCGGCCCAGCGCGTCGAGGTGACGATGGACGAGCGGCCGCTGATCGATGCGATGGTGGAGTTCTCCCGCCGCATCCTGGCAGTGTCGGTCGCCATCTCGGTGATCGCTGCGCTCCTGGTCTATCTCACGCTCCATGCACTGCTGGTGCGGCCGATGCGGCGGCTGACCGCGGAGGTCGTCGCCTTCCGCCGCGATCCCGACGGCGCTCCGCCGCTGGTGCCCGGCAGCCGCAGCGACGAGATCGGCGTGGCGGAGCGCGAGCTTGCCGCCATGCAGGGCACGGTGCGCGCGGCCCTGCGCCAGCGTGAACGGCTCGCCACGCTGGGCACCGCGGTGGCGAAGATCAACCACGACCTGCGCGGCATCCTGTCCACCGCCTCCCTCCTGTCGGAGCGGCTGACGGAGAGCGCCGACCCGGAGGTGCGGCGGGTGACGCCGCGGCTGGTCGCCTCGCTGGACCGTGCGGTGGAGCTGTGCGGACAGACGCTGTCCTTCACCCGCGACGGCGTCCTGCCGCTGTCCCCCGCACCGGTCGACCTGCACCGTGTGGCGGAGGAGGCCGGCGCGGAGGTCCTCGCCACCGTCCACCCCGATGGCGGACGGGTCGAAGCGGAGTGGATCAACGACATCCCCGCCGGCACGCCGGCACCGGTGGATGCGGCACAGCTTGGCCGCGCGCTGGTCAATCTCGGCCGCAACGCGGTGCAGGCCGGCGCCGGCCGGGTGCGGATTGCGGTCGAGACGGGTGTCGGACCCGCGGGCCTGCTGATCCTGACGGTCGCCGACAACGGCCCCGGACTGGCGCCGCGGGCACGGGAAAACCTGTTCCAGCCCTTTGCCGGATCGGCCCGGGCCGGCGGGATCGGGCTCGGTCTCGCCATCGCGCGGGAGGTGCTGCGCGCCCATGGCGGGGAGTTGCGGCTGGTGCGCAGCGATGCGGCCGGAACGGTCTTCGCGCTTGACATACCGCAAGGCAACAAGGAAACCGATCCGGTAGATGTTGCATGGCACAAGTCGTTTGTGTCGCATTGATTCCGCGGGTTCCGTCCCGCAGAATCCCTTCAATGACGAAGCGTTCGCGGGAAGCCCGGCGGGGCGGGAGGCGGGCGCTTTCCCTCCACCAATGCCTTGTTCTGAAAGGACTTCGGGACGTGAAAGCCTTCTCCTACTGGATCAATCCCATCCTCGCCGGCATCATGGCTTTCGTCGGTCTGCTCGCCTCTTCGCGGGCGGCGGACGATGCTTTCGCCATCGGTGGCCTGATCGTCTTCCTCGGCTGCGTGCTTTTCATCTTCGCGTCGATCGGCCGTTATTTCGACCGCATGGGCTCCGCCCACTGACCTGAAGGGGCTTCCATCGGCGAAGCCCCGCCGGTCGACGCGATGGCTGGAGGGCATGAGCCCAACAGAGCGGGTGCCACATGACACACAGCATGGCATGGGAACCTGACGCCTTCGCGACGCTCGATGTCCTGCGCCGCCGTCCCGTCATCGACCTGACGGCGGCGCTTCCCTCCTCCCTCACACCACGCTCGGTCGTCGATCTCGGCTGCGGTGCCGGGCAGTTGTCCCGGCTGCTGGCGGCGCGCTGGCCCCAGGCCGACGTGCTGGCGGTCGACCATTCCCGGGCGATGCTGCGCTGGGCCGCCGACACGCCGTCCTCCGTGCGCTACCTCCACGCCGATCTGGCGGTCTGGCGTCCGCACTGGCCGACGGATCTCGTCATCTCGGCCGGCGGGCTACAGCATGTGGCCGGGCATGACCGGCTGTTTCCCGAACTGCTGCAATCGCTCGGCCCCGGCGGCGTGCTGGCCGTCGCCCTGCCCCGCCCGCAGGACCAGGCCACCCACAGCCTGCTTCTGGAAACCGCCGCCGACGGCCCCTGGGCGGACCGGCTGCATGGCGCCTGGCCCGCAGCTCCGCTGACCGAGGGCCGGGGGTACGATGCCCAGGACTATTACGACTGGCTCGGCCCGGAAGGAGCGTCCATCGAGCTGTGGGAGACGGAGTATTTCCACGTCCTCGACGGCGACGTTCCGCTTCTGCAATGGCTGCATCAGGCGGCACTGGCGCCGGTGATGCATCGGTTGACCGGTCCCGAACTCGACCGATTCCTCGCCGCCTACCGCCGCCGCCTGGAGGCCGCCTATCCGGAGCATTCCAGCGGCAACACGCTGATCCCGACCAAATGGCTGTTCGTTGTGGTGCGGGTGTAGGGGAGAAGGCCTCTCCGCTGCAAGAAGCCCTTCTCCCCTTGCGGGGCGGGATCGGCCAAACGCCAACGGCGTTTTGCCGACCCGCGGGTTGGGATGAGGGGTGCGGCGGCCGCAGGCCGGAGGGAATATTAATTTGCGCCCCTCACCCCAACCCCTCTCCCGCAAGGGGAGAGGGGCTTGTCACGGAGCATCCATCACAAACTGAATGGTATCGGCCCCCGCTCAAACCCCGTCGATGTAGCTCAGCAGCGGCTGCCAGTCGCCGCGATGCTCGGCGGCGCGCTTGCCCGGCATGTCGAACAGGCTGAGGCCGCTTTCGGCCGCGTCGGCGTAGATCTGGCTGTCGCGCAGGCGGGTCACCACCTGATGGCCGATGCCGTCGAGGAAGCGGTCCAGCCGGTCGGCGGCCCTGGTGCGGGCACGCATGCGGTTGCCGACCACCGCCACCGTGGTCTTCTTCTTGGCGATGCGCTTCAACTCATCGAGCTTGCCGAGGAAGCGCTGCGTCGCCTGCTCGTCGAAGGCGCCGGGCAGCACCGGCAGCACGACGACGTCGGCCATCTTCACCAGATCCTCGATCTGCTTGGTCTTCAGCGCGGCGGGCGCGTCGATCACCAGCCGCTTGGTGCCGCGCGGCGTGTCGGTGAAGTCCTTGGCCCAGTCGAGCCCGACCAGCGCCGGCGCCTGTCCCGGCCGGCGCTCCAGCCAGCCGAGCGAGGAGTGCTGACGGTCCACGTCGGCCAGCACGGTGGGCAGGCCCGCCGCGGCGGAGGCGGCGGCGAGGTGGGTGGCGACGGTCGTCTTGCCGCAGCCGCCCTTGATGTTGGCGACGAGGATCGTGAGCATAGCTGCGGACTCTACACCGCAGGGTCCGGCTTCGACCAGAAATGCTTGGTGTCGATGAAATCATGCCACAGGGCGACCAGCGCCGCTTCGGTGTCGGCGACGCCGCGGGCATGCCAGCCGATGACGATGCCGGCGGCGCGCGGCTCGCCGGGGGCGGAGCGGCTGCCGTCGTCATGCAGCTCGTGCAGAAGCCGCGTCGCCGTCGCCACGTCGTTCAGATGCCCCAGCGCATCCTGGAAGGCGGCAAGCTGCTGGATATAGCGGCGCACCGGCTTGTCGTCATACAGGCTGCGGAAGAACTCCACGGCATAGCGCAGCTTCTTCAAGGCGATTCGCAGCTGGTGGCGCTGGGCCACCGGCAGATGGGCGAAGCCGTGCCCGGCCCGCTTCGCCTTCTTGTGGCGCTTGTTCAACAGATGGTCGGCCAGCCCGATCACCGGCTGGAACAGCCGCACCGATTCCTCGCTGACCGGCTGGTCGCGCCAGCCGCGCTTCTCCACCCAGCTGCCGACGCCCAGCAGGAAGGCGGTGTAGCGGTCCGAGCGGATCGCCTCGCGCACCCCCTCATAGGCGCGCAGCCGCTTCGCCTCGGCAGCGGCGGCCAGCGTGTCCAGATCCTCCACCGCCGAGCGGCCATGCCCGTCGGCCTTGTGGAAGGCGTCGCGCACCGGGGCCAGCAGTTCCTCGCCGAACACGTCCCAGTCGCGCGCCGGCCCCAGGCTGCCGGCCAGCCATTTGATCTCGCCGACCAGCCAGAGATATTGCGCGGCCGGAATGAATGGCCGGAACAGCGCGATGGCCGAGCGGAGCCGGCGCAGCGCGACGCGCATCTGGTGCACGCCCTCCGGATCGTCGCCGGCCAGCGTCACCGCCTCGTTCGCGACCATGTGGGCAAGGCAGGCGCGCACGATGCGGGCGACCGCCCCTTCCACCGTCGTCTCGGGATCGAGCAGCAGCTTTTCCGCCTTCAGCGCCTTTTCGGTCGCTCCATTCGCCAGCGCGTGGCCGCGCTCCGCCTTGCTGCGCATCTCCAGCCGCAGCGGTGCCGCCTTCGTCAATTCCTGCGCCAGATCGTAGAGCGCGGCGGGCTGACCGCTCTTCAGCTCCAGTTCCACCTCGCACAGATCACTGGACCGGCCATCGGGCAGCTGGATGCGGCCACGGTCGAAGGCGACCTCGATGGAGGCGGCGTCATCCCCCTCGCCCAGCGTCACATCCTGGATCGTCCGTTCGACGACCGAGGTGAAGACCGGCTGCAGCTCCGATTCGCCGAGCGTGCCCAGCAACTCGATTGCGGCGGCGTCGGTGATCAGCGTCAGGTCGGGCACGGCGGAGGTCACCGCGCATTCCCATTCCCCGCGTCCCAGCCCGTCCTCGTCCGGCGCGGACTTGACCGTCTGGACATAGCCGTCGCCGGTCTTGCGCACCCGCAACGTCACCTTGCGCGCGGCGAGCCGGCGGTCTTCGGTGTCGTAATAGGTGCTTTCCAGGGTCTTCGCCGTTGCCGGTCCGGTCGTCCGGTCCGCAATGGCGGGAGCGGCACGCAGCGTGTCGAAGTCTTCAGGCTTCGCCGCCAGCTTCAATTCCGTCTCGCGGTTGATGTCCGCCTCAGCCATCGCCTGCGCTTCAACCCCCGTTTTGCGGCCCACCGGCCTACAGTTGGGTGTTTGCACAGGCAATGGACAGGGTCAAGTTACGGAAATGTTGCAGAAGCCTGGGGTTGCAGTACCCATCGTCCCCGCATCTTCCTTTCGTTCGCAGCGCTTTGACAGGGGTTGCAGGGTCAATATGCCCCATTTCACCCCACCCTTGGGGCGTTGCAATGCGGTCGGCGCTGTGATTGGGTTTCGGCAAATCGACCGAGGGCCGATCCCGGACGGGAAACGGCCATATTAGGGGAAGTGTGAAGATGACCGATTTCAACACGATCGACGACCTCGAGGTCAGCGGCAAGACGGTGCTGGTGCGCGCCGACCTGAACGTCCCGATGCAGGACGGCAAGGTGTCCGACACCACCCGCATCGACCGCCTCGCCCCGACCCTGAAGGAGCTGTCCTCCAAGGGCGCCAAGGTCGTCGTCCTGTCGCATTTCGGTCGTCCGAAGAACGGCCCGGACGCCAAGAACTCGCTGCGCAACGTGGTGGACGCGCTGAGCGCCGCCGTCGGCCAGAAGGTCGCCTTCGCCGAGGATTGCGTCGGCGAGAAGGCCAAGGAGGCCATCGCCAAGGTGCATGACGGCGCCATCGTGCTGCTGGAGAACACCCGCTTCCACGCCGAAGAGGAAAAGAACGATCCGGCTTTCGCCAAGCAGATGGCCGATCTGGGCGACATCTACGTCAACGACGCCTTCTCCGCCGCCCACCGCGCCCATGCCTCGACCGAGGGCGTCGCCCGCCTGCTGCCGAACGCCGCCGGCCGCCTGATGGAAGCGGAACTGAAGGCGCTGACGCTCGCGCTGGAGAAGCCGGAGCGCCCGGTGGCCGCCGTCGTCGGCGGCGCGAAGATCTCCACCAAGCTGGAACTGCTCGGCAACATGGTCCGCAAGGTGGACCTGCTGGTTCTCGGCGGCGGCATGGCCAACACCTTCCTGTTCGCCCAGGGCACCGACGTCGGCGCCTCGCTGTGCGAGAAGGACATGGCCGACCAGGCCCGCGCCATCATGGCGACCGCCAAGGAAGCCAACTGCGAGATCCTGCTGCCGAAGGACTTCGTCGTCGCCAAGGAGTTCAAGGCCGGCGCCGCCAACCGCGTCGTCGCCTTCGACGCCATCGGCGCCGACGAGATGGCTCTCGACATCGGCCCGGCCACCGTGGAGTTCCTGGGCGTGAAGCTGCAGGGCGCCAAGACCGTCGTGTGGAACGGCCCGCTCGGCGCCTTCGAAATCCAGCCCTTCGACGCCGGCACCAACGCGGTGGCCGGCCTGGTCGCCGCCCGCACCGAGGCCGGCGGCCTGCTGTCGGTCGCCGGCGGCGGCGACACCGTCGCGGCGATGGCCCATGCCGGGGTCGAGGACAAGTTCACCTACGTGTCCGCCGCCGGCGGCGCCTTCCTGGAATGGCTGGAAGGCAAGGAACTGCCGGGTGTGGCGGCGCTGAAGAAGTAAGCGGTTTCAGGAGAAGCGTAACCGAATTTGAGCTACGCTTCTCCCCCATGTTTTTGCCTGTAACTCGATATTTGACCGATTCATAGCCAGTTTGGCGGAATTCAGCTTATATCGCAGAAATTCCCGGTGGGTTGTTCGGGTATCACCGAATTGCGTTCCCCTAAGGTTCTTATTTATGCTAAGATTTCTTTCTTATCAAGCCAAGGAGGGACCAGATGAATCGCGAGGAAATTGTGCTGGCTGCCCTCGCCGCAGGGGGAGAGAACGCCATCTTTGAACCAGTCCATGTTCAAAAGTTGCTTTATATAATTGACCGGGAGGCGCCACATCTCACTGGCGGCCCACATTTTAACTTTGCTCCATATGACTACGGTCCTTTTGATAAGGAAGTATACGACACTTTGGATCGTCTAAACTGTCAAAATACAGTAAATATAATGAATAATGGAAGATACAGAATTTACACCCTTAACGGAAATGGATATCAAGTTGGAAGAAATATTCTCGCGCAAACCAGCCCAGCCACACAGAAATATTTGCAGGAATTGGCTTATTGGGTAAAAAGTCTTCCATTTGAAAAACTCGTTTCTGCTATATACTCACGGTATCCAGAAATGCGTGCAAACAGCGTTTTTCGAGGGTGATTTTATGACTATTGTTATTGCCTTCTTATGCTCCGATGGGATTGTTATAGCTGCTGACAGCATGCTAACTCCTTCAGTAAATGGAATTAGCGTTGGACACCACAAAGGAAAGAAAGTCGATATTTTAGATTCTGAGCAAATATTTGCCTTCGCAGGCGATCATGGACAGGCCAATAGATTTAAGTTCATCGCCGAAAAATGTAAAGGTAGATCAGACTCTTACGAGAACGCTTTTGAATTTACAATAGCAATTTCCGCAGAAATCCTTGGTAATTTTAATGACACTGGCATTGCCGACCTGGTGGATGTCAACACTGCGCTTGGATTTGCCCATAACGGTAAATATGATTGCTGCATATTTGAAGGCAACCTACAACCAAGACTTCTTGATGCAAATCATTACTTTGCCGCTTTGGGTTCGGGAAAAATGTCAGCCGATCCATTTTTGCGATTTCTTGTAGACACTTTTTGCCAATCATCTCCACCAACCGTTCGGTTGGCGCTATTGATGAGCGTATGGACCATACAACATGTGATAGAAACTACTCCAGGCGGAGTTTCTGGTCCAATAAGAGCTGCAAAGCTGACGCAAGATTCAGGGCAAACAAAATGCCATGAGCTTACGGAAAGAGAAATTGAAGACCATAGACAGGCCATGGAAAGCGCTATAGGCGCCTTAAGGAATTGGTATAATTCCCCAATGATGCCGGGCAATATTCACGACACACCAAGCATGCCTGAGCCGCCGCCAGAATAGTTAATTTAGCGTTAATTATATTGATTTCAAATTTTACGTTGCCGCCCGGATATTTACGAAAAAATTCTTTCAAGAAAGCTCTATGGCAGGCAGATAGCGAGTTTGAATTTCTCCCTTGCATCCGCCCGCGCAAATGCCCATAACAGCGGCGGGAGACTGGCGTCGGACGAGTCCCTCGCCAACCCGGTCAGGTCCGGAAGGAAGCAGCCGCAACGAGTTACGGCTCGGGTCGTTCGTCCAGTCTCCCACCCTCTTCAAAAATTGCCAGCACGAAACAGACGGCGACAGCGCGGCGCCGGGACGCTATCCTGCGGCCCGAAATTCCCCTCCCGTCGTTTCGACAGGCCAGCCGCGTGACCGATACCACAGTCGACACTCCCGCTTCCGCACCCGCCACGGCTCCTGCCACCGGGCAAGCCTATCGGGTGCTCGCGCGCAAATACCGGCCGAAGACCTTCGACGAGCTGATCGGGCAGGACGCGCTGGTCCGCACCCTGACCAATGCCATCCAGTCCGGCCGCATCGCCCAGGCCTTCATGCTGACCGGCGTGCGCGGCGTCGGCAAGACCACCACCGCCCGCATCATCGCCCGCGCGCTGAACTGCACCGGCCCCGACGGCAAGGGCGGGCCGACGGTCAGCCCCTGCGGCGTCTGCGACAATTGCCGCGCCATCGCCGAGGATCGCCACGTCGACGTGATGGAGATGGACGCCGCCAGCCACACCGGCGTCGACGATATCCGCGAGATCATCGACGGCGTGCGCTACTCCCCCGTCTCGGCCCGCTACAAGCTCTACATCATCGACGAGGTCCACATGCTGTCGAAGAGCGCGTTCAACGCGCTCCTGAAGACGCTTGAGGAACCGCCGAGCCATGTGAAGTTCGTCTTCGCCACCACCGAGATCCGCAAGGTGCCGGTCACGGTGCTGTCGCGCTGCCAGCGCTTCGACCTGCGCCGCGTCGACGCCCAGGTGCTGAAGGATCATTTCACCCGCGTCACCGCCATGGAAGGCGCCGACATCGAAGGGGATGCCGCGGCCCTGATCGCGCGCGCCGCCGACGGATCGGTGCGCGACGGGCTGTCGCTGCTCGATCAGGCGATCGCGCTCGCCGCCGGCACCGTCACGGCGCAGCAGGTGCGCGACATGCTGGGTCTGGCCGACCGCACCCGCGTGATCGACCTGTTCGAGGCCGCGGTTTCCGCCCGTCCCGCCGAGGCGATGGACATCCTGGCCGACCTGCACCGTGTCGGCGCCGATCCGGTGGTGATCCTGCAGGACCTGCTGGACCTCGTCCACAATCTGACCCGGCTGAAGGTGGTGCCGGACAGCGCCAACGACCCCTCCCTGCCGGAGGCGGAGCGCACGCGCGGCGCCACTCTGTCGGGCAAGCTCGGCATGCCGGCGCTGACCCGCGCCTGGCAGCTTCTGTTGAAGGGGCTGAACGAGGTACAGGCCGCCCCGGTGCCGCAGCAGGCGCTGGAGATGGTGATCGTCCGCCTGTCCTACGCCGCCGATTTGCCGACACCGGGCGAGTTGATCCGTCAGTTCCAGGCCCAGCAGGCCAACGGGGGAGGCGGCGCGCCGATGGGCCGCGGTCCCGGCGGTGGCGGCGGTCCCGTCGCGGTCGCCAGCCAGTCGACGCACGCGGTTGCCCGCTCCGTGGGCTCGACCCAGCCGCAGAGCGCCCCCGTTGCGCAGGTTGCCACCACCCCTGCCCCCGCAGCCGCTCCCGCCGGCGAGGAGCTGTCGCCGATGCCGCACGACTTCCGTGCGCTGGTGCAGCTGTTCTCCGACCGGCGCGAGGGCGCGCTTTACGGCTACCTGATGGAGACGGTGCAACTGGTCCGCATGGAGCCGGGCCGGCTGGAGCTGAAGCTCCGCCCCGCCGCTCCGCCGACGCTGCCGGCCAAGGTCGGGCAGCTCCTGACCGAATGGACCGGCCACCGCTGGATCGTCGCCCTGTCGGAAGGCCACGCCCAGCCGACGCTGGCCGAGCAGGGCCAGGCCGAAAAGCGCCGCGCGCTGTCGGAGGCGGAAACCAACCCGGTGGTGCGCGCCGTGCTCGACGCCTTTACCGGTGCGAAGATCATCGACATCCGCGACCTCGCCGAAGTTGCCGCGGCGGAGAGTGCGGCGGTTGCGGATGACGGCGAGACACCCGATTTCATGGTTCAGCAGCAGGACGACGGGGTCTACTACCCCCTCGACGACGAAGGAGAGTACTGACCGATGAAGAATATCGGCAACATGATGAAGCAGGCCCAGCAGATGCAGGCCAAGATGCAGGAAATGCAGGCGAGCCTGGAGCAGGTCGAAGTGACCGGCCAGAGCGCCGCCGGCATGGTCGTCGTGACCGTCAACGGCAAGAGCGAGATGAAGAAGGTCAAGCTCGACAAGTCGGTGGTCGATCCCGAGGACGTCGAGGTTCTGGAGGACCTGATCGTCGCCGCCTTCAACGACGCCAAGAAGAAGGTCGAACAGCACGTCGCCGAGGAGACCTCGAAGATGATGGGCGGCCTGAAGCTGCCGCCGGGCATGAAGCTGCCGTTCTGATCTTTCTTGCCCTCTCCCGCCCCGGGAGAGGGAGGGGACCCGCCGCAGGCGGGGAGGGTGAGGGGCAATCCGGAAATGGAGCCCCTGATTCTCGCATCACCCCTCACCCTTCCCAAGCTCCGCTTGGGCCCCTTCCCTCTCCCGGGGCGGGAGAGGGAGATATGTGTCGGCCGCCAAGTGAATGATCGGACCTGAAATCGAACGCCTGATCCAGTTGCTGTCCAAGCTGCCGGGGCTCGGTCCCCGGTCGGCGCGTCGGGCGGCGCTGCATCTGATGAAGCGGCGTGACAGCCTGCTGGTGCCCCTGTCGGAAGCGATGGCGGCGGCCGGCGAATCGATCCGCGCCTGCTCCATCTGCGGCAACCTGGACAGCCGCGATCCCTGCACCGTCTGCTCCGACCCCACCCGCGACCGCTCGGTCATCTGCGTGGTGGAGGATGCCGGCGACCTGTGGGCGCTGGAACGCACCCGCGCCTTCCGCGGCACCTACCATGTGCTGGGCGGCCTGCTGTCGGCCCTGCAGGGTGTCGGACCCGACGACCTGAACATCGCCGGCCTCGCCGAACGCGCCAAGGACCCGGCGGTGCGCGAGGTCATCCTGGCGCTGAACGCCACCGTCGACGGCCAGACCACCGCCCATGTGGTGACCGACCGCCTGACCGACTCCGACGTGTCCGTCTCGCGTCTGGCGCATGGCGTCCCGGTCGGCGGTGAGTTGGACTATCTCGACGACGGCACGCTGACCGCGGCGTTGAAGGCACGGCGGCCGTTGTAGCCGCGGCCGCGCGGCCCCTCCCTAACCCTCCCCCGCCCTTGGCGGGAGAGGGGACTGCCGCCTCATTGCGAATCTTCCCCTCTCCCGCGATCGGATCGACCTGCGGTCGACCGAGGGCGGGGGAGGGAGGGACCCGCGGCAAAGCCGTGGGAGGGAGGGGGCACGCGTACACACCAGCTACACCCCGTACACCCCCGCACTTCACGCATCGCGAACCGCCGTACGCCGCAGTTCACGAAGCCGACCCTGCGCCCGGCGTACCCGCGCTGGCACGTACACCCGCCTCCCGCCGATGGTCCTTCGCAACACCCACCACCCGCGAAGGCACCATCCCCATGCACAGGCCCGCCAAGCTCCCCATCGCGTTCCGTATCCTGCTGGGCTTCTCTCCCTGGATGCTGTTCGGCGCCGTCCTGCCGCTCGCCGGGCTGTTGCCGGCCTCCCTCACGGCGCTGGCGGCCAGCCTCGCCCTCTGCGTCCTCGACAGGCTGCGCGGCTCCCTCAAGGCGCCCGAGCTGGTGGCCGCCGCCTTCTTCGCTATCCTGCCCGTCTGCGGTCCGCTGGGCTGGGACTGGCCGGTCCACAATCTCGGCCTCGCCATCCATCTGGCTCTGTCGTCCATGGCCTTCGGCAGCATCGCCGCCGGCAGCCCTTTCACCTTGCAATATGCCCGCGACGACTGGCCGCGCGAGTATTGGCACCTGCCGCAGTTCGTCGCCGTTAACCGGCTGATGACGGCGGTCTGGGGCGTGCTGTTCCTGATCGGCGGTCTCGGCTTCGCCGCCCTGCCCGGCTGGGAGGCCGCTTTCTCCATCGGCAGCAGCGCACTGGGCATTGTCGCCAACCGGCTGCTGCCGGATTTGATCGTCGGGCGGGCAATGCGCCGCCGGCTGGCGGAGGCCGATCCGCACCCCTGGCCAGCTCCCGCGATCCTGAACCGCACGCGTACCGTCCCGAATGAGCGCGACGTGGTGGTGGTCGGTTCCGGCATCGGCGGCCTGACGGCGGCGGCGCTGCTGGCGCGGGCCGGCGCGCGGGTGACGGTGCTGGAGGCGCATGACCGCCCCGGCGGCTTCTGCACCTCCTGGACGGTCAAGGCGCGCAACCGCCGCGAACCGGGCACCGAGCCTTTCTGTTACGTCTTCGATGCCGGCGTCCACGACATCAGCGGCGCCCATCCCGGCGGTCCGGTCGACCATCTGCTGCGCTCGCTGGGGGTCGCGGACCGGGTGGACTGGCAACCGGTGAACCGCGGCGTCGCGCTGGACGGCAAGTTGCGTCTACTGGCCGACGATGCCGATGGACTGGCCGCCCAGATCGCCGCCGACCACCCGCCCAGCGCCGCCGGAGCCGCCGCCTTCCTGGCAGAGATGCGGGCGGTCTATGACGACATGTATCGCGGCTGCACCGAACGCGGCCTGCCCAACATCCCGCAATCGGTGGCTGCAATGCGGCGCTATGTGACGGAAAGCCCGCACGCCATGCGCTGGATGGCCCGGCCGTTCCATGAGATGCTGGACCATTACATCCCCGACCGCGCCGGCCAACGCCTGCTGACCGTGCTGACCGGCTATCTCAGCGACCGGGCGGAGTTGCTGACCGTCGGCCAGATGGCGCCGATCTTCGGCTATTGGTTCTCCGGCGGCTTCTATCCGGCCGGCGGGTCGCAGGCGCTGGCCGACGCACTGGCCCAGTCGATCCGCGCCGACGGCGGTGAGGTCCGGCTGCGCACCCCCGTCACCCGCATCCTGATCGAGAACGGCCGCGCCGCCGGGGTGGAGACCGCAGATGGCCGCGTCTTCCGCGCTCCCGCCGTGATCTCCAACGCCGACGTGCGGCGGACCATGCTGGAACTGGTGGGGACGGAACATCTGCCGGCTGCCTATGCCGCCCGCTGCGCGCGATGCGTCCGTCCGCCTCGGCCTTCATGGTCACGCTTGGGCTGGACATCGTCCCCGACCTGCCGGCGATGACCTTCCTGCCGCGGGATGAGGCCGGCTTCGGCATGGCCATCGCCGTTCCCTCGGTCCACGACCGCAGCCTCGCACCCGAAGGGCATGCCGCGGTGGCGCTGCTGCGGCTGGCCCCGGCCGATGCCGGCTGGAACCGCGCCGATCCGTCCTACAAGGCGCGCAAGCGCGCGGAGGGCGACGCGATGGTCGCCGCCGCATCCCGCCTGATCCCCGATCTGGAACGGCACATCACCACCCGGCAGGAGGCCAGCGCCGCCACCTTCGCCCGCTATGCCCACACCAGCGCCGGTAGCATCTACGGCATCGCTCCCGACCAACGGCGCCTGACCCGCCGCAGTCCGATCCCCGGCCTGTGCCTGACCGGCGCCGGCGTGTTCCCCGGTCCCGGCGTGGAGGCCTGCGTCATCTCCGGCCGGCTGGCCGCCGAAGCCCTGCTGGGCAAGGAGAGCCTGACGCCCGAGTCCCTGCGCAACGCCGCCGGGCGGAGCGCCGCCTGCGCGTCTACTCTGCCGGTGGCGCAGATGGGGTGACGCTGAAAAAGGCTGGCGGAAATCCCTCTCGGCCGTCATTCCCGCGAAGGCGGGAATCCAGCTTACCCACTGATCCAGCTATGGAAGCGCCTGGATCCCCGCCTTCGCGGGGATGACGGCCGAGGAACCTTGCTCAAAAAGCGGCTATGTCAGGCGTTCCCGCAAACCCCGCCAGCGCCCGGACCTCGGCCGGGCTGCGGCCTTCGTCGCGGAGCGAGCGCAGGGTCTGGGCGCGGTCGCGCTTGGCCAGCCGCTCGCCCGCCGCGTTCCGCAGCAGGCCGTGATGGTGGTAGTCGGGCGGATCGTAGCCCAGCAAAGCCTGCAGCAGGCGATGCAGATGGGTGGCGAAGAACAGATCCTCGCCACGGGTGACCAGCGTCACGCCCTGCAGATGGTCGTCCACGGTGACGCTGAGATGGTAGCTGGTCGGCGTGTCCTTGCGGGCCAGCACCACGTCGCCCAGCAGTTCCGGTGTCGCGTCCTGCCAGCCCTTGGCGCGGTCGTGCCAGCGCAGCGGTCCGGTCAGCCGGCAGGCGGCGGCCACGTCCAGCCGCAGTGCCCAGGCATCGCCACGGGCGATCCGCTCCGCCCGCTCATCGGGCGAGCGATGGCGGCAGGTGCCGGGATAAAGGGGACCGTCGGGGCCGTGCGGCGCTGCACCGGCCCGCGCGATCTCGGCGGCGATGTCCTTGCGGGTGCAGAAGCAGGGGTAGAGCACGCCCAGCGACTCGAGCCGGGCGAGTGCCGCGCGGAAATCATCGAAATGATCGGACTGGCGCCGAACCGGGCCGTCCCAGTCGAGGCCGAGCCAAGCCAGATCCTCGATCAGGTCGCGCTCGTATTCGGGGCGGCAGCGGTTGGGATCGATGTCCTCGATCCGCAACAGGAAGCGGCCGGCGGCGCTGCGGGCGGTGGTCCAGCCGAACAGCGCGGAATGGGCATGCCCCAGATGCAGGTGCCCGGTGGGGCTCGGGGCGAAGCGGGTGACGAGATCGCTCATTCCCGCTTTATAGCGGATCGCGCGCCGGACAGGGCGCGGGATGTAACGATCCGGTTGGTCTCAGATGTAGGGATTGTCGCGGATCGGCTCGACCGGGATCTCTTCGCCTTCCAGATACAGCGCCAGACGGCGGCGCAGCTCGCGGTCGAAAGCGTCGATGCGGATCTGGCGCTCACGCTCCTCGCGTTCACGGCGCTTCTGGGCGAGGTCGATGATGACGGCGGTCATGGCGGACTTTCCTCGGGGTCGCTTCCGGCCAGCTCGGGCCGGCAGGATTGGCTTGGATCAACGAGCCCCACCATGGCTCCGGTATGGTTAACGAGGGGTAAGCGTGCAAGGCAAGCGCGAGTCTTTTTTCCCGATGTCACAGCCGCCGCGCGTGGTGCCGGATGACCGGTTCCCGCCCCTGCCGGTAATGCCCTCAGCGCGAAAAAGGTTACACAACGGTGAAGAAATTCGGCCGCGCCGGGTCAAGATGTTGAGTCCGGGCCGCCGATCCACTATGTATCTGGTTGTCCCGGATCGGCGATCCAGCAGTTGGGCCGGCCGCCGGGGCGGAGTAGACACGCCCCCGCGCACAAAGCCGCCTCAGTGTCGCGTGCCGGGATCCAGACACGGTTTCAGACAAGGGAGTGGCCATTGGCTCCACCACCCGATCACTGTCCGGCTCTGGTGCTGAACGCGGATTTCCGCCCGCTCAGTTACTTCCCCTTGTCGCTATGGTCCTGGCAGGAAGCGGTCAAGGCGGTCTTTCTGGAACGGGTCAACATCGTATCGCACTATGACCGGGTCGTCAGATCCCCAAGTTTCGAAGTCCGGTTGCCCAGCGTCATCTCTCTGAAAGAGTTCATCCCGGCAACGCGCCGCCCGGCCTTCACCCGCTTCAACGTCTTCCTGCGCGACCGCTTCACCTGCCAGTATTGCGGCCGCCCCTTCCCCACCCACGATCTGACCTTCGACCATGTGGTTCCGCGCTCCCGCGGCGGTCGGACGACGTGGGAAAACGTCATCACCTCCTGTTCCGCCTGCAACCTGGCGAAGGGCGACCGCCTTCCCCATGTCTGCGGCATGATCCCGCTCAGTCCGCCCTTCCAGCCCACCGCCTACGAGCTGCAGGAGAACGGACGCGCCTTCCCGCCAAACTTCCTTCACGAGAGTTGGCGGGATTTTCTTTATTGGGATTCGGAACTGGACCCGATGTAGGGCCGCGATACGGGTGGGAGTGGGGGCGGGGCCGCGCCTCCACTCTACTCCACCCGCCCCAGCCTGACCGTCAGCGGCCAGCGGATCCGCCGCTCGCGTTCCGGCTCGCCCCACAGCGGCGCGATCTCCTCCGCGAACGCCTCCAGCGGGTTGCGGCCGAACGCCCGGGTCGCCGCCTTCACACCCGACCAGGTGTTCATGTAGCCGAGCAGCCGGGGCAGCGACCACGCCGCCTCCATCGCCAGCGGCGGCGCCGGCACTGTCGCGAACGGAAAATCCAGGTCGCGGTAGCCGTTCACCACCTTCCAGCGGTCGGCCGGCCAGTGGGGGCCCAGCATGTCGTTGTGAAAACACTCCACCACCGCATCCAGAACCGGATCATCCAACTTCTGCAGCGCGTAGCAGACCAGCGCCACCGCCGCCCCCGGCTTCGCCACCCGCCGCACCTCGGCATAGAAGCGGTCGAGATCGAACCAGTGCGCCGCCTGCGCCGCGACGATCAGGTCGCAGCAATCGTCGGGCAGGCCGCTGTCTTCCGCCGGGGCGACGGCATAGCGGAGATTGGGATGCGGTTCGGCCTGGGCGATCTGCTCCGCGCTGGCGTCGGTGGCGTGGACCGTTTGGAAGCGGGCGGCGAGCGCGACGGAGAACTGCCCGTTGCCGCAACCGACGTCCCAGGCCAGCCCGCGGGCCGGAGCCGCATCGGCCAGCGCCGCCGCCAGCCCATCCGGGTAGGTCGGCCGGAAGGCGCGGTAATCGCCGACATGGCCGGAGAAATGGTCCTTGAAGGAGGTCATCGGTCTGGAGTCGCCCCGGAATGATTAGGGTTGGAATTCCGCGGCGGATGAGGATAAACCCTGTGGGTTCGTCGCGGAACCCTTCCCAGGCCGTCCCGCATCTTTCCGCTGTGGCGCAGGCGCGCCGGGCGTGCTAACCAAGCGCGCGCTTTTTCGTGCGCCCCGCCAACCACCCGTGTCCGGCATGCAGACCTTCCTGGAATTCGAAAAGCCGATCGCCGAGCTTGAAGGCAAGATCGAGGAGTTGCGGCACCTGACCAACGCCGGCGACATCAACATCGCCGACGAGGTCGCAAAGCTGCAGGCCAAGGTCGACAAGCTCCTGCGGCAGACCTACGCCAAGCTCACGCCCGCGCAGAAGGTTCAGGTGGCCCGCCACCCCAATCGTCCGCACTGCCTGGACTATGTGCACGGCCTGATCGAGGACTTCACGCCCCTGGCCGGCGACCGCCATTTCGCCGAGGACCGCGCGGTCATCGGCGGGCTGGGTCGCTTCCGCGGCCGCTCGGTGGTGGTGATCGGCCAGGAAAAGGGCAACGACACCGAATCGCGCGTCCGCCACAATTTCGGCATGGCGAAGCCGGAAGGCTACCGCAAGGCCCAGCGTCTGATGGATCTGGCCGACCGCTTCAAGCTGCCGGTCGTCTCGCTGGTCGACACCGCCGGCGCCTTCCCCGGCGTCCAGGCGGAGGAGCGCGGCCAGGCCGAGGCCATCGCCAAGAGCATCGAGCGCTGCCTGCGGCTGAACGTGCCGATGGTGTCCTCGGTCATCGGCGAAGGCGGATCGGGCGGCGCCATCGCGATTGCCACCGCCGACCGCGTGCTGATGCTGGAACACGCCATCTATTCGGTGATCTCGCCGGAAGGCTGCGCGTCGATCCTGTGGCGCAGTTCCGACATGGCGGGCGAGGCGGCCATCGCGCTGCGCCTGATCAGCCAGGACCTGAAGGAACTGGGTGTCATCGACCGCGTGGTGAGCGAGCCGATCGGCGGCGCCCACCGCGACCCGGCCGAGACCATCAAGAAGCTCGGCGACTGCATCGAGGAGTCGCTGGGCGAACTTGACGGCCTCGACGGCGTCACGCTCCGCGCCAAGCGCCGCGAGAAGTTCCTGGAGATGGGGCAGAAGGGGCTGGGGTGATCTGATCCCTGTACTGGTGCCCTGGCATTGCCCCCACCTAACCTCCCCCGCTGGGCGGGGGAGGGTCTGCCGCCACTCCGCACACAAGCACTTGTCCCCTCCCCCGCCCAGCGGGGGAGGGTTAGGGTGGGGGTCTAACGCCTCCATCCCAAAAGCACCTCACCCCAGAAACCCGTGCAGGAACCAGCGCGGCCATTCCCCCGGCCGGTACAGTCCGGCGCGGAACAGCCAGAAGCGGCGGCCGGCGCCATCCTCCACGCGGTAGTAGTCGCGCACGGCCAGCCCCAGCGATCCTTCCGGACGCCACCATTCGCATTCGATCCGTTCCGGCCCCTCGGCCCGGCTCACCCGGTGGCGCAGGCCGCGCCAGACGAACTGCAGTGGCGGGTCGTCGGGCAGCGGGGCGGTGGCCTCGATCGGTTCGGGCGGGGTCAGCAGGCGCAGGGGCCGCGGCCGGCCGGCCGGCCAGGGCTTCGGCAGCGGGAAGACCTCCACCGGCGGCAACGGCGCTACACAGCGCTCCGGCAGCCAGCTTTCCCGCGGCACCAGCCGCAGCACCGCCCGCTCCCCCAGACGCAGAGCCAGCCGGTCGACCAGTGCGGCCAATCCGCCGTCAATCCCCTCGCCGTCGATTCCGGTCTGGATGGCGGTGAGCGGCCCCGTCTCCGTCGCGGACAGCACCAGCGTCTCCAGCCCCGGACCGGGTTCGATCCGCTCCAGCAGCGGGGCGGCAAGCCGGGCCAGTGCCGCCGGATCGCGGGTCGGGCGGCTGGTGCCGAGCGTCAGGCTCTGCGGTTCGTCGTCCACCCGCTGGTCGGTGCGGTGAGCGTCCAGCCGCAGCCGGCGCACCCCCTGCCCCGCCGCCTCCAGCCCCTTGCACAGCCGGCCCAGCAGATGGCGGAGCGCCCCGGCGATCGATTCGGGCGTGGCGATCGGTTCGGCGAAGGTCAGGCGCTCGCGGTGCTCCGGCACCGGCCGGCCCGGGGAGATCGGCTCGTCCAGCCGGCCGAAGGCCTGATCGTGGCGTTGCAGCAACCTGACCCCGAACCGCGCCGCCAGCCCGGCCCGCGGCATGGCGTGCAGGTCGCCGATCCGGCGCAATCCCAGCGCATGCAGCCCCTCCACCGTCTCGGCAGGCAGCCGCAGGGCGGCCAGCGGCAGACCGTCCAACCGCTCCTGCCGCCGATCCTCCGGGCTGCCGAACCGCACCAGCCCCCAGGCGGCGGCAGGGGTATCGGCGACGGCGGCGCGGGAACTGAAGCCGGCGGCGCGCAGCCGGCCGGTCAGGTCGGCGACCAGCGCCGCCTCGCCCTCGCATAGATGGTTGGCGAACAGATGGGCACAGCCGGTGATGTCGATCACCACCCCGTCCGGTTCGTCCGCCGCGGTCCAGGGGCTGTAGCGCCGCGCCCAGTCGGCGATGCGGCCGAGCAGGGCCGAATCGGCCTCCGGCGTCGCCTCCGCCACCTCCAGCGCGGGCTCCAGGGCACGGGCGTCGCTGAGGGTATCGCCGGGGCCGATGCCGGCCGCCGCAGCCGCCCGGTTGACCGCGACCACCATCCGGCGCTGGCGCTCCGTCCGCAGCAGGGCGAAGGGGCGCGCCCGCAACTCGGGCGGCATGCTCCGCTCCCGCGCGTCGGTGGGAAGGCGTGGCAGCCACAGGGCGAGGATACGGCGGCGTCCCTTCTCCCTCGCATCTTGAAATCCCCTCTCCCCCCGGGGAGAGGGGGATAAGGGCGGGTGGCGAGGGAAGCGCGTCATACGGGAACCAACAATCGGAACAAAGAAAGAACACTCTAGCGCCAGCTTGGCTGCGGGGGGAGTCCCTCCTTTAGGGTCATCTTGCCGAAACGTTCGGCAGTGCCGACATTCCGTTCATGACCCCACATCTCCCGCCTCTCGCCGTCCGCCGTCTGGCACCGCTGGCTTTTCTGCTGGCCGCAGGCGCCTGTGCACCGTCGGAGTGGCGCGACGATACCCCCGGCCGCGCCCAGGCCTTCCCGCCGGTCTACAATCAGACGGTCATCCCCGGCGGTGGAGAGCGGCGGACCTGGAGCCAAATCCAGGCGGATCAGTCGCCTGCCGACTCGAGGTCAGGCACTACCGCCCGGCCGCGGCAGGCAGAGGAGCCGCAGCCCCGCGCCAACTCCAGAGACACCGACTCGAGAGACACCGACCGGCCGCCTCCCAAACGTCCCCGCGGCAGTTCGTCGCCCCCGCCCGACCCGGCGGCCCTGCCGCAGCCGCCGCGCCCGATACCGGTACCGCCCCCGCCCTCGTCGCAGAGCGCCACCGATGCCTTCAAGCGCGACCTGATCCGGCCGGAGGTGGACCGTATGCGCACCGACGACGCCATGGGGCGGCTCGACCCGCTGGGCCAGCGCGATCTGATGAAGCGCGAGAACGACCTGCGCCAATGGGGCGACCCGCTGGCGCGCTGATCTCCTGGCAGCATCCCTTCGGCAGCACCTTCCCGGCAACCTCCGCCCTGGCGGCTTGACCCCGCACCCGCTCTGCCGCCATACCGGCCCCGTGATTCGGAACGGACGGAGGATGCGGGCGCATGACGACGGTGACGGGGGCCTTCGGCAACGGGCTGACCACGCCGGTGTGGGTGCTGCAGCATCTGCTGGGCATCCTCGGCATCGGCCTATGGGCGGGACAGGCCGGCGGCACCGCGGTCTGGCAGGTGCCGGCCGCCGCCGTGACCGCGGCGCTGGCGGCGGGCTTCGCGGCGCAGATGGGGCTGCGGCTGCCCTATGCCGGGCCGGGGCTGGCGGCGTCGCTGGTCGTGATCGGATCGCTGGTGGCGCTGGGGGTGCGGGCGCCGGCCGTGCTGGCGGTTCCGGTCGCCGCGGTCGCCGCGGTGTTCCACGGCCACGCCCACCAGGGGCCGCCGCTCTACTGGGCCGGCTTCGCCGCCGGGCTGATGCTGGTGGCCTGCGGCGGGCTCGGCCTGTCGATCGCGGTGACGCAGGCCGAATCGGAGCGGGCGGTGCGCGTGTGTGGCGGTGCGGTAGCAGTCGCGGGCGTTCTCGACCTCGTCGGCGTGATTTGACCGGTTGCGCCTTGAAATGACGGGGTTGCGCGGAAATCTTTGAAGGCACCCCCTTCCCAGCCCGGATGACCGGGCCAGACGAACGGAACGCCCCGGTGCCCCGCGCAGCCGCCAAAGCCTGCCTTACCCCGCCGGGGCTCCCCTCTCCGGGGCTTCAGACGCATTCCGATGCGGCTCCCCTGAGCCGCCAGTTAACCCGCCGCCGCCTGCTGGGCCGCCTGCTGGGCGGGTTGGCGCTGCCGCCGCTGCTGGCCTGCGCCGGCGGTCTGGCGTTGGGCGGAGGACGGCCGGCGGCGGCGCAGGACCTGCGCTATTTCCGCATCGGCACCGGCACCACCGCCGGCACCTATTTCCCGATCGGCGGGCTGATCGCCAACGCCATCTCCAACCCGCCGGGATCCCGCCCCTGCGACAAGGGCGGAAGCTGCGGCATCCCCGGCCTGATCGTGGTGGCGCAGGCCAGCAACGGCTCCGTCGACAACATCGAGCTGCTGCGCGCCGGCACGGTGGAGGCCGGCTTCGCCCAGGCCGACGTCGCCTTCTGGGCCTACAGCGGCACCGGCAACTTCACCGGCAAGCGCCCCTTCGCGGAGCTGCGGTCGCTCGGCATGCTCTATGCGGAAGCGATCCAGATCGTCGTCCGTTCCGACGGCTTCATCGACCGCATGGCCGACCTGAAGGGCCGCAGCATCTCGCTGGGCGAGGAAGGATCGGGCACGCTGGTGGAGGCGCGGCTGATCCTGGACGCCTACGGCCTGTCTGAGACGACGATCACGCCGCACTACCTCAAGCCCGGCATGGCGGCCGACCGGCTGGCGAAGGGCGAACTGGACGGCTTCTTCATGGTCGGCGGCTATCCGGTGTCGGCGGTCGCGGACGTGGCGGCGCGCGTGCCGATCCGGCTGGTGCCGCTGGACGGCGAGCCGGCCGACCGGCTGCTGCGCACCCAGCGCTTCTATATCGAGGACGAGATCCCCGCCAACGCCTATCCCGGCAGCGCCCCCACCCCGACGCTGAGCCTGGGGGCGGAGCTGCTGACCCGTGCCGACCGCGACCCGAACCTGATCTATGGCATCGTCCGCGCGCTGTGGCACGAGAACACCCGCCGTCTCCTGGCCGACGGACATCCGCAGGGCCGGAATTTCGACCCCGCCCGCGCGGTCGCCAACGTCTCGGTCCCCCTGCATCCGGGAGCGGAGCGCTATTACCGGGAGGTCGGCCTCCTGGGCAATGCCGCCAACGAGGAGAACCGCGCGCCCGCATCCACGCCGGAGACCGGCGCCGGCACCGGGGATAAAGCCGTCAGAGACAAGCCGGCCGGGGAGAAGACGGCACGCTGAGGCTCCGTTCTCGGGACGAGACGAAAGGAGCGTTCCCCGCCGCCCCACCGAGGGAATATCCTGTTTCCCATCCGGTCGATCCAGACGATCGATCGCAACGGGCAGAGGGGAGGAGGCATGCCGGCCGGCGAAGGGAGGGGCATCGCGATCCGTTCCGTCCGCAGCGCCGACGCGCCGCGTTGCGCCGAGATCTTCCTGCATGGCCGCCGCCAAGCCTTTTCCTGGCAGCCCGCCGACCGCTTCGGACTGGACGATTATTACGACTGCGTGCGCGAGGATGCGGTGCTGGTCGCCGAGGCGGACGGGACGGTGGTCGGCTTCGTCTCCCTCGATCCGCAGGCCCGCATCATCCACAACCTGTTCATCGACCCCGGATGGCACAAGCGCGGCATCGGTTCCGCCCTGCTGCGCGAGGCTCTGGGCCTGCTGCGCGGCGGCCAGCGCCCCGCCGAACTTGCCTGCGCCGCCCGCAACGCCGCCGCCCGCGCCTTCTACGAACGCAACGGCTGGACACCGGTGGACGCGCCGTCCAACGAAGGGGACGCACTGGTGCTCTACCGCCTGTCGCGGGCGGGGTGAGGCGCCTGCTCTTCCGCCATCTTTCCTTGCCGCCCCTCTTGCCGGAATCCCCGGCAACCCTCCCCCAACGAGATGAGCAAGCGCCGATGCGCGGACTGTTTTCGCGTGCCGCATTGCGGTAAAGTCCCGCCGCCATGCGAACCCTGTACCACCACCCGATCCACCCCCTGTCGCGCGTCGCGCGCGTCATGCTCGCCGAGAAGGGACTTCCCTTCGACCCCGTGGTCGAAAAACCATGGGAGAGGCGCGCCGATTTCCTGAAGATGAACCCCGCCGGCGAGGTGCCGGTGCTGGTGGAGGAGGATGGGACCGTCGTCGCCGGCGGCCTTGCCGTGATCGAATATCTGGAGGAGGCCTATCCCGACACGCCCCTGCTGCCGCGGGAGGTTGCGGCGCGGGCGGAGGTGCGGCGGATCGCCGACTGGTTCCTGCACAAGTTCGAACGCGAGGTGGGTGAGAATCTGGTGGGCGAGAAGCTGATCAAGCGGCTGTCCGGCCAGGGCCATCCCTTCGCGCCGGCGATTCGCGCCGGTCTGGCCAACATCACGTATCATCTCGACTACATCGCCTTCCTGTCCGAACGGAGGCCCTGGCTGGCCGGAACCGCCTTCACGCTGGCCGACATCGCCGCCGCGTCCCAACTGTCCTGCCTGGACTATATCGACAACGTGCCGTGGGACCGCAGCCCGGAAGCCAAGGACTGGTACGCCCGGATCAAGTCGCGCCCCAGCTTCCGCGCCCTGCTGGCCGACAACATCACCGGTTGCCCGCCACCCCGGCACTACGCCGACCTGGATTTTTGACGCCATCTTGGGAACCGACGCATCAGAGGCATGGACCGGCCTCGCGTATCAGGCTTAACGTGCTCCCAAAATCGTAAGTTGGGAGTGGTTCCTCGATGCGTCTGCGCCGTCTTTCGTCCGTCCCGGCCCTGCCGGTCCGTTCCCTGCGGCCCGCCCTGATCGCCGGCGGCATGCTGGCACTGGTGGCCGGCTGGCCACTCTCCCAGGCCGCCCATGCCGCCCCCGCGGTCGACGAGGCCGGCGCCAAGGCGCTCGCCGCGTCGCTGAAGAAGGATCTGCCCCGCTGGTTCCCGCCGCCCACCGAGGACGGCGAGGGCATCGGTTTCGAATGGCAGGGCGACCCGACCGTCAAGCCGGCCGGCGACCATTACGACGTCGCCCTGCCGCGCCTGTCGGCCGAGGATGCCGAAGGCACCCTGTTCGACATCGGCACCGTCCTCTTGTCGGTGACGCCGAAGGACGACGGCCAGTATGGCGTCTCTATCACGCTGCCCAGCGCGATCAAGGTGCAGAACCTGGACGACAACGACGAGTATGTCGACGCGGCCACCATCTCCATCGGCAAGCAGTCCTTCACCAGCACCTGGTCCGGCACGCTGGAGACCCTGCTGGCCGTGGACGGCGCCTTCAACGACATCGCCGTCAGCGCCGCAGACGGCAAGGGCAAGATCTCCATCGCCTCCATGACCATGGTCCAGGACCTGAAGCCGGAGGCCGGCGCCGGCGGCGCCACGCTGTGGAGCGGCCCGGCCGCCTTCGCCTTCGGCGGCCTGTCGGTGCTGGACGAGAAGAACAAGGAACTGATGAGGATCGGCGGGGTCACCGCCGAGGCCGCCTACAGCCGGGTCGACCTGACCAAGGTCAGCGCGCTGCAGAAGCTGTCGGAGCAGGCCGCCGCCCGCGGCGTGCCGCCGACGCCTTCGGAGCTGCTGCCGAAGATGCAGGGCATGTTCGGCGGCATCACCGGCGCGATGCGCATGTCCAACCTGTCGGTCGTCAATCCCGAGGACGGCATGACGATCACGCTGGGCCAGCTCGCCTTCCGCAGCGGCCTGACCGATCTGGACCAGGCGCAGTCGACCGTCAGCATGGGCATCGAGGCCCGCGACTTCGTCATGACGCCGTCGCCGGCCCCGGCCGCCTTCACCCCGCGTGCCTTCGAGATGAAGCTGTCGGTCGCCAAGCTGCCGAACACCGCCCTGTGGAAGGCCTTCACCGAACTCGCCAAGACCGCCGAGGCGGAAGAGGCCCCGCCGCCGAAGAAGGGCGCCAAGCCGGCCAAGGCCCCGCCGCCGCCGTCGTCCGAGGTCATCATGCAGCAGGCGATGGCCGCGATGGGCGAGGCCGGAACCGAGCTGCGCATCGACGCGCTGAACCTCGACACCCCCGCCACCGCCGGCACCGCCACCGGCGCCCTGAAGGTCGCCACCCCGGCCGCCTTCGGCGTCACCGGCGGCGCCACCGTCCTGCTGCGCGGCATCGACGCCGCGGTGAAGGCGATGCAGCCGGCGCCGGGCACCAAGCCCGACCAGGAGACGCAGGATCTGCTGGCCGGTCTGGCGATGGTCCAGGCCCTGGGCCAGGCCGGCAAGGACGACACCGGCGCCGAGATCCGCACCTACAAGATCGACGTGACGGAGGCCGGCCAGCTGCTGCTGAACGGCGCCGACATGACCCCGCTGCTGGCCGGCGGTGCCGAGCCCGAGCCGGCTCCGGCGCCGGCACCGGCACCGAAGAAGAAGTAAGGGAAAGTTAGACCCCCACCTAACCTCCCCCGCCCAGCTCTCGCACAAAGCTATGCTTTGTGCTGACGCGACAGGCGGACCGAAGGTCCGCTGAGAGCGGGGGAGGGTCAGGGTGGGGGCATCGTCAGCCGACACCTCCCCACTTCCACACTCCCTACCGCGACACCCCGCCGCACACCTCCCGCGGTTGCACGGCACAAGCCTCTTGAACGGCCGGGACGCTTTCACATATCTCCGCCGTCTTGACGCCCACCCGTGCAAAACCAACGAAGGTGCCCCCATGACCGAGGAACGGCTCAGTTTTCAAGCCGAGGTCAGCCGTCTGCTCGACATCGTCGCCCACTCGCTCTACAGCGAGAAGGAAGTGTTCCTGCGCGAACTGGTCTCCAACGCGTCGGACGCCTGCGACCGCCTGCGCTACGCGGCCCTGACCCAGCCGGAACTCTCGGCCGACGATCCGAACCTCAAGGTCCGCCTGCTGGTCGACAAGGACGCGCGGACCCTGACCGTCGCCGACAACGGCATCGGCATGAACCGCGAGGATCTGGTCGAGAATCTCGGAACCATCGCCCGCTCCGGCACCGCCGCCTTCATGAAGTCGCTGGAAGGTGCGGAGAAGGGTGACGGCAAGAAGGACGTCAACCTGATCGGCCAGTTCGGCGTCGGCTTCTATTCCGCCTTCATGGCCGCCGACAAGGTCACCGTCCTGACCCGCAAGGCCGGCGAGGCCCATGGCTGGCGTTGGGAATCCGACGGCAAGGGCGAGTTCACCATCGCCGAGGCCGACGGCCTGCCGCGCGGCACGAAGATCGTCCTGCACCTGCGCGACGGCGACGACGAGTATCTCGACGAAGCGCGCCTGGGCGGCATCGTCCGTAAATATTCCGACCACATCGCCATCCCGATCCTGTTCGGCGAGGGCGAGGACGCCAAGGCGCTGAACAGTGCTTCGGCCCTGTGGACCCGGTCGAAGTCGGAGATCACCGCCGACCAGTACAAGGAATTCTACCACCATGTCGGCCACGCCTTCGACGACCCGTGGCTGACCCTGCATTGGCGGGCCGAAGGGGCGCTGGAATACACCAACCTGCTCTATGTGCCCTCGACCAAGCCCTTCGACCTGTTCGATCCGAAGCGCGCCCACCGGGTGAAGCTGTACGTCAAGCGCGTCTTCATCACCGACGCGGCGGAGGGGCTGATCCCGCCCTATCTGCGCTTCCTGCGCGGCGTGGTCGACAGCGAGGATCTGCCGCTGAACATCAGCCGCGAGATGCTGCAGCACAACCCGATGCTGGCCAAGATCAAGGCCGGCATCACCCGGCGCGTCCTGTCGGAGCTGTCGAAGAAGGCCAAGGACAGCGAGAACGCGGCCGAATACGACAGCTTCTGGGAGAATTTCGGCGCGGTGCTGAAGGAAGGCCTCTATGAGGACTACGAGCACCGGGACGAGCTGCTGAAGCTGCTGCGCTTCCGCACCACCGCCGGCGAGGATCTGGTCTCGCTGGAGCAGTATGTCGCCCGCATGAAGGAGGGCCAGGACGCCATCTACACCATCAGCGGCGACGACATCGACACCCTGCTGCGCAGCCCGCAACTGGAAGGCTTCAAGGCCAAGGGCGTCGAGGTCCTGCTGCTGACCGACCCGGTGGACGAGTTCTGGATGCCGTCGGTCGGCGTCTATGACGGCAAGCCGTTCAAGTCGGTGACCCGCGGCGGCGCCGATCTCGGCAAGATCAAGGGCGAGGAGCCCGAGAAGCCGGAGGAGAAGACGCCGGAGAGCGAACTGACCGACCTGCTGGCCCTGCTGAAGCTGACCCTGTCCGACGTGGTGAAGGATGTCCGCAAGTCCGAACGCCTGACCGACAGTGCCGTCTGTCTGGTCGCCGACGACAACGACATGGACATGCATCTGGAACGCCTGCTGAAGCAGCACAAGCAGCTGAACGGCGAGGTCGGCAAGCGCATTCTGGAGATCAACCCGTCCCACGCCCTGATCAAGCGGCTGGCCGAACGGGCCAAGGGCAGCGGCGCCACCGACGCGCTGGAGGATGCGGCCTGGCTGCTGCTGGATCAGGCCCGCATCGTCGAGGGCGAACCCCTGCCCGACCCCGCCGCCTTCGCCCGCCGCCTGGCGAGCGCGATGGAGAAGGGACTGGCGTAAGGCAGCGTCACCAAGTCATATGGCGGCGGCATCGGCCCCTGCGGTATCGATGCCGCCGCCATACATACCGAGGAATTTTCATCCAGCGCCCCAATGTATGTATTTCGCGAGTTCTTCGCGCAATGAATGGCCTACATGGATGTTCACTTCATTTCGAGTGAGGGCACGCTCTCCAACTGGGTTGTTCATTAAACTAATGTCTTGAATCCTCTCCTGACCTTCTCTATAAGAGAGGGGTAAAGTGATCGGCTTTGTGACGGGGGACGATTCACTCTGTTCCCGGGTTACTTTTCCAGCAGCATCGGTCAAACTCATGCCCCACGACACTCCCAAGCCCGCAGCGGCTGATCGCCGGGAGCGCACTCTCGACGATCTGAAGATGAAGAATTTCTCGCGGGAGCATGACGATGATCGCGTCCTGGATTATCTGGCACGCAACAGGCAAAAGCTGATTGAAGCTGGTTTGCGCCGCTATGATGAGATCACGAATTAATACGTCGCGTATTTAATTCAACGTGCAAATGGCAGCCCATTACGGCTGCCATTTTTGCAAATAGGCTCAGGAATCCTACACTTGTGTTCTGTCGACGATTTCAAGCCGTCTGACTCCAAGCGCCTTAAGCGCATCCAGGCTGTTCGGGAAACAGCAGAAATCGCCTTGGAGTTGTACAATGCGATCTCCACAAGAGACCGCAAGCTAGGCGAACCAATTCTACTGAAAGAAAGCGGAATTGAAGCGCTTGTCGAAAAATACTTTCGAAATGTTGCAGCATTCAAAATCAGAAATGATTACAAGCTGACTGACCGCATTAATCAGGAAAAAATATGCGCCCTTCTTCTAAGGACATGCGCTCACGGAAGATGGGATGATATCTTCGGTATTAAGCAAAAATACCCTCCACATGACTTTATGGAAAAGCTGTATAATGAATTTTCCTTTATACTGATATGTGCCTTTGCAGGGGTTCCGGATACTGCAGGCATGGGGTCTATACAACGAGACTTTCAAATCTGCATGCACCAGAAACAATTCATGCCTGACGAATGGGCCTGCCTGATGATGACGGCGTTTGTCAAAGCTTACGGCCAGCGACTCGACAATACCGACTGATAATTACCCCCGCCCGACCCGCTCCGGCGGGAAGACCAGCGACATGACGGTGCCCTCGTCGCGGCGGCTGACGACGTCCAGGCGGCCGCCATGCAGTTCGATCAGGCGCTTGGTCAGCGGCAGGCCCAGCCCGGTACCGACCTGGGTGCGAGCCAGCGCGCTGTCGATCTGGCCCCAGGGTTCCAGCGCCTTAGCCAACTCCTCCCCGCTCATGCCGATGCCGGTGTCGTGCACCGACAGCCACAGCGTGCCGTCGGCCGCCACGCGGGCGCCCAGCGTCACCACCCCGTCGACCGGCGTGAACTTCACCGCATTCGACAGCAGGTTCAGCAGCATCTGGCGCAGCTTGCGTTCATCCGCGCGCAACGGCGGCAAGTCCGTGGGCACGGCGGTGACGATGCGGACGCCATGGCGCCCCGCCCGTTCGGCCAGCAGCCGCCCCGTGCCGATCGCCACCCGCACCACGTCCACCGTCCCGTCCACCAGCTCCAGCCGGTCGGCATCGGCCTTGGACAGGTCGAGCAGGTCGTTGATCAGCTCCATCAGGTGCCGGCCGCTCTCGGCGATGTCGCGGGCATAGTCGCGGTAGAGCGGGATGGCGTGCGGTCCTGCCACCTCCTGCTCCAGCAGCTCGGCGAATCCCATCATCGCGGTCAGCGGCGTGCGGATCTCGTGGCTCATGTTGGCGAGGAAGGCGGTCTTGGCCCGGATCGCCCGTTCAGCCTGCCGGCGCGCCTCCTCCAGCTGGCGGGCACGCAGATCCGTCTGTTCGGCGGAGCGCGCCATCAGCCCGGTCACCGTGCCGACCCCCAGATAGCGGCCCTGGTCCACCACCAGGAAGCCGGTCACCAGCGCCGCCGGCTTCAGCCGGGCCAGCCGCCGTCCGATCTCCGCCAGCGGGGTCGTCCCCTCCACCAGCAGGGGATGCCGGTCCATGAGAGCGGACACCTCTACAATCGTGGCATCCATTCCCCCGTCCGGCGGAAGACGGCTGCGCTCCAGCAGGCCGACAACGCAGCCCTCGCCGTCGACCACCGGCAGGGCGGGCAAATCGGGCTGGCGGTTGAAACGGGCGGCGGCGGCGGCACAATCCTGTCCGTGCACCAGCGGCGGCACCGGAACCGCCAACCCGGCGGCGGTGAAGGCGGGTTCGTCCATGTGCGCCTCCGGCATGGCGGCCGCGGCGGGAAGCGGCGGATCGAATGGCGTCACGGCGTCTCACCCCCTCCCGTCTCCGGCGCGATCATGCCCGGTCGGCACCGGTCGCAGGATGCGCGGCGCTCCACCGGCAAAACCTAGCAGCGGATTATGAGCAATTGGTTTCCGCTCCGACCATCCACGCCGCCACAGGCCCATACAAAAGTCCTATAACCATGGAAGGAAAGGCTTTTGCACGTTCGTCCGTCCGGCCGTGACCTGGGCATTTGAGAATGGTTCCGAAACACAGTATGATGGTCGGGTATTCGGGGTGCCGCGTTCGGCCGACCGGGCTTGTCCGTCCGGCCGGCCTTCGCTGTCGGCATCCCGGGCATCAGGGAGACCCGGAGGGGCGATCCGCCGCCCGTCACACAGAACAGGATTACAGGGGATGTCCATGCCCTCGCGCCTCGAAGAATTGTGCGTGAAGAAGGGATTGAAGATGACCGACCAGCGCCGCGTGATCTCGCGCGTGCTGTCGGAGGCGACGGACCATCCCGACGTGGAGGAGGTGCATCGCCGCGCATCCGCCATCGACCCGCGCATTTCCATCGCCACCGTCTACCGGACGATGCGGCTGTTCGAGGAAGCGCATGTGATCGACCGCCTCGATTTCGGCGATGGACGCGCGCGCTATGAGGAAGCAAGAACCGATCACCACCATCATCTGATCGATGTCGATTCCGGTGAAGTCATAGAGTTCACCAATGATGAAATGGAACGGCTGAAGGAAAGCATTGCCCGCGAATTGGGCTATGACCTGATCGGCCATCGGCTGGAACTGTACGGCGTCCCGCGCAAGCGACGTGGCGATAAATCTGAGTCTTAACTATACACCGGGCTCTGCGGCGTTGCGCACAAGGGGTGGCGGCTGATTTCGCCCCCACCCGGAATCGCCACACGCGCAACGGGCGGGTCAGGCGGCCATCGCTTGCGGGGTGCATCGGGTGCCGGTCTGGACCTTGCGGGCCGACGGCCCAAGGTTAGGCGAGGAGCAAACCTCACTGACCGGAACCGGCCGCACCATGGATGACCGCCACGACGACCGCCCCGACACCCGGCCCGAAAGCCCGCCGATCCCGTCCGGGGCTGAACCGATCAACGCCCAAATCACCGCCGCGGCTCCTGTTGGCCCGGATCCCGTTCTCGAACGGCTGGACCGCCTGTCGGACCTGCTGCTGCGCCGCATCGACCGGCTGGAGGAGCGGGTCCGCAGCCTGGAGCAGGACAATGGCGAGATCATCAACCTGCTGATCGCCGTCAAGGCCGGTCTGGAGGAGGCTTCCGGCGACCTGATCGCTCAGCTTGAGGACGCCGAGGATGCCGCAGAGGGCGATGAGGGGAGCGAGGACGGGGCTGAGGACGGCCCGCTGTTCGAAACGCCCTGCGGCCCGACGATGCTGCATTGACGGCTCTGCGGCTCGCGGCAGACCGGGATCCGTCCCCAGGGTTGCCGTAAAAGACCTTGCCCGCCGTGCCACGGCGGCCGGATAAACGGCGCATGCAGACCACCCACCTTCCCGATCCCGCGCCCCGGACCAGCCTCGCGCAGCCGGCGCTCCTGCCGGCGCAGCATCTCGAATTGCCGGCCTCCGATTCGCCGGCCTCCGATTCGCCGGTATGCGGCCCGTCCGGCGTCGCGTTCTTCGACTTCGACGGCACGCTGATCCACGGCGACAGCCTGCCGATGTTCGTCGGCGAGGTGATCGGCCGGCGCCGCGCCGCGCTGGCTCTGGCCGACGCCATCCGCTCTGCGATGCACCGTCATGTCCGCGGTCGCGGGCCGGGCTGCGATTTTCCCGGATCGGTGAAGGCCATCTATCTGAAGCGTACCCTGCGCGGCCTGCCGGTGGCCGACGCGCTGGCCGCGGCGGAGCGGATGGTCCCCCGCGTCCGCTGGCACCAGCCCATGCTGGAGGTGCTGAAGGAGCATCGCCGGCAGGGGCGCCGGGTGGTGGTCGCCACCGGCGCGCTCGACCTCTACATGCCCGCACTTCTGCGCGGGCTGGAGGTGGACGACCTGCTGGCCACGGGGATGGAGGTGGCGGACGGCAAGCTGACCGGCAGGCTCAGCACCGCCAACTGCGTGCGACTGGACAAGGCGGAGCGGGTGACCGCCTGGATCGCCGGCAACGGCCCGGTAGCCGCCACCTGGGGCTACGGCAACCACCCCAGCGATCTGCCGATGCTGGCCCTGATGCACAAGGGCGAAGTGATCCGCATTCGACGAAGGTCGAACCGCAGGTAGCAGCCGTTTACAACCCGCCTGCCGCCCCGCATACTCCCAGACGTCCATAAAGAAAACATGATGGACGGAGGGGAAACGTGAGCTTCAGCATCGATGCCGACATCCGGATGCCGGGCTATGGCGGGCGCCGGGCCGTGGTGGCCGATGCCGACCGCATCCAACGCGAGGCGCTGGCCGGCCATCTGTCCGGCCGCGGTTTCCAGGTTTCGCAGACCGACGACGCACTGGAGGCGCTGACCATCATCGGTGCGGAGGCGCCGGTCGTCGCATTGCTGCCGCTGGAGCATGAAGGCGACGAGGGCGACCGTGCCGCGGCGCTGGCGGCGATGCTTTATCCGCAGACGCGCATCCTGATGACAGGCCGGCGCGTGCAGAATGCCCCCTTCCCCATCCTGCCCCGCCCCGTCGACCTGACCGCACTCGACCGCTGGCTGGACGAGACGACGGCATAGGCACAGCCATGAGCCCTGCCGCTTTTCCCTATTGGACGCCGGTGTCTCCGAATCCCGCCACATGCTCCAGCTTTTGCGGGTTGGCGATCTGGTAGATCCGCCGGATGCGGCCGCCGGCTATGTCGAAGGCCAGCACGCTGCGGAAGGATCCGCCCAGTTCGGCCAGCAGCCCCGGTCCGCCATTCACCCGCACCGGCACGAAGCCGAATCCGACACCCCGCTTGCGCTGGACGCCCATCAGGAAGCGGGCGATGCGGTCGGCGCCGAAGAGCGGATTGACCGCCGTCCGCACCATGCCGCCGCCGTCGCTCAGCCATTGGGCATCGTCCGACAACAGGGCCACGATGGCGGCGTAGTCGCGCCGGACGCTGGCCTCGGCGAAGGCATCGGCCAGACGGCGCCCCGCATCCGGATCGCTTATCGTCGCGGCCGGTTCTGCCAGCCGGGCTCGGGCGCGCCGCATGATCTGGCGGCAGGCCTCCACCGACTTGCCGAGGATCGTCGCGATCTCCGCATAGTCGAGGTCCATCGCCTCGCGCAGGACGAAGACCGCCCGCTGGTCCGATGCCAGCCGTTCCAGCAGCAGCAGCATCGCCAGCGGCACCGACTCGGGATCGGCCCCGTCATGCGTGCCGCTCTCCCAACCGGACACCTCCGGTTCGGGCAGCCAAAGCCCGTAATAGCGTTCCCGCGCCACCCGGGCGGAGCGCAGCCGGTCGAGCGCCAGCCGAGTCACCAGGGTGGTCAGAAAGGCGGGGGCCGACCCGACGCTGCCGGGAGCCACCGCGGACCAGCGCAGCCAGGCGTCCTGCAGCGTGTCCTCCGCCTCCGCCACCGACCCGAGCAGCCGGTAGGCCAAGGCGCGCAGCCGCGCCCGCTCGCCCGCGAAGGCGGCGAGCGCAGTCTCCGGGTCGGCCAGCGCCGTCACGCCGCCATCCCCACGGCGGTGCCCTCGATATGCTGGGCGATGCCGATGCGGTTCCAGGCGTTGATCTGCGCAGCCGTCACCGTCAGTTGGGCGATCTGCTCGGCGCTGAAATGGCGTTGCAGTTCCCGGTAGGCTTCGTCGATGCGGTCATGCTGGGCGCGGGTCAGCACCTCGGCCCAGGCGAAGGCGGCGCGTTCGTCGGGCAGAAACAGATCCGACCGCTCCCACTCGGCAAGGGCGGCGATGCGCTGTTCCGACTGGCCGTCGTGGCAGGCTTCCTTGCTGTGCATGTCGATGCAATAGGCGCAGCCGTTGATCTGCGACACGCGCAGGTCGATCAGATGGATCAAGCCGGTCGGCAGGCCGCTGCCGCGGATGGTCTTGGCTGTGGCGTACAGCGTGGCGAACAGGGACGGGGCGTCGGTGGCGACGGTGAAACGGAAAGCCATGGTTCGCATCCTCGTATGGAGTGTCATCGCCCCCATGACGGGGCGACCCGCTCCGGCGTGACGCATGGCAGCCTCGCGCCACGATCAAGGCTGCCATCGCGGTCCTCAGCTCTCCGTCAGCAATTCCACGGCTTCCTGCAGGATGGCGATCTTGGCGGCGAAGCGGCCTTCGGGATCGCTTTCGCCGATCAGCCGTATCATCACGCCCAGGGCATGGGCGACCTGCGGCGCCAGCCCGGCATGGCCCCGCACATGATGGGCAAGACCGGCCAGCGCCGTCCGGTAGGAGCGCCCTTCGAACCCGTCGGTGGCGATCGACTCGAAACGGTTGGCGAGGTCGAGGATCTCGCGGTTGTCATTCATGGTCTTTCCGCCAGATCGGATGAACAGATTCGGAGAATGGTGTCAGACGAACAGCATGGCGCCGCCCTTCGGCGCGTCGTTCAGGAAGGTGACGACCCCGCCGGTGGCGACCGGCACGTCGGCGCGCATCTGCACGCCCTGCGGCAGGCCGAGAGCGCGCAGCCCCATCTCGCAGGCCATCACCGTCACGCCCATGGCGACGCAGGCCTCCAGCAGTTCCTCGAAGGTGGCGAGGCCGTGGGCAGCGAAATAGCGGTCGCGCGCCACCGGCGAGCTGCCGTCGTCGGCGGGGTCCAGATCGTGCCAGCCCAGCACCCCCGGCTCGCTCTCATGCACCAGGGCGCGGAGCGCACGGCCGGTGAAGAACAGCGTGACCTTGCGGTTGGTGGCCGCCGCGGCGCTGGCCATCACCAGCGCGTAATGGACGCGGTCGAAGCCGCCGGCGAACAGGACGATCGACAGGGCCGAGGTGCTCTCGGCCAAGGTGCTCTCAGCCGAGGATTGCGACATGGTGGTGGACATGGTGGGCCGCCTCCCGTCTTTCCCGTCGCGCCCGTCAGTGGGCGGAGAGGTCGTGGATGGTCGGATGATCGCCGCAAAGCGCGCAGTCGGGATCCCGCTTGATGGCGATGCGCTGATAGGACGCATAGAGCGTGTCCATCATCAGCAGACTGCCCGACAGGCTCTCGCCCAATCCCAGCAGTTCCTTCAGCACCTCCGTCGCCTGCAGCGAACCGACGAAACCGGCCAGCGCCCCCAGCACCCCGCCTTCCGAACAGGACGGCACGGTGCCGCGCGGCGGCGGTTCCGGGAACAGGCAGCGATAGCAGGGGTGCGGCGCGCCCAGATGGGCCTTGAAGGTGCTCAGCTGTCCGTCGAAGCGCAGGATCGCCGCCGACACCAGCGTCTTGCCGGCCAGGAAGCAGGCGTCGTTCAGCAGGAAGCGCGTGGCGAAATTGTCCGACCCGTCGGCGACCAGGTCATAGCCGCCGATCAGGTCCATCGCGTTGTCGCGGTTCAGCCGCATCCGGTGGGCTTCCACCCGGACATCGGGGTTCAGCGCGTGGATGCGGGCGGCGGCACTCTCCACCTTCGGGTGGCCGAGCGTCGATTCGTCGTGGATCACCTGCCGCTGCAGGTTCGACAGGTCGACCGTGTCGTCATCGACGATGCCGATGGTGCCGACGCCGGCCGCCGCCAGATACAGGAGAAGGGGCGCGCCAAGGCCGCCGGCGCCGACGACCAGCACCTTGGATCGCAGAAGCCGCTCCTGCCCGATGCCGCCGACTTCCGGCAGCACGATGTGGCGGGAATAGCGGTGAAGCTGGGTGTCCGTGAAGTCCATGGCCGGCAGCATAGCGCAAGGCCGCACCGTTGCGGCAACATTCGATGCGGCATTTTCCAACCGTGGGCGCAGGCCGGCTGCCTTGATGGCCGTGTCAGACCCTGGTCGAAGTGGGCTTCGCTTCCGACGCCCATTGCCGCAGCCGGGTCTGCCGTTCGCGCAGAGTCTTGGAAATGGCGCTTTCCTGGTTCAGTCCCGTCTCGGACAGCTCCGTATTGCGCGGCACGAGGCTCAGCATGAAGTCGGACGGCGACTTCAGGTCGGAAGGCGGGACCACCACCATCGTGTATTGGCCGGGCTCCAGCTTGTAGGTCGGCTTCTGCAGGAAGGTCTGCTGGGAATCGGGCTTGCCCGAGTCGCTGGCGGCGACGACCTTGCCGTCCTTGTCCATCATCGCCCAGCGCGTGTTGGGAAGCGATATGTTGGCGGTGAAGCTGCCGCCCTGCAGGACGTTGAAGGTGTGCTTCTGCACGCCGGTGTCGCCGTTGCCCGGCGGCTGGGCGGTGCCCTTCAGCGTCGCGCCGGCCCCGGTCACCAGGATGTTCTGCCGTTCCGTGACGTCCAGCGAATAATCGCGCACGCCCGCCGCCCGGTTGGCCTGCGAAATGGTCGCCGTATAGGTGCCCGGCCCCAGCCGCGCGGTGGCGTCCGACGCCGATTCCTTCGACCGGATGGTCGTAACCACCTCGTTCCGGTCGTTGCGGATCTCGACGTTGGTGAAGGTGTTGTTGACCTTGAAATTGAACTCGCCGGCCTTGCTGACCGTGAAGGTCTGGGTGTCGGCATTGGCCCCGTCGGCGCCGATCTTGGTCGTCTGCCCCTTCAACTGCGAGAAGGAACTGCTCGACAGGTTCGGGACATAGGTGGCGGCGGTCACATCCGACATGGCGGTCACTCCCCGGCGGCGCGGACGGAAATTGCTCTGCTGACGCCGGAGAGAATAGCGCAAGCCGCGAATTCCGTCAAATTTCGGGCCGGAATTTCGCGGATAGGCTGCGGAGCGGGAGGCGGCATTGCCCCCGCTCCGCAGCGTCGGCGGTTACTCCAACCCTTCGAACAGGGCGGTCGACAGATAGCGCTCGGCGAAGGACGGCAGGATCACGACGATCTGCTTGCCCTCGTTCTCAGGACGCGCGCCGACCTCCAGCGCCGCGGCGAGCGCCGCACCCGACGAGATGCCGACCGGAACGCCTTCCAGGCGGGCGACCTTGCGGGCGGTTTCGAAGGCGCGCTGGTTGGAGATGCGCACCACCTCGTCGATCAGCTCCTTCTTCAGGATGTCGGGAACGAAGCCGGCGCCGATGCCCTGGATCTTGTGCGGGCCCGGCATGCCGCCGGACAGGACCGGGCTGTCCTCCGGCTCCACCGCCACGGCCTTGAAGGAGGGCTTGCGCGACTTGATGACCTCGGCGGTGCCGGTCAGGGGTGCCGCCGGTGCCGACGCCGGAGATCAGGAAATCGACCTGACCGTCGGTGTCCTTCCAGATTTCCTCCGCCGTGGTGGCGCGGTGGACGGCCGGGTTGGCGGTGTTCTTGAACTGCTGCAGCAGGTAGGCGTTCGGGTCGGCGGCCAGGATTTCCTCCGCCTTGCGGATGGCGCCCTTCATGCCTTCCGACGCCGGGGTCAGCACCAGCTCGGCACCCAGCAGCTTCAGCATCTTGCGCCGCTCGACCGACATGCTTTCCGGCATGGTCAGGATCAGCTTGTAGCCCTTGGCGGCGGCGACGAAGGCCAGCGCGATGCCGGTGTTGCCGGAGGTGGGCTCGACCAGCGTCGTGCGGCCGGGGGCGATGGTGCCGGCGGCCTCCGCAGCCTCGATCATGGCGCGGCCGATGCGGTCCTTGACGCTGGCCAGCGGGTTGAAGAACTCCAGCTTGCCGAGGATCTGGGCCTTGACCCCGGCATCCTCGGCGAGGCGGTTCAGCCGCACCAGCGGCGTGGCGCCGATCGTATCGAGGATGCTGTCATAGATCTTGCCACGGAATTCGGGTGCAGCCATGATTCCACCTCTGCGATTTGTGTTATAAGTGAGTTCAACACCCCGGGCCGAGCATTATCCAGCGCGGGTGGCCTGTCAAACGGGAAGTAGGGTTCAAACGGGAAGTGGGGTCGCCGGCCCGGCCGTGCGACCCTGCTGATTCCAGTTGAAGCCCCAGCCGAGGTTTCAGATCGTGAAGTCGATCCGGTCTTCGGTTTCGCTTTCCACCCCGGCGCGTCGGGCGCGCATGCACAGATCCTCCACCGTGATGGTGTCGAGCTTCGCCATGCATTCCTCCTGCAGCTCGCCCCACAGCGGACGCACGACCTGATGGCCGAGGATCGAGCCCGCCGGCTCCTCGATCGGGTCGGTGGCGGTCTCCATCGACCGGACCACCCGCACGATCTCGCCCAGCGTGATCCGCCGCCGCTCGCGCGCCAGCCGGTAACCGCCGCGCGGCCCCCGCACGCCGGCCAGCACGCCTTCGCGCACCAGCTGCTGCAGCACCTGCTCCAGGTAACGCTTCGGGATGCCCTGGCGCCGGGTGATCTCCCCGGACTGAACCGGCTCGGTGCCCGCGTTGTAGGCGATGTCGAGGACCGCCTCGATGGCGAACATCAGCTTCTTGGAGATGCGGAGCATCACGAGCGACTCCCGGTATTCTGACTGTGCGTGTCGCGGCAGCAAGGGAACCGACGGATCCTGCCGGCACCGGCCTCGTACCGGTCCGCAGGTGGAAACGTCGTCATCTCCCCCAATCCCGCCTGTTGGTTAAAAGCGTTTTACACCTCGGATGCGGGAATTCACAACAGGATTTGTCGCAGACAGACTCGGGAAAAAGCCCTCCTACACACACGGCACGTCCGGCAGTGCCGCCGTCACGGTACGGCGGTCAAGATGCGCTCCGACAAATTCCGGTCGCCTGCAAATCACTGTCGCCTACCCGGCCGAAGGGGCTATAACCGACGCCCCGGCTTTGCTATCGCGCGTGTGTGCCCTGATGTCCCTTCGGATCGAGACCTTTTCCAACGTCACCGGCGGCTCCAGCTTCTTCAAGGCGGTGGGCCATCCGCTGGCGGCGCCCAAGGCCGCGATCCTGATATCGCGGCTGGCCTCCTACGGCCCGGTGGCCGTCTATGATCCGTTGGGCCTGCTGTCCGGTCTGACCGAGTTCTACGACCTGTCGGCGGTGCCGGTTTGCGGCATCTATGTCCAGGACGTGGAGCAGGTGGGGAAGGAGGTGTTCGGCCACGCCGCCCGCCCGGTGACCGACCTGCCGGCCAGCGGCGCCCGCACCGTCTTCATCGTCGCCTTCGATTCGCAGCGCTTGGAAGGCCACATCGCCCACCTGATCCCGAAGCAGGCGGGTGTCGTCTCGCTGGACGCCATGCGCGTGCCGGAAGACATGCTGAACGATCCCGGCCATTATCTGTCGAAGTTCAACTGGGCGACCAATTTCGCCTGGTTCCGCGACGGAGACGGCCACCATACCCGCGTGGTGTCGGCCAACTACTGGCCGCGCTACGGAGCCAAGGGCACCCGGCTGTGGGCCTGCCTGTTCGACGGCGAGGGACGCCCGATCGCCGACTGGACGGAGCCGATGCCGCCGACCGACGGCACGGTGGTGATCGACAGCCGGCAGGTGCGCGAGCGCTTCAACCTGTCTCCCTTCTGCGGGTCGCTGTTCCTCCACATCATCGGCGCCGCCGGGCATGACGTGGTGAAATACGCCCTCGACACCTATGGCGACGACGAGACGGTGCTGTCCTGCACCCACGACGCCAACGCCTGGCCGGCCGATCTCTATGCCGGCCTGCCCGCCCCGCGCGAGGGCGAGCGGGTGTCGTTGTGGGTCCAGAACAGCCACCCCACCCCGATCCCGGCCGGCGCTGTCGGGCTGAACCTGATGGGGTCGCCGGAGATCCGCGTGCTCGACCGCGCCGTCCCGGCCTTCGCCACCATCGAACTGGACACCGCCAGCCTGTTCCCCGAAGCACGCTGGCCCCAGCAGTTCGAGGTGCAGGCCGGCAAGCATTTCGTTCGTCCGCGTTACGAGATCGTCGCCGCAGACGGCCGCCGCCGCATGGCCCACGCCAATGTGGAACGCACCGATCTGAAGCCGGACCCCAAGCTGCCGCTGCTGACCGGCGGCGCGGTGGACAAGGGCGTGGTCGGCAAGGGCCACATCCTGCCGGCGCCGCTGCTGCCGATGGGCCGTTGGCGCACCACCCTGCTGCCGACGCCGATGAGCACGGCGCAGATCGAACTTCCGGTGAAGGCCGTGGTCTACGACCGCAACGGCGCCGCGGTGGCGGAACACCGCTTCGGCAACCTCAAGCGCTCCGACAGCAGGGCGCTGGACGTCACCGGGCTGGTTGCCGACAAGACTGTCGTCGATGGCTGGGGCCACGTCGAACTGGTCTATGATTTCGAGGCCGGAACGGTTGCCGACGGCTGGCTGCACGCGCTGGTCCGTTACGAGGACGTAAAGACCGGCCATGTGGCCGAGACCAGCTTCGGCAGCCACATGTTCAACATGGCGATGGTCTACCGCGACGAACCCCAGAGCTACCATGGCCGCCCGCCCGGCCTGTCGACCCGCCTGTTCCTGCGGCTGGGCACCGATCCGTGGGACACGCTCTGCCACCTCGTCTACCCTGCCTCGACGCCATGGCATGCCCTGTCGGACACCAAGCTGATCCTGCGGCGCCGCGACGGCGTGGAGGTGGCGCGGAAGCGGCTGGAAATCCCCTGTGGCGGCTCACGTTTCTGGCGCTATCACGAGATGTTTTCGGAAGCGGAACGGATTGCGGCGGGCGATCATGCCTATGTGCTGATCCGCGACACCACCTGCCGCCTGTTCGGCTACCATGGCTGCCTTGCTGCCGGTGAAAGCGCCTTCAGCCTCGACCATATGTTCGGTTTCTAGAACCGTTCCAATCGCAAACTCCCTTCTGCCGATCACTGCGGGATCAGACCCATGGCCACCACGCACCACACCAAGGGTCCTCATCATCGGCGCCGGCCCGGCCGGCTACACCGCCGCCATCTATGCCGCGCGCGCCAATCTGGAACCGCTGATGGTCCAGGGCATGCAGCCGGGCGGGCAGCTGATGATCACCACCGATGTGGAGAATTTCCCCGGCTTCGCCGATCCGATCCAGGGCCCCTGGCTGATGGAGCAGATGCAGAAGCAGGCGGAGCATGTCGGGACGAAGATGGTGTTCGACCTGATCACCGACGTCGACTTCACCCGGCGCCCCTTCGTCTGCAAGGGCGACAGCGGCGACACCTACACCGCCGACAGCGTCATCATCGCCACCGGCGCCCAGGCGCGCTGGCTCGGCATCTCGACCGAGGAGATCTATCGCGGCTTCGGCGTGTCGGCCTGCGCCACCTGCGACGGCTTCTTCTTCCGCGGCAAGGAGGTGGCGGTCATCGGCGGCGGCAACTCCGCCGTCGAAGAAGCGCTGTACCTGACCAACCACGCCACCAAGGTGACGGTCATCCACCGCCGCGACAGCTTCCGCGCCGAACGCATCATGCAGGACCGCCTGTTCCGCCATCCGAAGATCGAGGTGGTGTGGGACAGCACGGTCGAGGAGATCGTCGGCGAGGGCGACGGGACGATGGGCAACCCGCGCGCCGTCACCGGCGTGCGCATCAAGAACGTCAAGTCGGGCGAGGAGCGCGTGATCCCGGTGGCCGGCGTCTTCGTCGCCATCGGCCATGTGCCGGCGACCGGCATCTTCCAGGGCAAGGTGGAGATGGACGAAGCGGGCTACATCGTCACCGTCCCCGATTCGACCGCCACCGACATCCCCGGCGTCTTCGCCGCCGGCGACGTGAAGGACAAGGTCTATCGTCAGGCGGTCACCGCCGCCGGCATGGGCTGCATGGCCGCGCTGGAGGCCGAGCGCTGGCTTGCCCACCACGAACCGGCCGCCGGTGCCCATGGCGATCCCAGCCCGGCCGGGACGTGGTGAGCTGAGGGGGCGTTAGACCCCCACCTAACCTCCCCCGCTCTCAGCGGACCTATGGTCCGCCTGTCGCGTCAGCACAAAGCATAGCTTTGTGCGAGAGCTGGGCGGGGGAGGGACTGCCTCCACTCTCCCGCATCTGCACTTGTCCCCTCCCCCGCCCAGCGGGGGAGGGTTAAGGGTGGGGGCACGTACGACCACCTCCCCATACCCCCCTATGCCCTTGACGGGCTTTGCACAAAGCCCCGACTGTGATCCCCTAGCGCGTCCAACCGCGAGGGAGTCCTCTTGCCTACGCTGAAACGCGGCCTGACCCTGCTGGTCACGGTGGCCGCCACCCTGCTGGGCCTGCTGCTGGTCACATTCCTGATCGGGCGCGTGGTGCCGACCGACCCGGTCCTGTCGGCGCTCGGCGACCGGGCGAATGCCGAAAGCTATGCGCAGATGCGCACGCAGCTGGGCCTCGACCTGCCGCTGTGGCAGCAGTTCCTCCGTTATGTCGGCGACGTGGCTCAGGGCGACCTCGGCACCTCGGTGCTGACCTCCCGCCCGGTGCTGGAGGATGTGCTGCGCGTCTTCCCGGCGACTCTCGAACTGGCGACGGTCGCGGTCGTCATCGGCGCGGTGCTGGGCGTACCGGCCGGGGTGTTCGCCGCCGTCAATCGCGGGCGCTGGCCCGACCATGCCATCCGCCTCCTCGGCCTGATCGGTCATTCGCTGCCGATCTTCTGGCTGGGACTGATGGCACTGCTGCTGTTCTACGCCAAGCTGGACTGGGTGCCTGGACCGGGCCGGGTCGACGTCTTCTATGAGGGAATGGTCGATACGGTGACCGGCATCGTCACCGTCGACGCCCTGCTGGCCGGCGAAACCGACATCTTCTGGAATGCCGTCCAGCATCTGGTGCTGCCGTCCGCCATCCTCGGCCTCTACAGCGTCGCCTACATCGCGCGGATGACGCGCGGCTTCATGCTGGACCAACTGCGCCAGGAATACATCACCACCGCCCGGGTGAAAGGAATGTCGGAGACCCGCGTGGTCTGGGGCCATGCGCTGCGCAACATCGCGGTGCCGCTGATCACCGTCATCGCCCTGTCCTATGCCGGGCTGCTGGAGGGGTCGGTGCTGACCGAGACGGTGTTCGCCTGGCCCGGACTGGGGCTCTACATCACCAATTCGCTGCTCAGCGCCGACATGAACGCGGTGCTGGGCGGGACGCTGGTGGTCGGCGCCGTCTTCATCGCGCTGAACCTGCTGTCCGACCTGCTCTACCGCCTTCTGGATCCCCGAGCCCGATGACCGCGCGCACCGACACCCGATCCGCCGGCTGGCGCGACTGGCTGACCACCGACACGCCGCAGTCCCGCACCCAGGCCCGGCTCGGCCGCGCCTGGGCCGGTTGGACCGCCTTCCGCCGCAACCGGCTGGCCGTCGCCGGGCTGCTGATCGTGCTGGCCCTGGTCGTCGTCGCGGCACTGGCCCCGGTGCTGGCGCCCTACCACCCCTATGCCCAGGATCTGAACAACCGGCTGCTGCCGCCGAGCGCCGCCCATTGGCTGGGCACCGATGCCTTCGGGCGCGACATCCTCTCCCGCCTGATCCACGGCGCACGGCTGACGCTGATGATCGTGGCGCTGGTGGCGGCGACGGCGCCGCTGGCCGGGGCTGGTGATCGGCACGGTCGCCGGCTATTTCGGCGGCTGGGTCGATACCGTGCTGATGCGCATCACCGACATCGCGCTGGCCTTCCCCAAGCTGATCCTGGCGCTGGCCTTCGTCGCCGCGCTCGGCCCCGGCATCGAGAATGCGGTGATCGCCATAGCCATCACCTCCTGGCCGCCCTATGCCCGCATCGCGCGGGCGGAGACGCTGACCGTCCGCCGCGCCGACTTCATCAGCGCCGCCCGGCTGCAGGGCGCGTCCAGCCTGCGCATCATCCTCGGCCACATCATGCCGCTGTGCGTCGCCTCACTGATCGTGCGGACGACGCTGGACATGGCCGGGGTGATCCTGACCGCCGCCGGCCTCGGCTTCCTCGGCCTCGGCGCCCAGCCGCCGCTGCCGGAATGGGGGGCGATGATCGCCAGCGGCCGGCAATATGTGCTGGAGCAATGGTGGGTCGCCGCCATGCCGGGATTCGCCATCTTCATCGTCAGCCTGGGTTTCAACCTGCTGGGCGACGGGCTGCGCGACGTGCTGGACCCGAAGGGGGACTGACGATGACCGATGACACTCCCCTGCTCGAAGTCTCCAACCTCCGCGTCGCCTTCCCCACCCGCACCGGCATGGCCGAGGCGGTGCGCGGCGTCTCCTTCACCCTGGGCCGGGAGAAGCTGGGCATCGTCGGCGAGTCGGGATCCGGCAAGTCGATGACCGGCCGCTCCATCCTGCGCCTCGTGCCGCCGCCGGGCCGGGTCACCGCCGACCGGCTGGCCTTCGACGGCGGGGATCTGCTGGCGGCGTCACCCAAGCGCATGCGCGACATCCGCGGCCGGCGCATCGCCATGGTGATGCAGGATCCGAAATACTCGCTGAACCCGGTGATGACCGTCGGCCGCCAGATCGCCGAGGCCTACCGCGTCCACAGCAAGGCCGGCGCCGCCGAGGCGAAGCGCCGCGCGCTGGAGATGCTGGCCGCCGTGCGCATCCGCGATCCGGAGCGGGTCTATGACCGCTACCCGCACGAGGTGTCGGGCGGCATGGGCCAGCGCATCATGATCGCGATGATGCTGATCCCCGACCCCGACCTGCTGATCGCCGACGAGCCGACCTCGGCGCTGGACGTCACCGTGCAGATGCAGGTGCTGGCGATCCTGGACGACCTCTGTTCCCAGCGCGGCATGGGCATGATCTTCGTCAGCCACGACCTGAACCTCGTCGCCTCCTTCTGCGACCGCATCCTCATCATGTATGCCGGCCGGGTGGTGGAGAGCTGCCGCGCGTCGGAGCTGCACGCCGCCCAACACCCCTACACCCGCGGCCTGCTGGCCAGCCTGCCGAAGATCGACGAGCCGCCGGGCGACCTGCCGGTGCTGAGCCGCGACCCCGCCTGGCTGGAGGCGTAGGATGATGATCGATATCCAAGATTTGCGGGTCAGTTTCGGCGATGGCGCCGACGCCGTCACCGCGGTGGACGGCGTCACCCTGTCGGTGCGGGAGGGGGAAAGCTTCGGACTGGTCGGCGAGTCCGGCTCCGGCAAGTCCACCGTCCTGCGCGCGGTCAGCGGCCTGAACGACGATTGGACCGGCCGCATCGCCGTCGCCGGCGCGGAGCAGGGGCCGAAGAGGCAAAAGGGCTTCTACAAACTCTGCCAGATGGTATTCCAGGACCCCTACGGCTCGCTGCACCCGCGCCACACCGTGGACCGCATCCTGGCGGAACCGATCGCCATCCATGGGCTGGGCGATGCCGATGCCCGCATCGACCGGGTGCTGCGCGATGTCGGTCTGGGTCCCTCCTTCCGCTTCCGCTACCCGCACCAGCTGTCGGGCGGCCAGCGCCAGCGCGTCGCCATCGCCCGCGCCCTGGTGCTGGAGCCTCGCGTCCTGCTGCTGGACGAGCCGACCTCGGCACTCGACGTCTCGGTCCAGGCGGAGATCCTGAACCTGCTGCGCCGCCTGCGGGCCGAACATGGCCTGACCCTGGTGCTGGTCACCCATAACCTCGCCGTCGTCGCCAACCTGTGCGACCGGCTGGCGGTGATGAACCGCGGCCGGCTGGTGGAGGAAATGACGGTGGAGGATTTGCGCCGCGGCGCCGCGCGCGAGCCCTACACGTTGCAACTCCTGCGCGCCAGCCAGGGCTACGACCGCGCCACTGCGGAGAGCTTCCGGGATTATGCGTGAGGGAGGGGCAACCGCACCCTGACTCCCCTCACGCCAGCCGCACCACGCACAGCTTGTCCTCCGCCCCCTTGGCGGTGGCCTTGTGGTCGGCGATGGCGGCGTTGACGGCGTCCGGGGTCAGGCCGTGGCAGCCGGGCGGGATCACCACGGCGACGCCGCTGGCCGCCAGCAGCGGAAAACGCCGCACCGCCCCGTAGCGGTCCTTCGCCAGGAACCCGCCGCTGACCCGCGTTTCGGCGTCGTACAGGCTTTCGGCGTCGGAGCGGAACAGGGCCAGCAGCTCCGCCAGCCGGGCCAGCACCTCCCCCTCCTCCCCACCACTGACGCCCAGGAAGAAGTCGTCGCCGCCGATGTGGCCGGCGAAGGCGTCGGCGTCGATGGCCGCCCCGGCGCTGCCGGCCCAGGCTTTCAGCCGCTCGCTGAACATCAGGATGGCGCGGTCGCCCTGGCGGAAGCCGAAATTGTCGTTGAACGGCTTGAAGTTATCGAAATCCAGATAGGCCAGCACATGGCCGCGCGCACCATCGGCCAGCGCCCCTTCGATGTGGCGCAGGATGGCGGCGTTGCCGGGCAGGCGCGTCAGCGGGTTCTGGTCCGTCGCCATCGCAAGGTTGCGCTCATGCACCAGCCGCAGCAGCGCGCCGCCCGACAGCACGCCGGCATACGCGCCGCCCTCCACGATCACGATGCCATCGGCGGCGGACTCGGTGGAGAAGGCTTCGATCACCCGGTCCAGCGGCATGGAGATGTCGCAGACCGGCGAGCGGATGACCAGATCGTCCAGCCGATCGCCCAGCCCACGATTGCGCAGCAGCTCTCCACCGAAGCGTGAATAGACGAAGCGCTTGAGATCGCGTTCCCGGATCAGCCCCAGTGGCCGGTCTTGTTCGTCCACGATCGGGGCGATGGAGGCGCTGCCGTCGCGGCGGAAATAGTCCAGCAGCTCGGTCTTGCGCGAATCGACCCGCAGCGGCGGCAGCCGCTCGATCACCTCCGACAGGCGGCGGTGCGATTCGCTGGGCTGGCGCCGGTCCTGGCGGTTGAGATCCTCGACGATCGCATAGCGGTTGGGCAGCCCGGTCAAATCCACCCGCGGCCGGGCGATCAGGAAGCCCTGGGCGAAGTCGCAGCCGAGATCCCGGCAGGTATAAAACTCGGCGACGGTCTCCACCCCCTCCGCCACGATCTGGATGCCCAACGCATGGGCGTGCCCGGCCAACGCCGCCACCAGTGCCCGCTTGCGCGAATCCGCGTCGATGCCGGCGATGAAGAAGCGGTCGATCTTCACATAGTCCGGCCGCGCCTCGTACAGGGTCCGCAGGCCGGAATGGCCGACGCCGAAATCGTCGATGGCGATGCCGACCCCGCCATGGCGGTAGCGGTCCACCGCCGCATCCACCGCGACGCCGCTGGCGACCGGACGGCTTTCCGACAGCTCCAGCACGATGCCGCTGCTGCGCGCGGCGGCCGGATCGCGGGACAGCCAGGGCGAGTCCGGCTGCCCGATCAGCCGGGCGTCCAGGTTCAGGAACAGCTTCGCCTCGCTCCAGCCCGCAAGCGCGCGGTAGGCGGCGACTGCCTTGGCGTGCAGCGCGGTCTCCACCGTCGCCAGCAATCCCGCGGTCTCGGCGGCATCCAGCAACTCGCCGGCATTGGCGAAGCCGGTATGCTCGAACCCGCGCAGCAGCGCCTCGTAACCGTGGCAGCGGCCGGAGCGCAGTTGGACGATGGGCTGGAAGGCATAGCGCAGGGCACCGACCGCAGACGCCCAGTCGAACGCCGCAGCATCGCCGTCGGCGGAGCGAACGGCGTTCCAGCGTGCACCATGGGACTCGGCACGGTCGCTTTCCGTCAGTCCCGCCATGGTCCCGGCCTTGGTGGTGGTCAGCACAGTCATCGCTTGGTCCGCCAGCGCCGATCCCGCAGTAAATCGGCATCTGCTTGTAACAGAGCTTGTTTGCGTTTTCATGACCACAGCCCGGCGTTGTCGCGCGACACCGTCACCCGCTGCAGACGCGGATGGCTCAAACCCTCTGGAGCACGGGTTGACTGCGGAATACATCCCACACGGTGCGGTGGAATGCGCGTTGCCCGCACCACTATGCATCGCTATGCATGCAGCGGTGGGAACCGGGCGGCGGACAGGCCACCGCCCGGTTCCCACCTACCTGGGAGCACGGAGTGGAAAAAGCACTCGTCCTCCTGGTCCTGGTGCTTCAGCAGATCAAGGCGATCCTCGATCTGCTGAAGTAACCGGACCGGACGGGGGGTGCGGCTGGCACCGCACCCTCCTGTCCGCCAGAATATGGTCAAACCGCCCTCCGCCGCAAGACCCACCCCACCACCGGAACGCTCATCCGGACCATCGCCGCTCAATCGGCCGGAGAGTAGTTTCCCCTCCGCCGCCCGCCCGTCCCGAATCGAATCCTCGTATCGCCGCGCCCGCCTGCGCTATAGGAAGGCCCCGCCAGCGTTGGAGGCGGTTCGGGCGAGTGGGAGGCGAGCGGGATGAAGGTCGGCATCGACATGGGGGCGACGAACGCGGGCGGTGCCGCGACGCTCGACCTGGAGGAGCTGCTGGCGACCCGTCTGCTGGTCCAGGGCAATTCCGGCTCCGGCAAGTCGCACCTGCTGCGCCGGCTGATCGAACAGAGCGCCCAATGGGTGCAGCAGGCGGTGATCGACCCGGAAGGCGACTTCGTCACCCTGGCCGAACGCTTCGGCCATGTGGTGGTGGAAGCCGACGAGCACAGCGAGGCCGCGCTGCAATCGGTCGCCGCCCGCGTGCGCCAGCACCGCGTCTCCGTCGTCCTGAACCTGGAAGGGCTGGATGCGGAAATGCAGATGCGCCATGCCGCCGCCTTCCTGGGCGGGCTGTTCGATGCCGACCGCGACTTCTGGTATCCGATGCTGGTGGTGGTGGACGAGGCGCAGCTGTTCGCCCCTTCGGCCGCCGGCGAGGTGTCGGACGAGGCGCGCAAGGTCTCGCTCGGCGCCATGACCAACCTGATGTGCCGCGGGCGCAAGCGCGGGCTTGCCGGGGTGATCGCCACCCAGCGTCTGGCGAAGCTGGCGAAGAATGTCGCCGCCGAGGCGTCCAACTTCCTGATGGGCCGCACCTTCCTCGACATCGACATGGCACGCGCCGCCGACCTGCTGGGCATGGAGCGCCGGCAGGCGGAGATGTTCCGCGATCTGGAGCGCGGGCATTTCATCGCGCTCGGCCCCGCTTTGTCGCGCCGGCCGCTGCCGCTGCGCATCGGCGCGGTGGAGACCCAGGGCCGCACCGGCAGCCCGACCCTGATGCCACCCCCCGCCACCCCGGTGGCGGACGCCCGCGACCTGATCTTCACCACCACCGAACCTGAGCCGCCGCGCTATGTCCGCCGCCCCTCGACCTCCGCCAGCGCCGACCTGATGGCGCAGCTGGCGCGTGGCCGTCCCGCCGCCCCGCCGCCGTCAACCGACGACAGCGCCGCCGAACAGCCGGCCCTGCTGCCCCTGGAGCCGGAGGAAACCGCCGAACAGGCTGCCGAGCGCGAGGCGCAATACGATCAGGTTCTGGCCGAGGTGCTGGCCGATCCGGAGGCGCCCTACCGCTCGCTGGCCGTGCTGTACCAGGATTTCCTGGTGCGCTGCCGGGGCCGCGGGGTGGATGGCGACCGGCTGGCGCTGCCCGCCTTCCGCCGTCGTCTGGCGACCGCCCGCGCCGGGGCCGGCAGCGGCGACGATCCCGCCTGGCAGCGCGCGACGGAGGTCGCCGCCACCCTGGCGGAGGACATCCAGCCGGTCTTCCTGCTGCTGGCCCGCGCCGCCCTCGACCACGCCCCCTGCCCATCGGATGCCGACGTGGCCCGCGCCTGCGGCAGCCGGTCGAAGGGACGCGGCCGCCGCCTGCTGACCTACATGGAACAGCGCGGCTTCATCACCAGCCGCAGCGGCCTCGGCAACACCCGCGCCATCAGCCTGCCGGCACTGGGGTGGGAAACCGCGCTCGGCGATCCGAACGCCGACGACGCGGCCGACGCCCCCGACGAGGGCGGATTGTTCGCGGCGGGGTAATCCTCCCTCGACCTCCGCCTCTCAGCTCCCCGCGGTCGGCGCGCTCACCGGCTTGCCGCTCTGGCCCCAGCTGGCGACGAAGTCGTTCACGCCGGGGACAGCCATCATGTGCGAGTCCTTGACGTAGACGAAGCGCTTCGGCCCGAAGGCGTATTCGGTCAGCGTGATGCCGGCGGTGCGGCAGCGCTGGTATTCGGCCGCGCCGATCGGGCGGTCGGAGGCCACCATGTCGGGATGGTCCAGCCCGACCCCGCCGCAGAAGGCGCGGAAGCCGGCGGCGGTGCCGCGGGCATCAAGACGCGGCTTGGTGTCGGGTCCGCCGTCATACTTGGCTGCCGCCTGATCAACGGTGCCGCGCAGGGCCGGGCTGCCGACGATCCAGATACCGCGGGCCTCGGGCGGCGGCTTCGGCACTGCCGGCGGCGGGAGGGCGGCGGTCTGTTGCGGCGGCATGGTGCCCGGCATCTGGCAGCCGGCAAGCAGGACCGCGGCGGCGAATGCGAGGGCCAAACTACCGGCCGGCGCGGGAAAACGGGTCATCGGACGTCTCTCTCCTCGGGATCATCGGGCATCCGGGCGGCAAGGCCCGGAGGGCTGACAATGAGAATGCCCACGTCCCGGTTCAACGGCTTGGCCGCCGCTTGTCCCAATGCGCCGCTCGCCATCCATGAACGATGCCGATAGGATGCGCACTAACGATCATTGTTCGGAATGAATCTCTCATGTCCCTGCCCGACCTGGAGATCGACGCGCTGCGCGCCTTCGTCACCGTGGCGGAGGCCGGCGGCTTCACCGCGGCGGCCGAACGGCTGGGCCGGACGCAGTCGGCGATCAGCGTCAAGATCAAGAAGCTGGAGGACATGCTCGGCCGCCGGGTGTTCGAGCGGACCAGCCGGTCGCTGGCGCTGACCCATGACGGCGAGCTGCTGATGGGCTATGCCCGCCGCCTGCTGGACCTGAACGACGAAACGGTGCGCCGCTTCGCCGAACCGGCGGCGGAGGGCGAACTGCGCCTGGGCGTGGCGGAGTATTTCCTGTCCGACCATCTTCCCCATGTCCTGCGCCGCTTCGCCAAGCTGCACCCGCGCCTGCACATCGACGTACGGGTGGGTCTGTGCGGCGAACTGGTCTCGGCGCTGGATGGGGGTGACCTGGACCTCGTCATCTCCCGCCGCGACGCGGGCGACAGCCGGGGACGCGGCATCTGGACCGAACCGATGCGCTGGGTCGCGGCCCCCGGGCTGGAGATCCCTGCCGACGGCCCCCTTCCCTTCTGCGCCCTGCCCGCACCTTGCGTCTTCCGCAACCGCGGGCTGGCGGCGCTGGGCGAGGCCGGGCGCCCCTGGCGGGTGGTCTACACCAGCGGCAGTGTCATGGGGGTTCAGGCCGCCGTCCGCGCCGGGCTGGGCGTGGCGGTGCTGAGCGAATCCTCCATACCGGAGGGCGTCCGCCGGCTGGGCGTGGAGGACGGCCTGCCCGAACTGGGCAACGTCGAAATGGCGATCTTCGGCGAGACGGCGCGCAACCGCCGCCTCGCCGAACCTCTGGTCGGCTTCATTCTGGACAGTCTGTCGACCATGTACCCGGCCCGCCCGCCGCTTGCCCTGGCGGGTTGAACGGGCAGGGCGAGCCGGCCGGTCAGAAGCCTTCCAGCACCACCTTGCCGCGGGCCTTGCCCGACTCGATCAGAGCATGGGCCTTGCGCAGGGTTGCGGCATCGATGCGTCCGAGCGTCTCCGTCAGCGTCGTGCGCAGAATGCCGGCATCGACCAGACGCGACACCTCGGTCAGCAGCTCATGCTGGGCGATCATGTCGTCGGTCTGGAACAGCGGACGGGTGAACATCAGCTCCCAATGGAGCGAGACGCTCTTGCGCTTCAGCAGGCGGACGTCGATGGGCTCGGGGTCGTCGATCAGGCCGATGCGGCCCTGCGGCGCCACCAGTTCCACCAGATCCTGGAAATGGCGGTCGGTGGCGTTGGTGGAGAAGACGCAATCGACGCCGGCCAGCCCCAGCGCCTTCACCTGCTCCGCCATCGGCCGGCTGTGGTCGATCACGTCATGGGCGCCCAGCTCGCGCACCCAGTCGGCGGTCTCCTGACGGGACGCGGTGGCCAGCACGCGAACCTTGGTCAGCCGGCGGGCCAGCTGGATGGCGATGGAGCCGACGCCGCCGGCCCCGCCGACGATCAGCAACGATTTGCCCTCACCATTATTTTGGGCGCCCCCGTCGCGCGGAAGGCCCAGGCGGTGGAACAGCATCTCCCAGGCGGTGATGGCGGTCAGCGGCAGGGCGGCGGCCTCGGCCACGCTCAGGCTGGCCGGACGCGCGCCGACGATGCGCTCGTCGACCAGATGGAACTCGGCGTTGGTGCCCGGGCGGTCGATGGAGCCGGCATGGAACACGGCGTCGCCTGGGCGGAACAGGGTGACATCCGGTCCGACCGCCTCGACGATACCGGCGGCGTCGAAGCCCAGGATGCGCAGATCGCCATCGGCGGGAGCGGCGTTGCGGCGCAGCTTGGTGTCGACGGGATTGACGGAAACCGCCTCCACCCGGACCAGCAGGTCGCGGCCGGTGGGGGTCGGGCGGTCGATCTCGACATCGATCAGCGCGTCGACGTCGGTGACGGGCAGGCTCTTGCGGTAACCGATGGCTTTCATGATGGCCTCGCCTTCAAGGATGGAGAAGAAGTCGAGGCGCAGGATGGCGGCGTCCACAGGATATGTTAAATTCATAGTTCTTGTTTCATCCATCCCTTTCCATGATCCATCGCTCCATGAATCGCCCGATGAACCGCTGGGCGAACGGATTGACGCCAAGGGGGTATGGAATAGCCGGGCGCGCTGAGGTGTTTGTACCGATGACCAGCCTCACCGCCGAGTCCGGTCCCTGCACTACGGAAAGCAAGGCCATGAGCATCGTCCGCCCCAAGATCCTGACCGCCCTGCTCCTGCCGCGAGCGCCGCCGCACTGTCGGGCTGCGTCGCCACGGGCGGGTACGATCCCTACTACCCGGCCTATGGCGAGACCGTGGTGGTGCCGCCTCCGACCGTATACGCGGTTCCGCCGCCGGTCGTCGTGCAGCCCGGCTATCGCTATCGCACATGGGATGACAACCGCAGCTGGCGCGGGCGGGGCTGGGAAAATCGCAGGGATTGGGGAAACCGCGGGGATCGGGGCAATCGAGGGGATTGGGGCAACCGGGGGAATTGGGGCAACCGGGGCGGAGGCGACCATAACGGCGACCCGCATGCGTGGGAACGCCCCGGCGGCCCGCACGGCTGGGGCCGCTGACGGACACTCAGCCGACGGAAGCGGAAACGCGGTCGACGCGGTTTCGCAGGACCAGGATGGTGTGGTCGTCGTCGCGCACGACACCGTCGCGCAGCAGGACGAGTGCCGCCAGGGTGGGATCGACCTTGTGCAGGTCGCGGTGGATGAACAGGGCCGGCAGCCGGGCGCATCCGCTGGTGTAGAGGACCACATGATCGCCCGGTCCCCACAGCAGATGGACCGACGCCGGAGCCCGCGGATTGAATCCCACCATCGCCCAGCGGGCACCGAGCGCCAGCATCTCCTGCGGGCGCACCACCGCGCCGGCCAGGGTGCCGAGCGCCGTGTAATCGACCGCCTTGCCGTCGAATCGCAGAATCGCCAGGGCGGACCGGCCGATCCGTTTCAGGACCGGATCGTGGGACAGCCCCAACTCGGGCCGAATCCTCAGGTCGCGCCGGATGGCGTTGACCACCACGGGGGCGGGCAGATCGGGCACCGTCGCGGCGACCACCGTCTCGACCTGCGCGATCACCTCCGGCGTCATCCTGGTCAACGGCCCGGCCGGCGCCTTCTCACCGGCTCCGCCTGCCTCCTGATCGGCCGCCTGATCATCCGGCTCGGTCTCGCCGTCGATCATCAGCGCGATTCCACAGGGACCGTCCGGCCCGCGGGCGGAGGAGCAGCGGACGAACCAGTGGTCGATGAAGGGCCCGCGCCGGACGGTTTCGCCACCCTGTCGCTCGACCATCACCGCTCCGGCCTCCGCCATGGCGTCGGCGGGCGGCGAATCGTCGGCACCGGGGCGCAGCACGCGGACCAGCAGCGCCGACCCGATGCCCGGCGTGGCGTGGATGTGGAAACGGTCGGCCAGCCGCCGCGCCGCCTCCAGATCGGCGCCAAGCCCCTGGACCGGGTCCGGCGGCAGTTCGGTCGTTGCGGGATCGCGGTCGTACGCCAAGCACTCGACCCCGGCTCCGGACCGCATGCGGGCGATCAGCAGCGTCCCATCGGGACGGTTCAGCGCATATCCGCACAGCGACGCCACAAGACGGTCCAAACGGGCCGCCTCTTCGGCAGCCAGCACGCCATCGGCCCGCTCCGCCGCGATCCGCCGCGCCGTGGCGATATCGTCGGGCGACGCCACGGAAATGCGACGGTGACCATGGTCGGGGAACATCGGACCGCTCCTGTCGGCGTTCTGGTTGCTCTTCTCCAGAACTTTACAATCCTCTGGCCGCCGATCCCAACGAGAAGGACCGGACCGGCACCGATTTTCGAAGCTTCGGTCCCGGCAACGTCATTCCGCCCGGAAAGCCGCACCCGGATGGACTGTCAGGATGCGATCGCTTCCATCATCGCCGGCTGGCGGATGGGCAGCGCACGCGGCAGGTCGCGGCCGCGCAGCATCTCCGCCGCTTCCCACAGGCGGCCCAGCCCGACGATGGACCGGCAGCCGGTCTTCTCCATGATGCGGGCGCGGTGGACCTCCACCGTCTTGATGCTGATGCCCAGTTCCCAGGCGATGGTCTTGCTCTGCTTGCCGTCGACGATCAGTTCCAGCACCTCCGACTCGCGGCGGCTCAGCAGGGCGAGCCGGCGGACGGCGTCGCGGCTGCGGTCGCGCCGCTCTGCATGGGGATTGCCCGACGCCAGGCAGGCGCGCAGCCGATCCAGGAAGGCCGGGACCGCGAAGGGCCGGGCGATGCAGTCGGACGCCCCGGCCTTCATCGCGGCCACGGCGGCGTCGACATCGCCCTGTCCGGTGACGACCAGAACCGGCAGGTCATGGCCGTGCAGCGATGCCTCGGCCATGAACTCGATGGCGGTCATGTCCGGCAAGTCGTTGCGCACGACGATGCAGGAGGAGGCGGTGCCCAGCACGGCCAGCGCGTCGGCGCCGGTGCTGTGGACGCGGCAGGCAATGCCGACGGCACCCAATGCCCGCGAGAGAGTGCTGCGCGACAGCAGGTCCCCGTCGACGATATGAACGAGGCAGGCGGTATTCACGGAAACCGGCACAGGCATTTGCAGGGGCATCTTGGGACCTCCACCACGGCGGACCGGCGGACAGCGCCGGCTCCTCATGGCGACCGATCGATCTGCGAACCGCCGCCATGACCTGCATTTTAGCGGTCATCCCTTATTGACCGCCGCTGGCGCGAGGGATAGCGGGTGTGTCTAAAAGGATATCGGGGATAGTATACGCGCGAACATCCGCTCGGCACACCCAATCGGGGCACTATCCCACCACATACCGTAAAACCAATCGGCGAGATTCAAGAATATCTTCGCTAAAATCCAGACGATCCGAAGAACCGATGGAAGAATACCACCGGGCCGACGCCGCCTTGCGAGACAGAACAACTCTCGAACAATATCGTTTCGATACGGAATAAAGAAAATTACTCGGCGCCGGAAACGATCCGGCAATCCGTCAGACGCGGCGGCGGGTCGCCAGGACGATGCCGGCGGCGATCAGGGCGATGCCGATCCCGTGATAGAGATGCGGCTGCTCGCCCAGGAACAGAATGGCAAGCAGGCTGCCGAAGACGGGCACCAGATGGATGGCGAGACCCGCCGTGTTGGGGCCGAGCAGTTCCACCGCCCGGTTGAAGCAGAGATAGGCGGCGATGGACGGGAACAGCACGGTATAGCCGACCGCCAGCAGCGTGATGCCGCTCGCCTGCACCGGATGCCCGCTCAGGCTTTCCCAGATGTAGAAGGGCAGCAGCTCCACGGCACCGATGGCGAAGGTGACGACGACGAAGCTCAGGCCATGGATCGCCGGCCGGCGGCGCAGCAGCGTGGTATAGGCGGCATAGATCACCACCGCCGCCAGCATCCAGACATCGCCTGCGTTCAACTCCAGTCCCAGCAGCGTCGCCGGATCGCCATGGGAGATCAGCGTCATCGCACCGACCAGCGAGACGGCGATGCCCAGCCCCTGCATCGCCCCGATCCGGTCGCGGAACAGGACGAGGCTCATCAGGACGATCATCACGGGCATCGACGACTGCAGCATCACGCAGTTCAGCGCGGTCGTCGTGTTCAGCGCGATGTATTGGAAGGTGTTGTAGATGCCGATGCCCAGCGTGCCCAGCAGCAGCACGCTCTTCCACCGCGCCAGGATCGGCGTGATGTCATGGCGCAGGTGCGGCCAGGCGAAGGGCAGCACGATCAGCACGCCCAGGCACCAGCGCCAGAAGGCCAACCCGATGGGCGGCACGGCCCCGGCGACCGCACGCCCCAGGACCGCGTTGCCGGCCCAGAACAGAGGCGGCAGCATCATCAGCAGCCAGGCCTGATCGGCGAGACGGGATCCTTTGACGGGAGCGGTGCGGTCGGCAGGCATGGCGCTGTCCGTCCTCAGCTGCGGCGGCGGGGTGAGGCGAAGACGCTGGATGCGGACACCGCGGCGCTGCGGTCGGCACTGTCTTCGGCACGGAAGACGCTGGGACGCGATTCGCGACGGGGGGGACGCGGCGCGTCCTCGCGACCCTCGCGGCCCTCGCGGGGAGGCTTGGCAGGCTGGCGCAGTTCGGCGTCGAGTTCGGCGATGCGCTTGACCAGCGCTTCACGGATGGCGGGGGCCGCGTGGGCTTTCAGCGTCGCCAGCTGCTCCTTGAGCTGAACCAGCTGGCGCTGCTTCTGCTCGCGGGTGCGCTTGATGGCGACGTTGTCGGAATGCTGGCCCTCGAAGGAGCGCATGGAACAAGCCCTCGTTAAAAATACGGAAGTCAGAGGCCGGCGCCCCCCATTGGGGCGCCCGGCGAGAGGGGCGGATTATTGGGAGGCGCCCGCGCCAAAGCAAGGCGGACTTCGCCTTGACTTTTCCGGATGGCGGAGGGTGGCTGCAACCTGCCAACGTATCCCCGGCGCATCCCCGGGGCATCCACGGCCCCAAAAGAAAAAGGACGCCCCCTTGCGGAGGCGCCCCTTTCCCGAACCGCGGAACGGTCGGCAGATAGACGGACTGCGGGCTGATTAGAAGCCCATGTCGTCCATGCCGCCCATGCCACCCGGCATGCCGCCCGGAGCAGCCTTCTTCTCCGGCTTCTCGGCGATCATCGCCTCGGTGGTGATCAGCAGGCCGGCGATCGAGGCCGCATCCTGCAGGGCGGTGCGGACCACCTTCACCGGGTCGATGATGCCGGCGGCGACCAGATCGGTGAACTCACCCTTCTGGGCGTCGTAGCCGTAGTTGGCGTCGTTCTGGTCCAGCAGCTTGCCGACCACGATCGAACCGTCGGTGCCCGCGTTGTAGGCGATCTGACGGACCGGGGCCTGCAGGGCGCGGCGGATGATGTCGATGCCGACGCGCTGCTCGTCGTTGACCGGGACGAGCTTGTCCAGCGCCTTGCCGGCGTACAGCAGGGCCGAACCGCCACCGGCGACCACACCCTCTTCCACCGCGGCGCGGGTGGCGTGCATGGCATCGTCAACGCGATCCTTGCGCTCCTTCACCTCGACCTCGGTCGCACCGCCGACGCGGATGACCGCGACGCCGCCGGCCAGCTTGGCCAGACGCTCCTGCAGCTTCTCGCGGTCGTAGTCCGAGGTGGTCTCCTCGGCCTGGGCGCGGATCTGGCCGCAACGGGCTTCGATGTCGGCCTTCTCGCCGGCGCCGTCGACGATCGTGGTGGTCTCCTTGGAGATCACGACCTTCTTGGCGGTGCCCAGCATGTCGAGGGTGACGTTCTCGAGCTTGATGCCGAGGTCTTCCGAGATGACCTGGCCGCCGGTCAGGATGGCCATGTCCTCAAGCATCGCCTTGCGGCGGTCGCCGAAGCCCGGGGCCTTGACGGCGGCGATCTTCAGGCCGCCGCGCAGCTTGTTGACGACCAGGGTGGCCAGGGCCTCGCCCTCGATGTCCTCGGCGATGATCAGCAGCGGACGCGACGACTGAACGACGGCCTCGAGGACCGGCAGCAGCGGCTGGAGGCCCGACAGCTTCTTCTCGTGCAGCAGGATGAACGGGTTTTCGAGGTCCGCGATCATCTTGTCGGCGTTGGTGATGAAGTACGGCGACAGGTAGCCGCGGTCGAACTGCATGCCCTCGACGACGTCCAGTTCGGTGTCCAGGCTCTTGGCCTCTTCCACCGTGATGACGCCTTCGTTGCCGACGCGCTCCATCGCCTGGGCGATCATCTTGCCGATTTCGGCTTCGCCGTTGGCGGAGATGGTGCCGACCTGGGCGATCTCGTCGTTGGTCGTGACCTTCTTGGCGCGGGCCTGGATGTCGGCGACGACGGCGGCGACGGCGATGTCGATGCCGCGCTTCAGGTCCATCGGGTTCAGGCCGGCGGCGACCTTCGTCACGCCTTCGCGGACGATGGCCTGGGCCAGGACGGTGGCGGTGGTGGTGCCGTCACCGGCCAGGTCGTTGGTCTTCGAGGCGACCTCGCGGACCATCTGGGCGCCCATGTTCTCGAACTTGTCCGACAGTTCGATTTCCTTGGCGACCGACACGCCGTCCTTGGTGATGCGCGGAGCGCCGAAGGACTTCTCGATCACGACGTTGCGGCCCTTCGGGCCCAGCGTGACCTTCACGGCGTCGGCGAGGATGTCAACGCCACGCAGCAGCTTTTCGCGCGCGGTGGGGCCGAACTTGACGTCTTTGGCAGCCATGTCTCGATTCCTTTAACTTGCAAATTTCGAAGGATACGGGCGGAGGACTTAGGCCTCGATGACGCCCATGATGTCGGATTCCTTCATGATCAGGTAATCGACGCCTTCGATCTTCACTTCCGTGCCCGACCACTTGCCGAACAGGATGCGGTCGCCGGCCTTGACGTCCAGCGCCACGACCTTGCCGGCCTCGTCACGGGCGCCGGGGCCGACGGCGATGATCTCGCCTTCCTGCGGCTTTTCCTTGGCCGTGTCGGGGATGATGATCCCACCCTTGGTCTTGGTGTCGGACTCCAGACGCTTGACGACGACGCGGTCGTGCAGCGGGCGGAACTTCATGGAATGCCTCCTTGGATCAAGGCTTGGTTCTGAATGACGTGATTTGGCGCGGGCGGCGGCTGTTAGCACTCCCACCCGGCGAGTGCCAGACAGCTAATCGAAGCAGTTTGGGGATTCAAGAGGCTCGTTTCGGAATTTGGCGCAAATGCCGGCGGCACTCGTCGCTCCATGCTTCTAACATATTGTCGGAGAACGATTTTCCGTCTTGCGGGAGGGATCGCCGCCGGGCAAGATTTCTTCAAAGGGTCACATGGGGATCCGACCTTCCCGGTATCGGCGCACCGCCATCGGGATCGCATGAGAGCAACCGGACACCGCGCAGTCCCGACCGATCAGCCGACCGCATGGGAGACCACGCATGGCCAATCTCGTCCGCCAGCTCCGTGATTTCCGCCTGACCACGGCCGAGATCCTCTATCACATGCCGGAGTATCCCGGCCTTCTGCAGTGCTATCTCTGGCCGGATCTGGATCAGGCGCCGGAGTATCCCGTCCTGCGGCGCTCCCTCGATTTCTGGCAGCGCAACCTCGACGGCAAGCTGCATTCGGTGCGGCTGGCGACACAGACCCTGATCACCCCCGGCGCTCTGCGTCACGCCGCCGTGGATTTCCGTATTCATTGACGCCCTTCCGGGCTTTTGCAGCAGCCCCCGACGTCACGCCCTCCGCGCCCCTGTGACAGCCGTCACAGCGCCCGCCATCCCGGATCGCTAAAATTTTAGCGAATTCCGGCGATGGAGATTGCGGAGGGCGCGATGATGGCGGAGCGCAGGACAAAGTCCTGGAACGAAGGCTGGAGCGATCGTGATGCAGCCGGCAGCCTGTCCGGCGAGGTGGCGGACGAGGCGGCAAACGGCACCGGCGCCAGTCCCGCCATCGGGCAGCGGACTTGCAAGCCTCCGAGTTTTAGGCTTCCGACCTGCCAGGATCGCGAGGGCAGGCTGGTGGAGGCGCTGCTGGAATGCACGACCATCGCCGGACTGTCCGCGCTCCTGTTCGTCCTGTTCGTGCTGTTCGGGGCGGCCCACACCCTCGCGCCCTGAGCCTCACGCCTCGCCCCGGTAGCCGTTTGCGACAATTTGAAATCTATACTTCCCGCTTCGCGAGCATTTTGCCTAAAATAGCCTCCTTTGAGGGCGTATGTTGCCCTCCTGGCGCGCGAAGCGGGAGTTCTCAATCATGACCACCAAGCCGGTCTGCCAAGCCGCGGTCGACCTCGTGAAGCATTTCGAAGGTCTGTATCTCAAAGCCTATCGCTGCCCGGCGGGCGTCCCCACCATCGGCTACGGTCACACGGCGGGCGTGAAGATGGGCCAGACCATCACTGCCGATCAGGCCGACAGCTTCCTCGCCTCCGACCTGACGGATGCCGCCGGCCGCGTCGACGCGTTGGTGAAGGTGCCCCTCAACGACGACCAGCGCGGCGCCCTGTCCTCCTTCGTCTTCAATCTGGGGGCCGGCAGTCTGCAAAGCTCGACCCTGCTGAAGCTGCTGAACGCCGGCGACTATGCCGGGGCCGCAGGCCAGTTCGGCCGCTGGGTCTACGCCACGGTGAACGGCAAGCCGACCCAGCTGCCGGGCCTCGTCGCCCGCCGTGCGGCCGAGGCGGCACTGTTCCAGAGCCAGACCGCCCAGGCCCAGGGCGGCATCGCCACGGTCGACGGAACCGCCTGAGCGGACACCGCCCGCCCCATACGGGACAAGAGGCGTTTGACGGAGCGGGATGTTCGCACCACATTGGCGAACATCCCACCGCCGTGCTCCGGATTACCGCCGTGACCGCCTTTGCCTCCGACAGCCTCGCCTCCTCCGCCCGCCCCAACCCGAATCGGCCGATCGCCGTCTGGCTTCTGGTCTGCGCCGCCATGGTGCTGGCCATGGCCGTGATCGGCGCCATCACCCGGCTGACCGAATCCGGCCTGTCGATGGTGGAGTGGAAACCGTTGATCGGTATCCTGCCGCCCTTGTCGGAGGCGGAGTGGAACCGGGTCTTCGACCTCTACAAGCAGACGCCGGAGTTCCGCATCTACAACAGCCACATGGATCTGGCGGGGTTCCAGTCGATCTTCTGGTGGGAATGGTTCCACCGGCTGTGGGGCCAACTGATCGGGTTCGTCTTCCTCATCCCCTTCCTGCGCTTCTGGATGCAGGGCCGCATCTCGGCCGAACTGTGGCCGAAACTGATGGGCCTGTTCCTGCTGGGCGGGCTGCAGGGCGGCATCGGCTGGTTCATGGTGAAGAGCGGGCTGGTCGATGCGCCGAACGTCAGCCATTACCGGCTGGCCCTGCATCTCGGCACCGCGATCCTGATCTACGCCTTGCTGCTGCGCACTGCGCTGGGGTTGCTCGACCCGCTGCCGCTGGCGGGGTGGCGTCCGGAGGCTGCCGGCCTGCGCCGCCTTGCCGGCTGGGCGCTTGGGCTGGTCGCCGTCACCATCGTCTGGGGCGCCTTCGTCGCCGGATCGGACGCCGGCCTCGCCTACAACACCTTCCCGCTGATGGCCGGCCACTGGATTCCGCCGGAGGTGAACACGCTGACCCCCTGGTGGCTCAATCCGTTCGAGAACACCGCGTCGATCCAGCTCATCCACCGCGCGCTGGCGATCCTGACCGGAGTCGTGGTCCTGGTGCTGTCCGCCCGCATCCTGAACGCCCGCCTGCCCGGCCGGGCCAGCCGCGCCGCTGTGGCGTCGGCCGCCATGATCCTGCTGCAGATCGCGCTGGGCATCGTCACGCTGCTGACCGTGGTGTGGCTCCCGGTCGCCGCCGCCCACCAGGCCGGCGCGATCCTGGTGGTGTCGATGCTGGTGTGGCTGCAGTTCGAGCTGCGGCCGGTGCGGCGGGAGTAACGCGCGCCGTAGTCTTGCCGGCGCGCGGACAAGCGATGGCAAGATTTACACGGATGTCACGGATTTAGACACGGATTACACGGATTTTCCTATGGCTTGCCGAAGCGGATGCTCTCAGGAAGGCCAAGGCCTTGCAGAAGAACATCCGTGACATCCGTGTTCAAATCCGTGACATCCGTGGAAAAATTGTCGAACACACCCGCATCCCGCAAAAGCGCGAGGCTCACGCCCCTTCGGCCAGATCGTACATCGCGTCGATGTCCGCGATCAGGACCTTGTTGCCTTCCTGCAGCGAGATGACGCCCGCGGTCTTCAACTGGGTGAAGGTGCGGCTGACCGTCTCGGTGGTCAGGCCCAGATAATCGGCGATGTCGGCGCGGCTCATCGGCACGAAGACCGGGTTTTCCTTGTGACCGCGGCGGGCGGCCCGCTGGGACAGCATCAGCAGGAAGGAGCAGATCTTCTCCTTCGCCGTCTTGCGGCCGAGCAGGAGCATCTGGTCCTGCGCGGCGGCCAGCTCGTTCGACGCCATGGAGAACAGGCGCCGCTGCATCTTGGGGAATTCCTCCAGCAGAGCGTCGATCTTCTTGCGCGGAAAGCGGCAGAGCGAGGCGCTGGTGACGGTCTCTGCGGTGTAGGCATAGCTGTCGTTGACGGCCAGCCCCAGGAAGTCGCCGGTCACCAGGAAGCCGGTGATCTGGCGCCGGCCGTCCGGCAGCAGCTTGTACAGCTTCACCGTACCGGAGGTGACGTTGTAGAGCGCGTCGGCCGCGTCGCCTTCGGCGAACAGGGTGTGGCCGGCATCGATGCGCACATTCTGCAGAATGTCGGCAAGACGGCGCAGCTCCTCCGGTTCCAGCGCGGCGCAAACCGTCAGGCTGCGCACGGGACAGGCCCCGCAGGGATTCATTTCCGTCGCAGCGCTCTTTTCCCGAGCGCGAACCGTATCAAAAGGTGGCATGGACGAACCCAGCCTTTCATTCCGCATGGGCTCATATTGGTGGCAATCGCCGAGAATCGCAACCTCGCACGCATACAACCTTTTCTTTGCCCATACGGGCTTTGGCACTATTGCCTCCGGACAGCCTCCGGGGCGGGCGGCTCGGTCCCGGACCGGGGAGCCGCCGGCAGGTCGTCGTCGAACAGGACGCGGTGCGCCGCGCCGTCGAGATCGTCAAACTGGCCGGACTTCAGCGCCCACAGAAAGGCCGCCAGCCCCAGACCGCCCAGGCTGAGCGCGATCGCGATCAGATAGAGAAGCTCGTCCATCACCCGAATCCTTACCCGGCAGATCCCGCACAGTCATATCCTGGACGGGAACATCCTTGACGACGGCACCGCGGGCCAGCCGCAGCGCGTTGAGAATGACGATCAGCGACGACGACGACATGGCGAGCGCCGCCAGCAGCGGCGTCAGCATTCCGCCCATCGCGAGCGGCACCGCGAAGAGGTTATACACCAGTGCGATGCCGAAATTCTGCCGGACCAGGCGGCCGGACCGGCGGGCGACCTCCACCGTCTCGACGATCGGGCGCAGCAGGCGGCCCTGGAACACCACGTCGGCCGCGGTCTGGCTGACGTCCACCGCGGTGGAGGGCGACATCGACACCGCCGCCGCGGCCAGCGCCGGGGCGTCGTTCAGCCCGTCGCCCACCATCAGAACGGTGCGTCCCTCGTCGGCCAGTTCCGCCAGCACGGCGGTCTTGTCGGCAGGCGTCTGCTCGGCCCGCCAGTCGGCGATGCCCAGCCGCTCCGCCACCGCCGCAACAGCGCCACGGCGGTCGCCCGACAGCAGCCGCACCTCCAGCCCGCGGGCCTTCAGCGCCGCCACCACGGCCGCGGCGTCCGGCCGCGGAGCGTCGAGGAACACGATTCGCCGCGGCTCCTCGCCCGGACGGGCGAGCCACAGCTCCGGACCGGCGGCGTCCTCCGCCTCCAGCGGCGCACCGGTGAAACGGCGGCTGCCGAGCCGAACCTCCCCATCCGGGGTATGCAGCGACAGGCCGGCACCGGCGATCTCGCGGACGCCTGCGGCCACCGGCACCTGTGGCGCGGCTGCAGCGAGGGCGCGGGCGAGCGGATGGCGGCTTGCCGCGGCGAGCGAGGCCGCCAGCGCCAGATCCTCGGCCGCCAGCCCGTCCAGCTGCGGAACCGGGCGCCCTTCGGTCAGGGTTCCGGTCTTGTCGAACACCACCGTGTCGATGGCGGCTAGTCGTTCCAACGCGGTCGGGCTCTTCAACAGGGTGCCCTGGCGCATCAGGCGACCGCTGGCGATCACTTGCACCACCGGCACCGCCAGCGCCAGCGCGCAGGGGCAGGTGATGATCAGCACGGCGATGGCATTCATCAGCGCGTCCTGCCACATCGCCCCGCCCAGCAGCATCCAGGCGGCGAAGGTGCTCAGGGCGGCCAGATGCACCACCGGGGCATAGAGCCGCGACACCCGGTCGGCGATGGCGACATATTTGGCGCGCCCCTGCTCCGCCACCTCCATCAGCCGGACGATCTCGGCCAGCAGCGTGCCCTCCCCCACCGCGGTGACGGTCAGGCGCAGCGGCGCGGTCAGGTTCAGCGTTCCGGCGAAGACCTGGTCGCCCGGCCTTGCGGTGCCCGGCACCGTCTCGCCGGTGATCAGGCCGGTGTCGAGGTCGGAGATGCCGTCGGACACCCGGCCGTCCACCGGGATGCGCTCGCCGGCCGCGACCAGGATGGTGGATCCGCTGGTGACCTGTTCCGGCGGAACGACGGCGCTGGTGCCGTCCTCGCGCAGGATGGTGACGGCGTTGGCGCGCAGTCCCAGCAGCTGTTCCGCCGCCGAACGCGCCCGGCCACGCGCCCGCTGGTCGAGATAGCGGCCGACCAGCAGGAAGAACAGCAGCATCACGCCGCCGTCGAAGTAGGCATGGTCGCCGCTGTGGATCGTCTCGAACAGGCTCATGCCGGTGGCGAGCAGGACGCCGATGGTGATCGGCACGTCCATGTTGGTGCGGCCGTGGCGCAGCGCCGACAGCGCCGAGCGCGCGAAGGGACGCAGCGCATAGGCGATGGCCGGCATGCAGATCAGCGCCGAAATCCAGTGCATCAGGTCGCGGGTGGCGCTGCCCATGCCCTGGCTGTGTCCGGCCCAGACCGACACCGACAGCAGCATGACGTTGCCCATGGCGAAGCCGGCGACGGCCATGGCGCGCAGAAGCTCCTTCTCGCTCCTCGCCTGGGCACTGCCCAGCCGGTCCGGATCGAAGGGCACGGCGCGATAGCCCAGCTGCGCGACGGTGCCGACCACCGTGTTGGCATTGGTGACCTTGGGGTCCCAGCGCACCGTCAGCCGGCGCGTGGTCATGTTCATGCGGGCGTGGCCGACGCCCGGCTGGCGGCTGAGCGCCGATTCGATCAGCCAGACGCAGGCGGCGCACTGCATGCCATCGACCATCAGGTGCAGGCTGCGGGTGCCATCGGACTCCTCGCGCGCATGCGGTTCGTAATCCACCGTCGGGGCGTCGTCGGGGCGCAGCGGGCGCGCGGTGGGATCGACGCTGCGGCGCTCGTAATAGCGCTCCAGCCCCAGGCCGCGGACGAGATCGTAGGCGGCGGCGCAGCCTGTGCAGCAGAAGGGGCCCGGTCCCATCGGTGGCGGTCGTGGCGGCGTTGGAGTTGGCAGCAGCGGCGGCTTGCTCGCCCAGTTCCTGTCCGCAATGGAGGCAGACGCTCATCTCACAGCACCCCGATGATCCCGGCCCGGCAATCGCTGCCGATTGGCCCCTTCAAAGCTCACTGCACCCAGACGCGCTTCTGGTCCTGATAATCTCCGGTGGAGTGGGTGATGACGAAGCGCATGTCCCACTGGCCTTCCAGGTCCAGTTCCACCGGAGCGCCGTAACGGCCTTCGCCCAGATACGGCAGGGTCAGCGTCTTGTCGTGGCCGACGGTGGTCGGACGGATCATCGACACGGTGACGCCGGCATCCTTCAGGACGCGGCCTTCCTTGTCGCGGGCGGTGATGGCGACCAGGGCCTTGCGAGGCTCGGTGCTGGTGAACTCCGCCTGCACCTGCCAGCCGCGTTCGGCCTGGGCGCGGGCGCCGGCGAGATCCTTGTTGTAGCTGATGCCCTTGATGAAGTGGTTCTCGGTCTGCACCCCGGTCCAGCTCGACATGGCGAAATGGACCATGATCGCGTTCACCGACAGAACGATCATGAAGAGGCCGACGAAGATCCAGGGGATGTACCATCCCTTCTGGCGCGGCGGCTTGACACGCTTCGGAGCGGTGGGGCGGTTTCCGGTGGTCGTGCTGATGGTCATGGTCGCTGGCTGCCCTTCGACTGGTCGGCGGCTTCTGGTCGGCAAATCCTGCTGGCCGGTCGGGGCACTATGGCGACCGATTGCCGCAGGTACATTGCGCTGGATCAAATGACAGGAAGTTCACGGAACCGCCAGCCGGCAGGCCGTTTCCCATAGGAAAAGGGCGCCGGGGAGCGAACTCCCCGACGCCCTCCCGGTCGGTTCCGAACCTGTTCCCGGATCAGGATCGGCTTACTTGCCGCCGCCCAGGTTGTGGACGTAGACCGCCAGCGACTTGATCGTCGCGTCGTCCAGACGCTTCGACCAAGCCGGCATCATGCCGGCACGGCCGTTGGTCACCGTGTCCATCAGCGTGGCCTTGTCGCTGCCATAGAGCCAGTTGGCCTGCTTCAGCGGAGGAGCGCCGACGCCGTCGAGACCGGCGGCGACCGAACCCTGGCCCGCGTCGCCATGGCAGGCGGCGCAGTTCTCGTCATAGACGGTCTTGCCCTTGGCGACCTTGCCCGCATCGGCGGTCTTGCCGTTCAGCGACAGCACATAGTCCGTGACCTGGTCGATCTGGTCGCGGTTGAGGATGCCGTCCTTGCCGAAGGCGGTCATGCCGACGTTCGGCACACCACGGGTGTCGCCGTCGTCGGCGCGGATGCCGTGCTGGATGGTCTTGTAGATGTCGGCCGAGGAGCCGCCCCACAGCCAAACGTCGTCGGCCAGCGTCGGGAAGCCCTTGGCACCCTGACCGCCGGCGCCGTGGCAGGCGGCGCAGTTCTCGTTGAAGTAGGACCGGCCGCCGGCCATGGCGAAGCCCAGCAGGTCCTTGTCCTTCTGGATTTCGTCGACCGACTTGGCGGCGATGGCGGTCAGGAACTTCGCCTGGCCGGCCTTCGCCTCCGCCATCCTGGTATCGAGTTCCTCACGCTGCGAATAGCCGAGGATGCCCTTCGTGTAGGTCTTGCCCAGCGGCCAGGCCGGGTAGAACACGTAGTACACCAGCGACCAGGCGATGCAGACGTAGAAGAGGTACAGCCACCACTTGGGCAGCGGGTTGTTCAGTTCGCGCAGTCCATCCCACTCGTGGCCGGTGGTCTCGACGCCGGACAGCTCGTCCTTGTAATTCTGTGCCATGGTCTAAAGCTCCTGACCATCATCCTTGAGCGGGATCTGGGCGGCGTCGTCGAAGGTGCGGCGGTTGCCGGGCCACATGGCGTAAACCAGGATGCCCGTCAGCAGCAGCGTCAACCACACCGTCCAGAAGGACCGAAGCATCACCGTGATCGAATCCAAGTCCATGGATTCCTCCCCCGATTACTGCTGCAGCTGCTTCGGCGACTGGTACTTGGTGAAGTCCACCATGGTGCCCAGCACCTGCAGGTAGGCGACGAGAGCGTCCATTTCGGTGACGGTCTTGTTGCCGGTGAAGTTCGCGACCACGGCCTTCGGATAGCGCTTGGCCAGGCCGGCGGTGTCGCCGTCCGGGTTCTTCTGCGCTTCCAGGTCGGCCTTGGCGTTGGCGATCTGCTCGTCGGTGTAGGGAACGCCGACGATCTTCAGCGCCTTCAGTGATCGGCGATGTCGCCGTAGCTCAGCGGACGGTCCTTCATCCAGGCATAGCCCGGCATGATGGACTCCGGCACGACCGCGCGCGGGTCGACCAGATGGGCGACCTGCCAGTCGTTGGAGTACTTGCCGCCGACGCGGGCCAGGTCCGGACCCGTGCGCTTGGAGCCCCACTGGAACGGATGGTCGTACATCGACTCCGCGGCCAGCGAGTAGTGGCCATAGCGCTCGACCTCGTCACGGAACGGACGGATCTGCTGGCTGTGGCAGTTGTAGCAGCCTTCACGGTAGTAGATGTTCTGCCCGGCCAGTTCGAGTGGGGAGTAGGGACGGACCCCCTCCACCTTCTCGATGGTCGATTCGATGGTGAAGAGCGGAACGATCTGGACCAGACCGCCGATCGACACGGTGATCAGCACGAGCACGATCAGAAGAAGCGTGTTCCGCTCGATCAGATCGTGGCTGAATCCCTTTTTTTTCCTGAGCCATTTCTCGCATCCTTCCCTAGCGTCAGGCCGCGCCGACCGCCGCCTTGTGCGGGGTGGTGACATAGGGCTTCTCGATGCGGACATCGCCCTTCGCCGTGCGCCACAGGTTGTAGACCATGATGAGAGCGCCGATGACGAACAGGACGCCGCCCATCGCGCGGATCACGTAGAACGGGTGCATCGCCGCGACGGTCTCCACGAAGGAGTACTGCAGGAAGCCCAGGTTGTCGTAGGCGCGCCACATCAGACCCTGCATGATGCCCGACACCCACATGGCGGTGATGTAGAGCACGATGCCGATGGTGGCGGTCCAGAAGTGGTAGCTGACCAGACGCATGCTGTAGAGCTGCGAGCGCTTCCACAGCACCGGCACGAGATAGTAGATCGCGCCGAAGAGACGAAGGCGACCCAGCCGAGAGCACCGGAGTGCACGTGGCCGACGGTCCAGTCGGTGTAGTGCGACAGGGCGTTGACCGGCTTCACCGACATCAGCGGGCCTTCGAAGGTCGACATGCCGTAGAAGGCGACCGAGGTGACCAGGAAACGCAGGACCGGGTCGGTGCGCAGCTTATCCCAGGCGCCCGACAGGGTCATGATGCCGTTGATCATGCCGCCCCAGGACGGCATCCACAGCATGACGGAGAAGGTCATGCCCAGCGTCTGCGCCCAGTCCGGGCAGGGAGGTGTAGTGCAGGTGGTGCGGGCCGGCCCAGATGTAGAGGAAGATCAGGGTCCAGAAGTGGACGATCGACAGGCGGTAGGAATAGACCGGCCGCTCGGCGCGCTTGGGCACGAAGTAGTACATGATGCCCAGGAAGCCGGCGGTCAGGAAGAAGCCGACCGCATTGTGGCCGTACCACCACTGCACCATCGCGCTCTGCACGCCCGACACGAAGCTGTAGGACTTCATGCCGAACAGCGACACCGGGATGTTGACGTTGTTGCCGATGTGCAGGGATGGCGACGGTCAGGATGAACGCCATGAAGAACCAGTTCGCCACGTAGATGTGCGACTCGCGCCGCGTCATCACGGTGCCGATGAACTGGACCGCATAGAGCACCCAGACGACCGTCAGGTACAGGTCGAGGATCCACTCGGCTCGGCGTATTCCTTGCCCTGGGTGTAGCCCAGGACATAGCTCAATGCCGCGAGCACGATGAAGACGTTGTAGTTCCAGAAAACGAACTTCGCCAGCCCTTCGCCCCCGAAGAGATGCTGACGGCAAGTCCGTTGAACCGAATAGAGCGAGGGTGGCGAAACAGCACATTGCCGCCGAACGCGAAAATCACGGCCGAGGTGTGGACGGGGCGCAGGCGCCCGAAGCTCGTCCACTCCAACCCGAGATTCAGCGCCGGGAAGGCCAGCTGCAGAGCGATGAAGGTGCCGGCCAGGAAAACCGACCACGCCCAGAACACTGCAGCGATCACGAAGAGTCGGATGGCGTCCTCATGGTAACGCACGTCTTCCGACACCCGCTGGCTGCCCAGGGTGGCCCCTGAAGTCAGAGTCGCTGATGTCATACAATCTCTCCCGTTTGCCCCGGGCGGCCGTGAGGCCGCGCCGTCTGGGTTGCCACCACCACTGGGTACGTACTGTTAAGGAGCGGGACAGGTTGCACTCGGGAATGCCAAGAGGGACGCCGGGCGCGCCTGTCTCCAATGGGCCCCCACTATTGTGTAGGGGGGGCTTGTACAACATTGATCTACGTCAACGACCCTGGCGGGCCCGCCCTGCCATCGTTCAGTGTCCTTGCAATCGGCCGGACTGAAATGGACGATAGTTTCATCGCGAAACCCCTTGGTCGACGCCAGATCGACCAGGCCTACCCGCTGGTCTGCGCAATCTCGCCTGGACTGGGGGTCGAGCAATGGCGCGCATTTGCCGCAGCGGTGTTGGGCACCGCAAGCAAGGGTGGTGGCGCCGGACGCTCCGGGCCTGCCCGCGGATGCCGGCATCATCACCGTGCAGAACGCCCAGGGCTACATGCACGGCCTGTTTTCCTACGCGGTGGAGCCGCACCTGCGCCACGGCCGGGGTGCTGAGCGTCGACAACTTCGTGGTGCTGGACCTGTTCGACGTGGCCGGGCATCGCCGAGACCCTGCTGCGGGCGATGGAGGCGCTGGCCCGGCGGCTCGGCTGCTCCGCCATCCACACCACCCTGCCGGAGCGCCATATCCCGCTGGACACCCGGCGCAGCCCGATCCCGACTGTTTCCGCACCGAAGGGCACCGGCAGGAGACGATCCGCTTCTGCAAGGACCTGGCCGTGGTCAACGACAATGCCCCTGCCGTGGCGGAGGGCCTGCGCGGGGTGGAATAGCCACCGGCCTCCGGGACTTTCAGGGATCCGTTGCCAGCGATCCGTTGCGCGGCGGCGATTTGCCGTTAGGATGCGGCCCCATGAGCGACCACCGGCACCAAACCCGTCAAGAAGTACCCGCCGATCCACCTGCAGGCCGGCCGCCAGCGGCGCGTCATGCAGGGGCATCCCTGGGTCTATTCCAACGAAGTCCAGATGGACAGCATCGCCAAGGCGGTTCGCCCGGCAGCCCGGTGCGGCTACTGGACCCCGGCGGGACGCCGTTGGGCATCTACACCTTCAATCCGCACACGCTGATCGCCGCGCGGCTGCTGTCGAGCGATCCGGCGACCGTGGTGGATCACGCCTTCATCACAGACCGGCTGCGCCGCGCGGTCGAGCTGCGCGAGCGGCTGTTCTCCCGTCCCTTCTACCGCGTGGTCCATGCCGAGGCCGACGGTCTGCCCGGCCTGATCGTCGACCGTTTCGACGACGTGGTGACGGTGCAGGCCAACTCCGTGTTCATGGACAACCATATCGACGACATCCTGGCCGCCGTCGACGAGGTGATGGCGCCGCGCGCGGTCATCCTGCGCAACGACGGCAGCCAGCGCGCGCTGGAAGGGCTGGCGGAGGAGACCCGGCTGGCGAAGGGCGAGCTCGACGGCCCGATCCGGCTGGAAGAGAACGGCGTGACTTTCTTCGCCAATCCGCTGGACGGCCAGAAGACCGGCTGGTTCTATGACCAGCGCGACAATCGCGCCTTCATCGCCTCGCTGGCAAAGGGCGGGCGGGCCATCGACTTCTACAGCTACAATGGCGGCTTCGGCATCCAGTGCGCGGTGGCCGGCGCCACCCAGGCGATCGCGGTCGACCGCTCCGCCCTGGCGCTGGAGAACGCCACCCGCGCCGCCGAGGCCAACGGCGTCGCCGACCGCTTCGAGGCGCGCAAGGCCGACGCCTTCCAGGAGATGGAGCGGCTGGGCGCCGCCGGCGAAACCTTCCAGGTGGTGGTGACCGACCCGCCGGCCTTCGTGAAATCGAAGAAGGATCTGGGAGCCGGTTGCCGCGCCTATCGCAAGATGGCGCGTCTGGCCGCAAAGATCACCGCGCCCGGCGGCTTTCTGCTGTGCGGGTCGTGCAGCCACAATGTCGATCCACCGACTTTTGCCGAACAGGTCGCCCGCGGCCTGCACGATGCCGGCCGCACCGGCCGCATCCTGCGCAGCGCCGGTGCCGGCCCGGACCACCCGGTCCACCCGAACCTGCCGGAATCGGCCTATCTCAAGGCGATCGTTCTGCAGCTGGATTGATGGCGTTCGGCTTCGATTGTCCCCCACCTATCCTCCCCCGCCCAAGAGGGGGGAAGATTAGGTGGGGGCTAACGCCGTACCCTCACCGTTCGAACAGGCCCACCACTTCCACATGGGCCGACCACAGGAACTGGTCGACCGGCCAGACCTTCACCAGACGATAGCCGCCATCCACCAGCACCCGCGCGTCGCGGGCGAAGCTGGCGGGGTTGCAGGACACGCCCACCGCCCGCGGCACCTTGCTGCCGGCGAGCGCCGCCGCCTGGGCCGCGGCACCGGCGCGCGGCGGGTCGAACACCACCGCGTCGTAGCGGTTGAGCTCCTTGGCGCTCAACGGATTCTCGAACAGGTCGCGACGCTCCACCGTCAGCCGCAACCCCTGCACCGAGCGGCCGAGCGCCGCCACCGCAGGCTCGTCGCCTTCCACCGCATGAACCGCGGCTTGTTGAGCAAGAGGAATGGAAAAGGTGCCGATGCCCGCGAACAGGTCGGCGATGCGGGCCGCCGGCCCCACCCCCTCGCGCACCGCGGCGACCAGGGCGGCTTCCCCCTCGGCACTGGCCTGCAGGAAGGCGCCGGGCGGCGGCTGGATCGGAACGCCTGCGAAACGAATGAAGGCCGGGCGGCGGTTCGCCACCGGTTCCGGCGCCGCGCGGTCGGTGGGTTGCCAAGCGATGCGGGCGACGCGCTCCGGCTCGAAGGCGACCAGTGCTTCACGGGCGGCACGGTCGAGGCTGCGCGGCCCGACCAGCAGCAGGTCGGTCCCGCCCTCCAGATCGGTCAGCACCACATCGGCATCCCCGCCATCCGGCAGCAGGTCGGACAGCAGGATGCGCAGGGGCTCCACCAGGGCGAACAGGCGGGGCGCCAGGATCGGGCATTCCTCCAGATCAACCAGCCGGTGGCTCTGCCGCTCGTTGAAGCCGAACCAGACCCGCTTGCCGCGCTTCAGCGCGGCAAAACGGGCACGGCGACGGGCGGCGGTAGGCGTACGCGCCAACGGCTCCAGAGCGACATCGCCAAGCCCGACCCGCTCCAGCGCGCCGCGCACCACACCGGCATTCCAGGCGGCGTACGTCGGATCGTCCATCTGCTGGAGCGTACAGCCGCCGCAACGGCCGAAATGGCGGCAGGGCGGCGTTTGGCGATCGGGGCCGGGTTCAAGAACCTCAAGCAGGTCCGCCCGTACGCCCTCCCCTTTGCCGTCGCCATCGGCCGCACGTACACGCACGCGGTCGCCGGTCACCGTGTAGGGAACGAACAGACGCAAGCCTTCGACAAAGGCAATCCCGTCACCGCGCGCACCGACATCGGTGATGGTCACCTCAAGTTCCCGCGTTTCGGCGGGAGCATGGGCGGGCTTGCGGGCGGGCTGGCGTCCCTTGGCGTAGGGGCGCTTTTGCGGGGCGCGTCATGTTGAAGGTCCGTTGGATGCGGGTCTACAGCGCCCCCCTTTACGCCTCCAGCAGCTTGGCGCGCAACGGTTCCGGGATCGGGGTCGGGCGATGGGCTGCCTTGTCGACGATCACCGCCACCGCCTCCTGGGTGGCGGTGCAGCGGTCGCCCAGGAAGATGGCGCAGCCCAGCGTGATGGAGCTGGTTCCCAGCCGCAGGGTCCGCGCGCCGATGCGCACCGTGTTGGGGTAGAGCAGCTCGGCCTTGTATTCGATCAGGCTGCGGGCCAGCACGACGGTCCAGGGGTCCTCCTCGCGGAAGCCGCCCGCCCCGTGCAGCAGGGCGATGCGCGCCTGTTCGAAATAGACGCCGATGGCGTTGTTGTTGACGTGCCCGACCGCGTCCAGATCGTTGAAGCGCACGCGCTCCTCCCACCAGAAGCGATAGAGGTCGGGGCTGGTCAGGTCGGGCGTGCCGGTCATGCTGTTCCCTTGCCGTATAGGTCAATCCGCTTCCGGACTGTGGCGTATGGTCGGGGGGCGGCGCAAGCCCGGCTTCCGTTTACGGGCTCTATTTGCGGCGGACCCCGCGAATTCCCGCGCCAATCGCCGATTGGGCGTGTTATTGGAGTCGGACCAACCCTCCGCAACGGACCGGACGATGAGCAAGGACACCACCAACCAGACGGCCGAGGCGCTGTTCGAAAAGGCGCTGTCGATCGCCGAAAAGCATCTGGATGAGGCGATCAAGGAAGGTGGCCCGCTCGGCCCCTACATCGCCGTCGCCATGATCGAGGCTGCGGTGAACGCCGCCGTGGACGAGACCAGCCACGAAGACGTGATCGACATGCTGCGCGACCTCGCCGCCCAGATCGAGGCGGACGCCGACGAGGCGGAAGAGGACTAAGTCTCAGGCCGACTCCAAGGCTGCTGCGGACCCTGCCTGCCGGCGCGCCTCGCGCCGGCGCAGGATCTCGTAGGCGACGGCGCCCAGGATGGTCAGCGCGATCAGCACCAGCGACCAGCGCGTTGACCGCCGGGGTCAGGCCGGTGCGCACCTTGGTCGCGATGTAGACGGTCAGGGTGGTGTCCAGCCCGCGCACGAACAGCGTGGTGTTGTAGTTCTCGAAGCTCTGCAGGAAGGCCAGCAGGGACGCCGACAGGATCGCCGGCATCAGGTACGGCAGCGTGATGCGCCGGAACACCTGCCCATGCGTGGCGCCGAGGTCGAGCGCAGCCTCCTCCAGCACCGGGTCGAACCGCTCCAGCCTTGCCGAAAACAGCAGCATGGCGTAGGCGGCAATGAAGCTCGATTGCGCGACCACGGTCAGGAACAACCCGCCGCTGACCCCGAACCACTCCCGCCAGAACACCAGGGTGGAGATGCCGACGATCACCCCAGGCGTCAGCAGCGGCGACACCATCAGCGCATAGAGGAAGGTCCTGGCCCGGCTGTGCAGCCGGTCGAGCAGCAGCGCCGCCGCCAGCCCCAGCGGCACGGCCAGCGCGATCACCCCCGCCCCCACCACCAGGCTGGTGCCCCAGCGCCCGCCCACATGCGCTGGTCGTCCCACAGCGCCTGGAACCAGCTCAGCGTGAAGCCCATCCACGGCGTCACCGTGGGAAAGCGGCTGCTGTTGAAGGTGGCCGCCCGCCATGATCCCGAGCGGCAGGAACAGATAGCCGAAGAACAGCACCAGATAGGCGCCGGTCAGCAGACGGCGGAGGCGGGCGGCGGTCATGTCTGCCTTCCCATGGACGGCGGGCTCACTTCGCGATATCCGCCAGCCCCGACGCGGAACAGCCGCATCGCGCCCAGGATGAAGCCGATGCACAGCACCAGCAGGATGAAGGCGTAGGCCGCCCCCTGGTTCCAGTTCCCGCCCTCGAAGAACCAGTTGTAGATGATCTCGGTGAACCAGCGGCTGTTCGGCCCGCCCAGCAGGGCCGGCACGGCGTAGCTGCCGGCCGCCAGCATGAAGGTCATGATGCAGCCGACTGCGATGCCGGGCTTGGCATGGGGAAGCACGATGCGGCGGTGGATGCGCAGCCAGCCGGCGCCGAGATCCCGTGCCGCCTCGATCTGGTTGCGGTCCAGCGATTCGATGGCGTTGTAGAGCGGGAAGACCATGAACAGGATGTAGACATACACCATGCCGACGATCACCCCGCCGTCGCCGCCCAGGAAGCGCCGCGGCTCGTCGATGATGCCGAGATTCAGCAGGATCGCGTTCAGCGGCCCGTTGAAGGCCAGGATGATGTACCAGGAGAAGGTGCGCAGCAGCTCGTTGATCCAGAAGGGAACGACCAGCATCAGGATCAGCAGCGGCAGCCGCCGCTTCGGCGCCACCTGCGCCAGATAGAAGGCGACCGGATAGCAGACGGCCAGCGTGGTCGCCGTGACCAGGGCGCTGGCCCAGATCGTCTTGAGGAAGATCGCCAGATGGATGCTGTTGGTCCACAGGGTCAGGTAATTCCTGACCGTGAACACGTCCTCCGGCCCGCCGAGCTTGGACGGCGGCAGCGACGGCCGGAAGGAGAAGCCGATCATCATCAGCTGCGGCAGCACCACCAGCAGCGCCAGCCACAGCGCCACCGCCAGCAGGATCGCCCCGGTCAGGACCGGGCCGTACCGGCGAAGAACCTCCGTCATTCGGGCGCTGCTCCAGCCTGTTGGACCGGTCCGACGCCTAACATGGGGATTCCCGCCGGCGCAAGCGCGGCTATATGACGATGACGTTCAGACGAGGGGCAGCTTGGCCGATTTGGTCGGTCAGCCGAGATTGTGCTTGGCCACCACCGCGGCGAAATCGTCGCCGAAATGCTCGCCGACGCGGATGACGGAGACGCCGTGCGGGATCTCCTTCAGCGACGGGTGGTCGAGGTTCAGCGAGGTCAGCAGCGCCATCGGCACATGGTGGGTCACGCTCATGGCACGCAGGCCGCGGATCAGGTCGAGGCCGGACAGGCCGTCCATAACCATCGACGCGATGACCATGTCCGGGGGCACGCGGACGGCAAGGCTGATCGACTCGATCGGGTCGGTCACCGTCATGGTGCGGAAGCCGCAGGCCGCCAGTTCCGTCCCCAGCTTCTTGGCGACGACCTTGGACGGGGTGACCAGCATGATCTCGACGTTGCGGACTTCGACGTCGGTGATCTGGAACTCGTAGCGCACCGGCAGCGCGCGGATGATCCGGTTGGTCTCTGCCAGCAGCGGGCTGTTCGGCGCGGTCGACCAGTTCGGAGATGCGGTCGATGAAGATCTGGGCGTCGATCAGCTGCTTCTCGTCCAGCCGCTTCAGGCCGCTGAGGTAATCCTCCAGACGGTGGGCGACGAGGCTGACGGTGGGATAGCCGAAGCTGGTGCCCATGCCCTTGAAGTTGTGGGCTTCCAGCCGCAGGACGCCGATGGTCTCTGCATCGCTGCGCTGGCCCTTCACGCGGTCGCCCAGCGTCGCGTTCATCAGCTCCAGCCGATCGCGCGCGTCGTCCACGAACTCCATGCGCAAGCGGTCTTCGAGGTCGTCGGTCGACAGGTACGAGGCCATGGAGCGGATTCCGGCGCGAGGAAAGAGGTACCCCGAACGTACACCAAAACCGTGCGCCGAAACAGACGCGGCGCGCCCCTATGTGCAAGGGCGCGCCGCGCGTAACGAAATCACCGGGTCGTGTAGGATGTCAGAGCCGCGCCAGCAGCCCCTGGAACCAGGTCAGGCGGTCTTCGGCCTGGGCGATATCCAGATCGAGCCAGGAGGCGAAGTGGGTGTCGCTGCCGACGTCGCTGCCGACATCCGCCCGCTTCAGGTCGCCCAGCCGGGCCAGTTCGGTCTCGCAGAGCGCCACGAGATTGTCGATCTGGTCACGCTGCGACTCGACGTCCAGGAGGTGCAGGAAGCGCAGCTTCAGCGCGATGACCAGCTTGTTCAGCCCATCGGCCGAGGGCGCGCGGACATTGGCGCGCATCAGCGTCTCGAACTCCGCCCGGCCGGTCTCGGTCGGCCCCAGCAGGGCGTTGTCTTCCATGCCGCTGCCGTCCAGCGCCTCGATCAGCCCCTCGTAGCGCAGCATCTCCAGCGAGGTGCCCATCAGATCCAGCGACGGACCCATGATGCGGTCGAGGAAATGACGCACGGAGCCGGCCAGATCGGCGTAGCGCAGCGGCCCGCCCTGGATCAGGGTGCCCAGGACGACGAGGCGCACAGCCTCCTTCGGCATCAGCGAGTTGTCACGGTACATGGCGAACCCCCTGGGCGATGCCCCGGAAAGACAAAAGGACGGCACGGCCGCAGCCGGCCCGCAGCGAAGAAACTGCGAACCGGTCGCAACACTATCCCTAAGTTAGGGATGGTCGATCCATATGTCCAGAGGACAAAATGTCCCCACCGCCAAAGGGGGCTTCTGAGGGGAGCTTTCGCCTCAGGCCGCGAGGCGCAGATCCAGCCGGCTCCACACGTCCAGCAGCGCGTCCACCAGCATGCCCATCTGCGTATCGGTGTGCAGCGGGGTCGGAGTGAAGCGCAGCCGCTCCGTCCCGCGCGGGACGGTGGGATAGTTGATCGGCTGGACATAGATGCCATGCCGCTCCAGCAGCTCGTCCGAGGCGCGCTTGCAGCGGTGTGCATCGCCGACCATCAGCGGAACGATGTGGCTGACCGACGGCATCACCGGCAGGCCGGCGTCGGCGAACATCCGCTTCAGCGTCGCCGCACGCTCCTGATGCTTCGTCCGCTCGGTGTCGCTGTTCTTCAGGTGACGGATGGAGGCCAGCGCGCCCGCCGCCAGGACCGGCGACAGCGAGGTGGAGAATATGAAGCCGGCGGCGAAGCTGCGGACGCAGTCGATCAGCGCGGTGGAGCCGGTGATGTAGCCGCCCTGCACGCCGAACGCCTTGCCCAGCGTGCCTTCGACGATGGTCAGCCGGTCCATGGCCCCGTCGCGCTCGGCCACGCCGGCGCCGCGGGCGCCGTACATGCCGACGGCGTGCACCTCGTCGAGATAGGTCATGGCGCCGTGCTTGTCGGCGACGTCGCACAGGTCATGGATGGGGGCGATGTCGCCGTCCATCGAATAGACGCTTTCGAACGCCACCACCTTCGGCCGGCCGGGAGCGATGCCGGACAGCAGTTCGTCCAGGTGCTTGGGGTCGTTGTGGCGGAAGATGTGCTTCTCGGCGCCGGAATTGCGGATGCCGGTGATCATCGAGTTGTGGTTCAGCGCGTCCGACAGGATCACGCAATTGGGCAGGATCTTGCCCAGCGTGGTCAGCGTCGCATCGTTCGACACGTAGCCGGACGTGAAGAGCAGCGCCGCTTCCTTGCGGTGCAGGTCGGCCAACTCGCGTTCCAGCAGCACATGGTAGATGTTGGTGCCGGAGATGTTGCGGGTGCCGCCGGCACCGGCGCCGACCTGGTCCAGCGCGTCGTGCATCGCCTTCAGCACGTTGGGGTGCTGGCCCATGCCGAGATAGTCGTTGGAGCACCAGACCGTGACCGGACGCTCGCGCCCGTTGGAATCGCGGAAGGTCGCCGTCGGGAAATTGCCCGCATGGCGTTCCAGATTGGCGAACACCCGATAGCGGCCGTCCTGCTTCAGGGTCGCAATCTGGTTGCGGAAGAAAGTTTCGTAATCCATCGCGCGTTCCCGTTCGCGTTCATTCACACGGTCGGCTGCACCGGTTGAAGGCATATGGGCTAGGCCATTCGGTCGGCGCATCGAAGAGGATGGCATGATCCTTACCGTCACGCCACCCGGCATTGATCGAAATCAAGCCGCCGTCGCATGGGACCTTCGCACAAGTGGGATGATACCATGCCCTGTGGATGGCGCATGGCCGCTTCCCGCAATCAGGCCGGCAATTCATCAGGACTTGGAACCGACACGGCAAATGTGGGCTGTACTTCCGCAATGACCATGTGCTCCGTGCGGGAATACGTGCGCATGCCCGCCTTGACCCGCCGGTCACTGGGCCGGTCACTGAAAGAGTTGCAGGATCGCCCATACCGGCAGAATGGCATGGCCCCCGTTGCAACAGGGTGCCGGACGCGAGAAACCAGCGCAAAAAGCCCCCATCGCGCGCATCCGCCGGATCTGCCCCAAGGCAGCCGGCCCCAAGGCAGCCGGCCCCAAGGCAGCCGGCCCCAAGGCAACCGGCCCGGCGGATGCGGACGGGGTTATCCTTACTTGGTGCCGAACATGCGGTCACCGGCATCGCCAAGGCCGGGGACGATGTAGGCGTTCTCGTCCAGATGGCTGTCGAGAGCGGCGGTGAAGACCTTCACGTCCGGGTGCGATTCGTGGAAGCGGCGCACGCCTTCCGGTGCCGCGACCAGTGCCATGAAGCGGATGTCGTGGTCGTCCACGCCATGGCGGTTCAGCACGTCGCAGGCATGGGCGGCGGAGTTGCCGGTCGCCAGCATCGGGTCGACGACGATGAACAGCCGCCCCTCGGCCGGCGGCAGCTTCACCAGATATTCGTGCGGCTGCTTGGTCTCATGGTCGCGGTAGAGGCCGATATGCCCCTCGCGCGCCGACGGCACCAGTTCCAGCAGGCCGGCCGACATGCCGAGCCCGGCGCGCAGCACCGGCACGACCGCCAGCTTCTTGCCCAGGATCACCGGCGCGTCCATCGGCTGCAGCGGCGTCTCGATCCGCTCGGTGGTCAGCGGGATGTCGCGCGTCAGTTCATAGCCCATCAGCAGCGAGATCTCGCGCAGCAGGGTGCGGAACCCGCCGGTCGACCGTTCCTTGTTCCGCATATGGGTCAGCTTGTGCTGGATCAGCGGATGGTCGAGGATGAACAGGTTGGGGAATTCGGGCTGAGTGCGCATGGAATCCGGATCGCGGCTGACGGTTGGGTTGGCCCGATCCTAGCGCGCCCGGGGTGTCGGGGCCAAGCCCATGCCTCATCACCCGAAAGGCGTCCCGATGCGAAAGCGGTCATCGCCTGGAAACACCTTTGATTTCACGGTCGCTTGTTCCAAGCTTGCCGAAACGGTACACAGCCGTCTCTGCCGACCATCAGGCCTCTGAAGAGTATGCGCAGCGAGGAGAAATCGAGGAATGCTGCGAAACATAAAAATCACGAACTTCAAGTCGCTGGCGAAAATCGAGATCGAACTTGGGCGTGTGAATTTATTCATCGGCGCCAACGGTGCCGGCAAAAAGCAACCTTCTCGAAGCGCTCGGAGTGCTCAGCGCGGCAGCGTCGGGGCGCGTCGACGATGAATCGCTTTTACGTCGCGGCGTTCGTCCCGGCGTCCCCAGGCTCTACAAATCAGCTTTTCCGCAAACCAGCCTGGCACAGCACATCGCTTTCGCCGGAGAGGACACGAACGGCGCATCCTATAGCGTCACTCTGTGGAATCCGTCGACGGATCCGAGCCCGGCCTGGAAGTTCAAGCATGAGAATCTGATCCAGCCCGGCAATGAAAAGGCGCTGACCCGTGGTCCGCGAAGCAACACCGGGCTGGAGTTCCAGCAGGGGCTGGCGGCGCTGAAAGTCGCCGATCTTCCCGCGGACTCTCCGGCGGTGCATCTGATGCAGCGGTTGCGGCACTTCGCCATCTACAGTCCGAACACGCCAACCCTGCGCATGCAGGTCACGGATATCCAGTCGCGCGCTCCGGTCGGCCTGTCCGGCGGACGGCTGCCCGAAGCCGTGAACGAACTGCTCCTATCGGCCCGGCGGTCGGACAGCACGGCCCAACTGCTGGACGACGTCGTGGAAATGGTCGATTGGAGCCAGGATTTCTCCGTTGTGCCGTCGACATCGGTCCCTCTGTCCCCTTCGGCGGCGCGGTCGCCTCTGGTCGTCCAGTTCGTGGACCGCTACATGGCGAATACACGCAACCGCCTGTCCGGATACGACGCAAGCGAGGGCGCGCTCTACATCCTGTTCTGCGCCGTCCTGGCCCTGCATCACAGGGCCCCGGAGCTTCTGGCAATCGATAATTTCGATCAGGCGCTCAATCCACTCCTGGCGCGCAAGTTGACCTCGGCGCTGTGCAGGTGGACGGCGTCCTCCAGTTTGCAACGGCAGTGGCTGTTGACGGCCCACAACCCCTCCGTGCTCGACGGTCTGCCTCTGGGCCAGCCGGATGTCAGGCTGTTCGCCATCGAACGTGACAGCAACGGTCACACATGCGTCAATCGGATCGATCTGGCCGAGGCCCTTCGCCGCCGCCCGAACGATGAATGGACCTTGTCGCGGATGTGGGTGAACGGCTATCTGGGAGCCGTTCCCAATGTCTGAACCGTTACGGATCGGCCTCATCGTCGAAGGTCCGACGGACCAGATCGTCATCGAAGCGGTATTGGCCACGGTGCTGCGGGAACGCAGCCGGATCGTCACGCGGCTTCAGCCGGAAGTTTCAGAGGCGTTCGGAGAGCGAGGCACCGGATGGCCCGGTGTCTACAAATGGTGCCGTCAAACCGCCGTCCAGGCTGGCGGAAGCATATCGGGGAACAAGCTGCTCCTCCATTACGATCTCCTGATCATTCATCTCGATGCCGATGTCGCCGACTTGGACTATAGAAGCGGCAACATCGATCCGGACCCCACCGATCTGGCCTTGCCATGCGCGCGCCCGTGTCCCCCGCCGGCTGCGACGACCGATGAATTGCGCCGGGTTTTGCTCAGCTGGTGCGGTGAACCGGCGGTACCCGGGACGACGGTCATCTGCATGCCGTCAAAGAGCACGGAAGCCTGGGTCGTCGCCTCGCTTTTTCCCACCGACCGGGAACTTCTCAGGGTCAATCCCTTCGACTGCTTCGCCAATCCCGAAGGACGGCTGGGCCAGCAGCCCAAGAGACAGCGCATTCGCAAGAGCGTAAGCGACTACCGCACCCACCAGTCGGAACTCGTGAGCCAGTGGCCGCGGATTGCGGGACCGGGTGGTTTGATCGAAGCCGCCCGCTTCGATGGAGAGCTCAGGTCCGCTATAGCCCGGCTTTAACTCCGACGATCCTCGCCCGATCCTCCTCGCCGATGACCGTCGGCATCACCCCCGACCCGCCTTCACCGGAACGGGCTTCGGCTCCGGACGGTCGATGCCGTAGCGGATCACGCGGTTGCGGCCGGAATTCTTGGCCTGATAGAGCGCCCGGTCGGCGCAGACCACCAGATCGTCGACGGTGAAGGTCGGACACCGCCTCCACCAGCCCGAAGGAGGCGGTGACGGGGATCACCCGGCCGTCGGGCAGCATCACCGGCGAGCGCATCAGATCGACGCGCAGCCGCTCGATCACCGCATAGCCCTCGTCCAGCCCGGTTTCCTTCAAACAGACCAGGAACTCCTCGCCGCCCATGCGGAAGGCCTCGTCGAAGCTGCGGACGCCGCGGCTGATGACGGCGGCGGTTGCGGCCAGCACCCGGTCGCCGATGTCGTGGCCGTAGCTGTCGTTGATGCCCTTGAACTTGTCGATGTCGCACAGCGCGACGCAGAAGGGCTGTCCGGTGCGGCGGTAGCGGTTGTGCTCACGCTCCAGCGCCTCGCCCATGCCGCGCCGCGTGCGCAGACCGGTCAGCGGATCCAGGCCGGAGGCGGCGGCGGCGAAGGCGCGCTCCATCCGGCGCAGATGCAGCATGAACTCCTCGAACCGGCCGATCACCCCTTCATACTCGGCCTCGGTCGGCGGCTCGCCGCCGGACGCCTTCAGCAGGATCAGCCGGGCCTGCCGGTGCATCTGCTCGTGCAGGTTGGCCAGCTTCTGCACCGCCGGCTGCTGCAACAGGTCGTCGCGGCTGGCAGCCTGACACCAGGCGGCGAAGGAGGCCGGGGCCGACGACCGCTCCCCGCCGCGGCCCTCACGGTAGAATACGGCGCGCTGCCACTGGCCGATCCAGCGCAGGTGCTCGTCGAGCACGGCGCCGAGCGCCTCGGTTGTGGACGGAGTGGTCGAATCGCTCATGGGCGCATCCTACCCGATGGCGCAAGGTCCCGCCATGCGATCAAGATAAGCCGAAGCATTCGTCTAAAACAGGTCGCTTTCGGGCAAGACCGGCCCTAAAGCCCGGCGACCGTCGACAGGAAGGCGCGGACCAGCGCCGGATCCTTGCGGCCGGGACGATCCTCCACGCCCGAGGACACGTCGACCTCGGTGGCGCCGGTGACGCGCACCGCCTCCGCCACATTCTCCGCCGTCAGGCCGCCCGACAGCATCCAGGGGCGCGGCCAGCTGCGGCCGGCCAGGATCGTCCAGTCGAAGGCGATGCCGTTGCCGCCGGGCAGCGCCGACACCTTGGCCGGCGGCTTGGCGTCGAACAGCAGCCGGTCGGCCACCTCCGCCGCCTCCAGCGCCGCGGTCAGGTCTTCCGGCCCGCCGACCCGGATCGCCTTCATCACCGGCAAGGCATAGCGGGCCTTGATCTCGGCGATGCGGCGCGGCGTCTCGGCGCCATGCAGCTGGATCAGGTCGAGCGGGACCTGCCCGGTGACATGCTCCAGAAACTCGTCGTCGGGATCGACGAACAGCCCGACGGAGCGCACGCCGGTCGGCAGCAGCCGCGCCAGTTCCGCCGCCATCGGTGGGGCGATGGCACGTGGACTGCGCGGATAGAAGACGAAGCCGACATAGCGCGCCCCACCGGCGACGGCGGCGCGCAGGCTCTCGGGCTCGGTCAGGCCACAGATCTTGGCGGCGACGGTCATGCGGTCCCCCCAAAATTGTCATGGATTTCTGCAACGATGCGGCGGGCGGCGGCGGCCGGGTCGGGATCGGCGGTGATCGGGCGGCCGATGACCAGATGGTCGGCGGCCGGCAGCCAGCGCCTCCGCCGGGGTCATGATGCGCTTCTGGTCGTTGGTGGCGGCCCAGGCCGGGCGGATGCCGGGCACCATCAGGATGAAATCGGGTCCGCAGGCCGCGCGGACCAGCGCCACCTCGGCCGGAGAGCAGACGACGCCGTCGACCCCGGACGCCTTGGCGAGCTTGGCCAGCCGCACCACCTGATCGGCCACCGGCACCGACTGCCCGACCGCACCGAGGTCACCCTCGTCCAGGCTGGTCAGGACGGTGACGGCCAGGATCTTCGGCCGATCGGCACCGGCGCTCGCCGCCGTCTCCGCCGCCGCGCGCATCATCGCCGGCCCGCCGGAGCTGTGGATGGTCATGAAGGCCGGCTTCAGCGGCAGCGCCGCGCGCACGCCGCCCGCCACCGTGTTGGGGATGTCGTGCAGCTTCAGGTCGAGGAACAGCGGCGGCCCGTCCTCCCCCACCACGGCGCGGACGCCGGCCGGCCCCTGGGCGATGAAGAACTCCAGCCCCAGCTTGATGCCGCCGACGGCCCCGGCCACCTGCCCGGCGATGCGGCGGGCGGCTTCGATTTCGGTGGTGTCGACGGAGCAATAGATGCGCGAGGCTGGCGCGGTCATGGGAAGGCGGTCTCCAGAACCCGGATGCGGATGGTCCGGCACCCTAGCAAGGGATGGGGCGATGCGCCAGTTTCAACCCTCTGCTCCCCCATCCGCTGCTCCGCCATCCACCGCTCCAGCGCCGCGAACAGGCCGGCGGCGGTGGCGCAGGCGACCGCAAGTGCCGCCGGATCGGCAAGCTCCCGCTCCAGCCTCACCACCAGGGCTTTCCAGGCGCCCGCCATGTCCAACCCGTCCGACGCCAGGAAACGGGCTCCGCGCCGGGCGTCATACCCCAGCGCGCGGGTGATCCCCGGCAGCATCGCCCGCCCACCATGGGCCGAGCCGTCCAGCACGTAGCGCGCCGCCAGCCGGGCCGGCGCACTGTCCAGCGGCGGCAGCCCCACCATGTCCGGCAGCGTATCCGGATCGGTGCCGAGCACCCGCAGATCCTCGCGCAGCAGCGCCATCCGCGCCGAACCAGCCTCCCCCAGCGCCCGTTCGACCGGCGCGTTGAAGCCGTAGAGCAAGGCCAGCGCGCGGGCATACTGGTCGGCCGTGATGTCCGGCCGGACCAGCGGCTGCAGCACTGCCGCCTTATCCAGCCGGTCGTGGCTTTCCCGCGTCGCGGCGCGCAGCGCCTGCCTTGCCGGTCCCATGTTTCCTCGATTCCCAGTTCCGGTCAGGTCGGCGCCAGCACGCCGGGCAGCGGCGTCGGATCCCCGGTCGAGCCCTGGCTGGATTCCTGCTGCCGCGCCCACAGGGCGGCATAGGCGCCGCGGGCGGCCAGCAGGTCGGCGTGGCGGCCGCGTTCGATCACCCGGCCGGCCTCCAGCACCAGGATCTCGTCGGCGTCGATCACGGTGGACAGCCGGTGGGCGATCACCAGCGTTGTGCGGCCGCGGCTGACTTCGCGCAGGTTGGCCTGGATTTCCCGCTCGGTGTGGGTGTCCAGCGCGCTCGTCGCCTCGTCGAACAGCAGGATCGCCGGGTCCTTCAGGATGGTGCGGGCGATGGCGACGCGCTGCTTCTCGCCTCCGGACAGCTTCAGCCCGCGCTCGCCCACCGTGGTCTGATAGCCATCGGGAAGCGCCATGATGAAGTCGTGGATGTGGGCCAGCCTTGCCGCCCGCTCCACCTCCGCCGGGCTGGCGCCGGGGCGGCCATAGGCGATGTTGTAGAAGACGGTGTCGTTGAACAGCACGGTGTCCTGCGGGACGATGCCGATGGACGCCCGCAGCGAGGCCTGTGTGACGTCGCGGATGTCCTGCCCGTCGATCGTCACCCTGCCGCCGTTGACGTCGTAGAAGCGGAACAGCAGCCGGCTGATGGTGGACTTGCCCGCCCCGGACGGGCCGACGATGGCGACCGTCTTGCCGGCCGGCACGGTGAAGCTGACATCCTTCAGGATCGCCCGGCGCGGATCGTAGCCGAACTCCACCCCCTCGAAGCGGAGTTCCGCCCCGTCGACCTCCAACGGCTTCGCGTCGGGACCGTCGGCCACCTCGCGGTCGACCGCCAGCAGGGTCACCATCGATTCGATGTCGATCAGCGACTGCTTGATCTCGCGATAGACGACGCCGAAGAAATTCAGGGGCTGGTAGAGCTGCAGCAGATAGGTGTTCACCAGCACGAAGTCGCCCAGCGACATGCTGCCGTCGACGATGCCCTTGGCGGCCATGCCCATCACCACCGCCAGCCCCAGCGAGATGATCGCCGACTGGCCGACATTCAGCAGCGACAGGCTCTGCTGGCTGCGCACCGCCGCCGCCTCATAGCTCTGCAGGGCTCCGTCGTAGCGGCGGGCCTCATGCTCCTCGTTGCCGAAATACTTGACCGTCTCGTAGTTCAGCAGGCTGTCGATGGCCTTGGTGTTGGCCTTGCTGTCGGTGTCGTTCATCAGGCGGCGGAACTTGATCCGCCATTCCGACACGAAGAAGGTGTAGAGGATGTAGCCCATCACCGTGACGAAGGTAGCCAGCGCGAACCAGATGCTGAACAGCTTCCACAGGATGGCGCAGACCAGGGCGATCTCCACCAGCGTCGGCACGATGGAGAACAGGGTGTAGCGCAGCAGCGATTCGATCGCCCGCGTTCCGCGCTCCAGCGAGCGGGTCAGGCCGCCGGTCTGGCGTTCCAGGTGGAAGCGCAATGACAGCGCATGCAGGTGCCGGAACACCGACAGCGCCACCTTGCGGATGGTGCGTTGCGCCACCGTGGCGAAGACGGCGTCGCGCAGTTCGGCGAAGATCAGCGAGGTCACGCGGGCAAGGCCGTATGCGACGATCAGTCCCAGGGGGATGGCGACAACCGCATTCACCCCCGGCACCGCCCCGCCGGCCGGCGTCAGGGCGTCCACCGCATGCTTGTAGAAGATCGGCACATAGACGTTGGCGACCTTCGCCCCCACCAGCAGGAGCATCGCCAGCACCACCCGCACCCGCGTTTCCATCGAATCGTGCGGCCAGATGTAGGGTGCCAGCGAGCGGATCGCCGCGCGCAGATCGCCGGAAGGACGGGAGAATGCGCCGGAATCGGAGCTGGCCGGGGTGCTTGGCGGAAGACTGCGGCGCATCGGTCTGTTCGGGTCTCGGGGACTGTTCGGGAAATCGCGGCGGGGATGGCGCCGTTCCGAAGAGCCGTCGCAAGGGATTGGGGTCAGGCGACCTAACCTAGGAACCCGTGCGGCGTCGTCAAAGGGGCATGTCGCCTCTTTGGCACGTTTTTGGCGCGGCCCTGGTCAGCCTGCGGTGCATTTCCTGTCGCCATGGCAACGGACTGGAAACCATCTTCCTCTACCCTGCCGGGCGTATCGCGTTCGATCCGCACCGCAGACCAAGGCATTTGACCATGCAGAACGCCAGTTTCGCCGGCCGATTCAAGGTGGGCACCCGCATCCAGGTGGGTTTCCTTCTGATCCTCGCCCTTCTCACCCTGGTGGCCGCACTGGGCGTCCGGTCGCTGTCGACGGTGGAGGAGGGCTTCACCCGTTATGCGTCGATTTCCGACAACTCGATCAAAATCTCGGACATCGACAGCCTGGTCGCGAACATGCGGCGCAACGTGGTCAACTATTCCTTCTCCGGGAACAACGCCCTGGTCGCGCCGATCCAGGCGCAGCAGAGGACTCTGTCGGAGATGCTGAGGACCTCGCGGGACACTACGCTGGATGAAGGGCGCCGCGCCCTCATCGCGCGCATGTCGCAGAAGGTCGACAGCTACAGCGCCAACTTCGCCCAGCTGGTGAAGCTGCGCGAGCAGCGCGACCGGCTGGTGTCGGACGAGCTGGTGCCGCTGGGCGTCAAGGCGCGCGAAGAACTGAGCCAGGTGATGGCCGCAGGGATCGCCACCGGCGACTTCGAGGCCTCCGCCTACGCCGGCCAGGCGCAGGAATCGCTGATCCTCGCCCGCCTCAGCGCCCAGCGATTCCTGACCGATCCGACGGCGAAGGCCGAGGAGGAGGTGCGCACCCGCATGGAAGGTTTCATCAAGACCGCCGGCGCGCTGGCCGCCCGCCTGACCGATCCGGCGCAGAAGCGCGCCGCGGAGGATGCGGTGCAGAGCGCAACCCGTTACCTGGACAGCTTCAAGCGCGTTGTCACCGCCGTCGGCGACGCCCAGACGCTGGCCTTCGTCACCATGGTGAAGGAGGCGGAGGAGTTCGGCGAACTGGTTGAGAAGACCGTCGCCTCGCAGTCCGATGCGCGCAAGGCGGTGCTGACCGGCGCGCAGACCGACATGGAGCGCACCTCCACCCTGCTGATCGGCATGGCGGTCGGCGCGTTCGCCATCGGCATCCTGATCGCCCTGGTCACCGCCCGCTCCATCGTCCGCCCGGTGGTGCAGATGACCGGCACGATGACGGAGCTGGCCGCCGGCAACCTCGCCGTCGACGTTCCCGCCCTTGAGAACCGCGACGAGATCGGCCGCATGGCCAAGGCGGTCCTGGTGTTCAAGGAGAACGCCATCGAGAAGAAGCGGATGGACGAGGCCGAGCGCGAAAGGCTGGAGGCCGAACGCCGCACCGCCGAGGCCCAGCGCGCCCGCGAGCAGGCCATCGGCGAGGAGATCGCCGGCCTGATCGACGCCGTGTCGAAGGGCGACCTGGAACGCCGCATCGATCTGGCCGGCAAGGACGGCTTCTACAAGACGATGTCGGAGGGCATCAACCGCCTGACCGACACGGTGGAGGCGGTCATCGCCGACCTGGGCGAGGTGCTGAGCGCGCTGGCCCAGGGCGACCTGAACCGCCGCGTCACCCGCGACTACCAGGGTGCCTTCGAGCGGGTGAAGACCGACGTCAACGCCACCTCCACCCGGCTGGCCGAGATCGTCGGGCAGATCACCCAGGCGGCCGAGACCATCGCCGCCGCCGCCGCCGAGGTGTCGCTCGGCTCCTCCGACCTCGCCGACCGGACCGAGCAGCAGGCCTCCTCGCTGGAGGAGACCGCGGCCAGCATGGAAGAGCTGGGGGCGACCGTGCGTTCCAACGCCGACAATGCCCAGCGCGCCAACGTGATGGCGACCCAGGCCCGCGGCTCCGCCGAGTCGGGCGGCGGCGTCGCCGGCTCCGCCATCGAGGCGATGCGCCGGATCGAGGAATCCAGCCGCAAGATCACCGACATCATCGGCGTGATCGACGAGATCGCCTTCCAGACCAATCTGCTGGCGCTGAACGCGGCGGTCGAGGCGGCGCGCGCCGGCGATGCCGGCCGCGGCTTTGCCGTGGTGGCGCAGGAGGTGCGGCAGCTCGCCCAGCGCTCCGCCCAGGCGTCGAAGGAGATCAAGGGCCTGATCCTGGACAGCGACGCCCAGGTGAAGGACGGCGTCGATCTGGTCAGCAAGGCCGGCGACGCGCTGCAAGGCATCGTGTCGGGCGTGCAGCAGGTGGCGACCCTGATCGCCGAGATGGCCTCGGCCTCGGCCGAGCAGGCGACCGCGCTGGACGAGATCAACTCGACCGTCGCCAACATGGACGAGATGACGCAGAAGAACGCCGCCCTGGTGGAGGAGACCACCGCCGCCGCCCAGGCGATGAGCGGTCAGGCCGGCGACCTGAAGGCGCTGGTCGGCTTCTTCAAGTTCGATCAGGCCGTCGGTTCCGGCTATGCCGCGGCACCCCACGCCATGACCGGCGCCTACTCCGCCCCGACCACCCGCCGCACCCCGGCCCAGCCCCCCACCCAGGCCTCGGCCCGCGGTACGGCCGCCAAACCGGCGGCGAAGCCTGCCGCCCGCGGCGCCGGCACCGCCCACGGCAATGTTTCGGCCAAGCCCGCCGCCCGCACCGACGCCCCGGCGCGCGGCACGGCGACGGCGGTCCCGGTGCTGAAGCACAGCGTCAGCGACGACGACGACTGGAAGGAATTCTGAGCGGAGAAGATCAGCCGGCCTTTGCGCTAAAAGCCTGGATTAACGAATCGGTGGGGATTGCGTGCTGCAATTCCCGCCGATTTCTTTTTTGCGCTTTCGTCCTTGGAGGACTCCATGTCCCGCCGCCCCCTCAGGCACCGCCTTCTCCCCCTCGCCGCCCTGCTGCTGCTCGGCGGTCCGCTGGCCGGCTGCGGTGCCGTCACCGGCGTGGCCGGCGGCGCCGTAAGCCTCGCCGACACCGCCGTGGACGTCATCGGCACGGTGGCCGAGACGTCGGTCGACGTGGTGACCGCGCCGCTGCGGTAAAGGGCTGTGGGTTTTCAGGCGGTACTTTTCCATCGTCATCCCCGCGAAGGCGGGGATCCAGGCTTACCCATTGGTTTTCACTGGGAAAACTGGATTCCCGCCTTCGCGGGAATGACGGCCGAGAGAGTTCCCACGCTCTTCTCAGTCGATCAAATCCTCGACCTCGCGGATGCGGCCGTTGTCGATCATGAACTGGACCAGTTCGGGGCGCTGCTTGCCCAGCGTGAAATGGCGCTGGCGCACGGCGGCGACCAGTTCGCCCCGGCGGCCGAGGATGTCGTCGGCGAATTCGGTCATGCGCAGGTTGGGCCAGGTCTGGGCGCGGATGGCGACCACGGCGGCGACCGCGTCGGCGGCCGGGCGGTCGGGCTGGGCCTGGGCCAGGATCATGGTCAGGGCGGCGGTGGAACGCGACACGCCGGCATGGCAATGGACCAGCAGGTGCCGGCAGTCCACCGGATCGGCCAGCAGGTCGCGGCCGAAGGCCAGGATGCGTTCGACGTCCGCGCGTTCCGGCGCGATCTGGCCGCGGGTCGGCTCGATGATGTCATGGAAGCGCAGTTCCAGCCGCTCATGCTCGCCGTAATCGCCGAAGTCGCTCGGCTCGGTCATCTCGGGATCGAGGATGGACAGCACATGGCTGACCTTGCCGCCGCCGAAATTGCAAAGCTCGCGGAGACCGCAGACGGTCAGGCCGAAGGGAACGAAATCGCTGGCCATCATTCTCTCGTTCGATTGCGGATAAGGGGGAAAGCGCGGGGCCGGGGGCCGCATTTGGCACCCCGCGCCGCGCCCCCGTCAACCCGGCAACCGTTCGTATGCGGGCCACTTCGCCCGGATAAGGCCGATCAGAACACGTTGAACAGGTACAGCAGGATGATGATCGGGATCGGAATGCCGACCAGCCACAGCAGGATGCCTCGCATGGCGCGTCTCCTTCCTTCGCTCTGATGGATGTCTTGGCCGGTGCTCTTGGCCGGTGCGGTCCCGGCCGTCTCATCCATCATCAACAGCCCAGGTGCCGGTTCGTTGCAGCGGCGCGACCGACTGATAAGGAGATGCGCCGAAGGAGATCAGTCCTCCCCGCCTCCATCAGCGCCATCCGCCTCGCCGCCATCCGCAGCGCCGCCGGCATCGTCGCGCGGGGGCTGCGCGGCAGGGCGCGGGCGGGGCTGGCGCAGCTTCTTCAGCAGCAGGGAGAAGGGCTTCAGCGCGGTGTCGAGGATCGCCTGATCGCCCTCCAGCCGCGACAGCAGGAAGGCGCCGGCCTCCAGGGTGGAGACGCTGTCGCGCCGCGGCTCCTTGCGCGCCTGCCCGTAGAGCGAGCGGAACTGCGGGTTCAGCACGATGCGGCGGCATTTCAGCAGCCAGGCATTGCGCCACCACAGGGTCTTGGCCTGGCTCCAGGTGCCGTCCAGGACGATGACGCCCTCCAGGTCCTCCAGGATCTCGGCGCTGTCGCGGAGCGGCTGGCCGTTCTTGTCGACCACCGCCACCTCGGCCCGCGGGGCGCCGCCCTCCTGCACCGGGCCGAGATACAGCACGCCCCAGCGCTTGGGATCGACCTCGCGCCCCAGGATGCGCTTCAGCCCCGGCCAGCTCAGCCCGACCTTCACCATCGAATTGGCGAACTGCAGATGGGCGATCTGGGCGGTGCCGAGATTCTCCCGCTTCTCCTGCGGGTGCTGCAGGATCAGCAGGAACACGCCGTTGTCGATCGGCTGCACTGCCTCGCAAATGCACAGGTGATTAGGTTTTAGGCAGTTGGGGCAAGACTCGGGGGCGGGGGCGCTGTGCATGGGAGGTACGCATTCCTTGAAGAGGATTGGCCGCGAATATGGGTTGGAATGGCGCGGAAGGGAACACATCTCACTCGCAGAGCGGCGGCTGCCAACCGAACGGTGACCGCCGCCACGGCATGTACGACAGATCCCCCCGACCACACCCCGTGTCATACCGGTTCATCTGGGTTCAAAGTGGCTTCGTATAAACCGTTTGTAGAGACTTATTCGTGTGTCATGGACCTCGTGTGACGCGCTTAACAGCTGGCCTGGAACTTGCGTAATTAGTATCCAGGCAAACAGGACGACGGGTGGGCCAGGACCGGCCTTTGTCAGGCTGATCCACGGTGCCATCCGGCGCTCAGAAGGAGACCTGCCATGCTGCCCGCCCACCTTGCCGACCGCCTGCTGAAGCAGCGCCGCGATGCCGACACGGCGGAATTCGCCCGCCAGCTGCCGCTCTATGCGCCGCTGGACGCTGACGATCCCCGCTGGATGACCGAGCCGGACGACTCGGAGCAGGCCGCCCGCCGCGAGCCCGATTGGGCGACCGACTACTGAGCGGCACCTCCTGACGGCACTCACCGGCCGGCGGCAGCCGGGCGGTGACCCGACGGGCCGCTTTCCCGGCTTGACTGTCGGGTGTCGGACATCTGCCACCGGTTTCCGACCCTGGGATCTCCGATGTCGGGATCTCCGGCATCGCGCCAACCCTCCTCCTCCCGGACGAGGGTCCAGCGGCCCGGACGTCCGCCGCGGCAACGTTCCAGCGCGACGGACCAGCGCGGCGCCCCCAATCCTGGCAGGCCTCCGGCCGGGCGCGGGGCCCTATCCTCCTCCTCATCCGAACTGGGTGCCGCATCCAGCCGCCAGCGCGTCACCGCGGCGCTGAGCCCTTCCGGCCTTCCGCCTCTGCGGCCCGGCATGCCTGCGCCGAGATCCAGCAGGAAACCGGTCACCCCCGACGACTCGGCGGCCAGCTGCAGCCGCCGGCTGGCGGTGAGGTCCAGCCCCTCCAACTCGCCCAGCACCGCCGACAGGGCGGAACAGCGCAGCGCCTCCTCCATCGCCCACAGCGCGTCGACCGCCCGCACCGCCCGCACCGCCACCAGCCGGTCCGGTGTCAGCCCATAGGCCGCCAGACCCGGCGCATGGAGGTCGCGTCCCCGCAGGATCCACAATGCCGGAGCCTTCGGCGTCGCCAGCCGGCCCAGCAGAGTGGCGGCGAAGCCGGTGCCCGCACCCGGATCCTCCGCCGTCACCGCATGCAGGCAGCCCAGCGGCAGGCCGCCGTCGGGCAGATGCGCGTCGATGGCCTCCACCCCGAACGGCAGGGTCCGCCCTCCTTCACCGCCCGCCCCCTCGATCCGCCGGATGCGCGCGCGCAGGTCGGCCAGCACGCCGGCACGGTCGCGCGGCGCAGACTCAGCGGGCACGGAAGGGGACGGCAGGCTGGACATGACTCGGCTCCGCTCGACAGGCATATGTTCCTGATATGTTCTATCACGAAGCCTTGTCGAGGGGGAGTCTGCGACTCCTGTCTTGTGATGGGATAGGATCCTGGGACCGGATGTGCCGGGACCAGAGCGCCCGGGTCAGTTGGCGATGGGCGTGGCGCCGATCTTGCCGCGCGGTGCCGCCTTGATGGTCGGGCCGGCATTGTCGACGGGCTTTTCCAGGGTGGTTGAGGTGCCGCGGCTGCCGCGCGGCGTGTTGCCCTTCAGGCTGAGCAGGTGCAGCCGGACATAGGCGGTGGAGCCGCCGGCCTTCACCGCGACCCAATCGCTGTTGCGCACCCGGCCCAGCGTGCTGACCGCCTGCCCGGCGCCCAGCGTGGCGACGACGCCCGACCCGGCGGCGGGCTTTGCATAGACCGGTGTCGGTCTGTCCACCTGCCATTCCCCATACATCGGCTCCAGCCCGGCCCCGCTGTCGGGCGCGGTGCGCACGGTCGGGGGGTTGGGGATGCGCTGGTACGGCATGCAGCCGGGAACCGTCAGCGTGACCAGGGCCACCATCAGCGGAAGGGTACGCACGCGCCGGATCATCGCTCACCTTGAACGGGGCAGAGTGAAGGCAGGAAGGCCATCGGCCTTCGGCGCGACCCATACAGGAGGCGGGGCTTCCTTCGCTACCGCAGCGCAACCGGGATCGCCATGCGCTTTTTGGGGCGGCCGGACCCGGAGCCCGACCCGAAGCCGGAGCGCAGGAGTTCACCCCCGGCCTGCGTATCTCGACAATCGGGCACAGCTCCGACACCGGCCGGACAGCCATGTCGCAGAGCGAACTTCGATACAGGGCATCGACGAGGTTGCCGCGTAGACGTGTGGGTTCGGATGCGCGGCACGGGAAAAGGCGGTCGGCGGGTGGCGCCGGCCGCCTTTTCTTTTGAAGAGCGCCCGTCAGAGCGCCCGGCCCTCAAACCGCCCGGCTGTGCCGGCCGGCGCCCTTGGACAGGTGGGTGTCGAAGCGGGCGGCGACGATGCGCATCAGGGGGCGGGCGCTCTCCGGCACATGGACGCGCCGTCCCTCAACCACCGCGACGCCATCGGCGATCAGATCGGCCATGCCCTCCAGTTCGGCGTCGAAGGCGGACTCGTCCAGGCCGTGGCTGCTGGCAATGGCGGCGGTGTCGACCGACAGGTCGCACATCAGCCGCATGATCAGGTCGCGCCGTACCTTGTCGTCCTGCGTCAGCGCAATGCCCTTGCCGGTGGGCAGGCGGCCTTCCTCGACGGCGGCGGCATAGTGGTCGAAGGGCACGGCGTTCTGCACATAGCCCTGCGGCAGCGCGCCGATGGAAGAGGAGCCGAAGCCCAGCAGGACCTCGGCGTCGTCGGTGGTGTAGCCCTGGAAGTTGCGGCCCAGCCGCCCTTCCTCCTGCTGCACCGCCAGCTCGTCGCCGGGACGGGCGAAATGGTCCAGACCGATGGCGCTGTAGCCGGCGGCGGCCAGCGTGTCGCCGATGGCGGCGAACTGCTCCCACCGGCCGAGCGAGCCGGCCAGCACGGATTCGTCGATCTTCTTCTGGTGGGTCTTCATCCACGGCACATGGGCGTAGCCGAAGACCGACAGCCGGTCGGGCGCCATCTCCAGCGCGATCTCGGCGGAGCGGGTGACGCTCTCCACCGATTGGTGCGGCAGGCCGTACATCAGGTCGAGGTTGACGCTGGCGATACCGGCCTCCTTCAGCCAGGCCAGCGCCTGTTCGGTCACGGCGCGCGGTTGGACGCGGTTGATCGCCTGCTGCACCGTCTCGTCGAAATCCTGCACGCCCAGCGAGGCGCGGTTGACCCCGGCGCGGCCAAGCGCCGCCGCCATCTCCGCCGTCAGGGTGCGGGGGTCGATCTCCACCGCCAGCTCGGCATCGGCGGCGACGTCGAAGCGGGTGCGCAACAGCGCGATCATCGCCTCGAAATCGTCGGGCGCCATCATGGTCGGGGTGCCGCCGCCGAAATGGATGTGGCGCACCGCCAGCCGGCCGGGAATTCGGTCGGCCACCATGGCGATCTCGCGCCGCATATGGCCGAGATACTCGGCGATCGGCTCATAGCGCGCGACGATCTTGGTGTGGCAGCCGCAGTACCAGCACATCTTCTGGCAGAAGGGCACATGCAGGTAGAGCGACCCGGAGCGCGCGGGATCGATCGCCTCCAGCCAGCCGCCATAGACCTCGCCGTTCACCTCGGGCGTGAAGTGCGGTGCGGTCGGGTAGCTGGTGTAGCGCGGCACCCGCAGCCCGTCATACTTGGCGAGCAGCGCGGCATCCACTCCGTGGGCGACACCATGGGAATGGGACGGATTGGCGGGGGCCGGCTGTACGGCCAGGGCGGTGATGGCGTTCATGAGCGACAGAGTGCCGCAGCCACCCCACCCCCGCCTTGATCCACGTCAAGACCGCAGGGGCCGTCCTTCAGCGCTTCGCTGCCGCGGCGGCCAGACGCTGCTCCAGATGCTCGTGCAGCAGGTTCAGGTTGGCCCGGTTGGCCTTGAAGGCGATGTCGAACACGGTCCCCACCACCGGGATCGACCCGGCCGCCCAGTCCAGCGCGACGTTGAAGGCCATGCGGGCCAGCAGCGACTTGGGCAGGTCGAAGCGGGCCGCTTCCATGATGATGTAGGCCGAGACCACGGCGGTCGCGGTATCCCCCGCCACCGGCACGATGCTGGCGATTCCGTCCAGCCCGATGGGGATGCGGGTGAAGGGAATGCGCCAGCGGCTGTCCATCAGACGGGACAGGCGGCGAAGCCGCTCCAGCCGCTGGAAATCGATGGGGACGCTGCTGCCGGAACCGCCCGGCGGGAGGTCTTCGGCAAGGTTGCGCCGGCGTGTGCGGATGGCGTCGATCATCGCAAGTCCCCCGATCAGTCGGTCCCGCGCCTGACGCGCGAATCCCCGCAAGGGAAGAACCCCTCACCGCCCCCGCGGGTTCCGCACGCGACGCGCAAAGTTCGCACTCCCAGCAGATACCATGGCCGGATATCCTTGCCGACAATCTTCAACCGCTGCGGCCTTCAACCGCTGCGGCTTCAGATGTCGGTGGCCGCCGGGACGGCAATGCCGCCCCCGACAGACACGACGCGGCGAATTGACGCGCAAGATCATCTAAGCCTCTGCCTCTGCTCGGATTTTCCGAATCGAATACTTTCCGCTCCCGCGGCTTATGCCCTTTGAACGCTGGCAGCGCCCGCAACCCCTGGACACAATACAGCCAACGCATCAGCAAGGCCGCGGGGACGTTCAATCCCGCGGCGCGGGGGCAAGGCCGGCAAACGGCCGCCCGTTTCGGAGGAAACGACCATGACCACTCTCTATTGCGCCTGCTGCGGCAGGCCGTTCGTCCGCACATCCGCGCGCGGTCCGGCGCCGCGCTACTGTTCTCAGGACTGCCGCCTGCAGATGGCGGTGCGTCGCCGTGCCTGGACTCCCCGGACGGAGGCCGGCAGGACCGACAGCGGACGGATGGAGACCAACCGGACGGAGGCTGCGGCCTGGGGGCACCGGGCCTTCGGATCCTGATCGGCCCCCGCATCATTCCTCTTGCATCAGCCGCCCGGCATCCCATCTCCGCCGGACAGGCTATAACCGAATTCCTGCGGCTAAATCGCTCCCGCCCCTCTTGCAGCGGGCGGGAGGCGACCTCATCTGCGCGCGGTCACGCTGGCGCCTTACGGTGCCGGCGCACAATCCCCTGACTGCGCCAACGGCCGCCGGAGCCCCGCTTCTTCATGCTCGACCTGCTCGCAGACCCGAATGTCTGGGCCAGCCTTCTGACGTTGACCGCGTTGGAAATCGTGCTGGGCATCGACAACATCATCTTCATCTCGATCATGGCGTCGAAGCTGCCGCCCGAACAGCAGCAGCGCGCCCGTCAGGTCGGTCTGGCGCTGGCGCTGCTGACTCGCCTGGCCCTGCTCGCTTCCATCGCCTGGGTGGCGCAGTTGACCCAGCCGCTGTTCACCGTCGCCGGATGGGACGTGTCGGGCCGCGATCTGATCCTCGTCCTGGGCGGCCTGTTCCTGCTGGCCAAGGGCACGCTGGAGATCCACCACACCGTCGAAGGCCACGAGGAAGGGGGCACGGCGCCGAAGCACGCCACCTTCACCTCGGTGGTCGTCCAGATCATGTTCCTGGACATCGTCTTCTCGCTCGACAGCGTCATCACCGCGGTCGGCATGTCCGACCATCTGCCGGTGATGGTCACGGCCGTGGTCATCGCCATGGCGGTGATGCTGTTCGCCTCCGGCCCGGTCGGCGACTTCGTCAACCGTCACGTCACGGTGAAGATGCTGGCGCTGTCCTTCCTGCTTCTGGTCGGCGTGGCGCTGGTGGCGGACGGCCTGGGCTTCCACATCCCCAAGGGCTACCTGTACTTCGCCATCGCCTTCTCCACCCTGGTGGAGGCGCTGAACCTGCTGGCCAAGCGCAAGGCAACCCCAAAGCATTGAGTGAAGAGGGGCGCCTTGCGCGGCGCCCCCTCTTCTCCCATCACGCCGCCATCACGCCTCGGCGCGTTCGGCCATCATGTGCTCGTAGGCGACCTTGAACAGGTCGCGGATCGACACGATGCCGACCGCGCGCTTGCCCTGGGTGATGGGCAGGTGCCGGTAATGCTTGTCGTGCATCAGCTTCAGCGCATCGACCGCGTCGGCGTCGGGCGGCAGGCTGTCCGGGTTGCGGGTCATCACCGCCCCCACCTCCACCGCCGACGGGTCGAGGTCCTTCGACAGCACCTTGTTGTTCAGGTCGCGCTCGGTGACGATGCCGATCAGCGCGCCATGGTTCACCACCAGCACCGCGCCGATGTTCTTGTCGGCCATCATCTTCGACACGGTGGCGACGGAGGTATCCTCCGGCACCAGGATCAGTTCCTGCGCCTTCACGACGTCCGGAACCAGCTTGCGTTTCATGGAGTCCCCCGGGATCTCGTTGTTGTGGGCCAGACTGTAGCCAAAGCGGACGATGGGGGAGAACAGCGGTATTGCTGCGGGCGCGGCGCCGATTGTCGCAGGCAAGCCTTACGAATACTTACGAAGCATTGGGCGAAGCATTGGGCGACGCATTGGGCGAAGCATTGGGCGAAGCATTGGGCGAAGCATTGGGCGAAGCATTGGGAGCGTCCAGCGCCGGCCCCGCCGACGACCGCCGCCCGGCGATCACCATGCCGACCGCCAGCAGCAGCGCGCCGAGCAGCACGGCGGCGGCGGCCCCCAGCAGCGCGGCGTTGAAGCTGCCGGTGTGCGTCACCACCAGCCCGGCGGGCAGCGGCCCGATGATCTGGCCCAGCCCATAGGCGGCGGTCAGCGCTCCCACCACCTTGGCCGATGCGCCGGCCGACAGCTGCCGTCCCAGCGCGAAGGCCTGCGACACGATGCCGACGAAGGTGCCGCCGAACAGCAGGGCGGAGATGACGGCGACCGTCGGCGAACCGGTCATCGGCAGCAGGATGGTGACGGCCTGCGTCAGGTGCGCCAGGATCAGCGCCCACCAGCTGCCGGTCCGCCGGGCGACCGCGGCCCAGAACACTCCGGCGCCGATCGCCCCCAGCCCGGCCACCATCCAGGCCGCCTCGCCCACCGCTGCGGTGCCGGGATCGGTCTTCAGGATCGACACCAGGAAGGTGGCGGACACGATGTAGCCGCCGCCCTCCAGGAAATAGGCCAGAGTCAGCAGCAGAAGCGGGGCCGACAGCCCGCCCGCCCGCGCCGCCGCGGCGTTCCCCGCCGTCCCTGCCGCGGCGGCTTGCGGCTGCGGCGCCGGATCGCGCACCCAGAGGCCGGGCAGCAGCCCCAGCACCGCGCAGATCGCCCCCAGCGCCAGCCAGTCGCCGGCCCAGCCCAGCCGTCCGCCGAACAGCGCCACGAACAGCCCCGACGAAGCGATGCCGAGCCCCACCCCGGTGTAGAGCCAGCCGGCGAAGCGTTCCCCGCCCTGGCGTGCCAGCGTGTCCAGCACCATGGCGATGCCCAGGATGAAGATGCCCGCGCTCGACACCCCCGACAGGAAGCGCAGGACCAGCCAGACCGGCATCGCCTGCCCGGCATCGCCCAGGTCGAGCCCCATCGCCGCGGTGGTGGCGACGCTGAGCAGCAGCGACAGCCGGAACACGGCGGTGCGCGCGGCACCATGCGGCACGAGACCCATCCCCAGCGCGCCGACGAAATATCCCAGATAGTTCAGCGAGGCGAGCAGCCCGGCGCCATCGGCCCCCAACCCGGTGGCCGCCTGCATCGCCGGCAGGATCGGGGTGAAGGCGAAGCGCGCAACCCCCATCGCGATGGCAAGCCCGATCACGCCGCCGACCAGCACCCGAACCATGATCCACGCCCTCTCGGTTTTCGGCCGGCTCGTTGGACTAGGGACTGTTCGGCCAGCCGATTGATTTGATCGTTCATCATGGCTGCGGCCCGGCCCTCATTTCCAATGAATTGTTCTGATGATAAGCTCCACTTCCAGTGATGGGTGCCATGCGTTTGCAGGAGGCGTCGCGATGGATCTCGCCGGTTTGCGGGTGGTGAAGGCGGTGGCCGATACCGGCAGCGTCAGCCGTGCGGCCGAGGCGCTGAACTGCGTGCAGTCCAACGTCACCGCGCGGGTCAAGCGGCTGGAGGAGGATTTGGGCGTCGACCTGTTCTTGCGCCTCAGCCGCGGGATGGAGCCGACGCCGGCCGGGCGCGTGCTGGCCGGCTATGCCGACCGGGTGCTGCGGCTGGTCGCCCAGGCCCGCGACGCGGTGGCGGAGGCCGCCGGGCGCGGCGGGCGGCTGGCGGTGGGCAGCATGGAATCGACCGCCGCGGTACGGCTGCCGCCGATCCTGGCCCGCTTCCACCGCGATCATCCCGACGTGGAACTGACCATCGCCCCCGGCCCGACCGAGACCCTGCTGGCCGAGGTGCTGGCCGGGCGGCTGGACGGCGCCTTCGTCGGCGGCGCGGTGGAGCATCCCGACCTGATAGCCCGGCGCATCTTCGACGAGGAACTGGTGCTGGCCGAACCCGCCGCCGGCCTGACCACCGACAGCGCGCGGCGCACCCTGATCGTCTTCGGCCGCGCCTGCGCCTATCGCGGCCGGGCCGAGATGGCGATGCGCGAGGCCGGGCGCGTGCCCTTCCGCGTCATGGAATTCGGTGCGCTCGACGCCATCCTGGGCTGCGTCGGCGCCGGCATGGGGGTGACGGTGATGCCGCGGTCGGTGGTGGAGCGCGAACCCTGGCGCGAGTTGCTGGCGGCCCGGCCGCTGCCCGACGCGCTGGCGCGCATGCCCACCCAGTTCGTCCGCCGCGCCGACTCCATCGAGACGGGCAGCCTGCGCGCCTTCCTGGCGGCGGTGTCGGACGGTGCCCCCCTAAATGACGCCATTGGCGGTGCGACAGGGTCGCCCACATCACGCGCAGGGTTGAACGGCTTGTCGGCGGCGTGCTAGGCAGGCGCGGGTTGGCCATCCGGCCCGGTGCCACGCGCGTGACCTTTTGGAAACGGCTTCGATCCGCCCCCCAGGAATGTCCTTTGGGGCGATACCGGAACAGCGACGCGCGGCCGACACCGCAGGCCGGAACAGCGGAGAAGAGATCATGCCCTACGTCGTCACCGACGGCTGCATCAAGTGCAAGTACACCGACTGCGTCGAAGTCTGCCCCGTGGATTGCTTCTACGAGGGTGAGAACATGCTGGTCATCCACCCCGACGAGTGCATCGACTGCGGCGTGTGCGAGCCGGAATGCCCGGCCGAGGCGATCGTCCCCGACACCGACGACCGCGCGACCAAGTGGCTGGAGCTGAACCGCGACTATTCGGGCCAGTGGCCGAACATCACCCGCAAGAAGGACGCGCCGGCGGACGCCGACGAGTTCAAGGGCGTGGACGGCAAGTTCGAGAAGTTCTTCTCGCCCAAGGCGGGCGGCTGAGACCGGACCAGCGGATGCGGCCCGGCTCGCCGGGCTCTCCCTTAGGGGAAAACCCGCGACTCTTCCGAGTCGGGCCGCATCAACCGATTGCACCCGCCGATGTTGCCATGCAAAATCGACGGGTCGGCCATGGCCGGGCGATGGACGATTTCCGCCCGGGTGCTTGCGCGTTCCCTTTGTAACTCGGGCGTAACATCGCTATAATACGCGCCCGGAGCCGGCCTCCGCGCCATTGCCGGTTTTCCCTTCGCTCAAGGACTCGTGGCTTTTGTGATCGTCGTGGATGGGCACCACCCCCACGGCGCCATAACTGTCCGGGGTCCTTTTTCGTCCCTTCCACCGGGACGGCAAAATGGCGTGATCGCGAGAAGTGAGAGCCAATCCAAATGTCGAACAAGCTTGACTTCGAAGCCGGTGACTTCGTCGTTTATCCGGCTCATGGCGTCGGTCGGGTCGAAGGGATCGAGACCCACAGCATCGCCGGACTCGAGGTTCAACTCTACGCGATCACGTTCGAGAAAGAGCGGATGACGCTCAAGGTTCCCGTCACCAAGGCCCGCAACGCCGGCCTGCGCCGCCTGTCCTCCAAGGACCGCATCAAGGTCGCGCTGGAGACCCTGCAGGGCCGTTCGCGCGTCCGCCGCACGATGTGGAGCCGCCGCGCCCAGGAGTATGAGGCCAAGATCAACTCCGGCGACCCGGTGTCCATCGCCGAGGTGGTGCGCGACCTCTACCGCGGCGCCGACCAGTCCGACCAGTCCTACAGCGAGCGCCAGATCTATCAGGCCGCCCTGGAGCGTCTGGCCCGCGAACTGGCCGCCGTCGAGAAGATCGACGAGACCAAGGCGACGGAGCGTCTGGAGTCGGTGCTGTCCAAGGCGGCCTGACGCCGGATCGGGATACGTCCCGAAAATCCGTCCGTGACACGAACGGGCGCGCGGCTGCTACGTCAAGCCGCGCGCCCGTCTCGTTTTTTCACCTTTGTTTCGGCGGCATGACACGCCTAAACTCCCCGCCGCCTTCCGGTCCCGCCATTTGCCGGCACCACCGGGCGGGCCGCCGGCAACGGCTTCGCGAACGACGTCGAAGGGGATCGAGTTTGGGTCTGCCGCCGCGCCTTGGTCATCCCGCCCGCCATGCCGGGACCATCGTCGCCGCCGTCGAGGACGACAGCCGCTTCGCGTCGCTCGGCCGTCCGCGCCGCGTCTGGGCGATCGGCGCGATCCATGCCCAGCCCGACCGGCTGGACGTGATCCACCATGCCATCGCCCAGCGCTTCCGCCCCGGCGACCGTCTGGTCTATCTCGGCAACATGATCGGCTTCGGCGACGAGGTGGTGGAGACCATCGACCGGCTGCTGGCCTTCCGCATCGCACTGCTGGCGATGCCGGGCATGATCGCGTCGGACATCGTCTACCTCCGCGGCCAGCAGGAGGAGATGTGGCAGAAGTTGCAGCAACTTCACTTCGCCCCCGATCCCCGCACCGTGCTGGACTGGATGCTGCGCCAGGGCGTGGCGCCGACGCTGGCGGCCTATGGGGGCACCCTGGAGGCGGGAATGGCGGCGGCGCGCGGCGGCGCCGTGATGCTCGGCCGCTGGACGCGCGAACTGCGCCAGTCGATGGCCGCCCATCCCGGACACGAGGCGCTGTTCAACGCCCTGCGCCGTGCCGCCTACACCGGCGGCCCGGTCGGAAGCCCGGCCTCTGGCGACGGGACGGATGACGGAACTCCCGGCGCCGACAGCCGGAGCGCCGGCAGCAGGGGCGGCAGCCTGCTTCTGGTCAGCGCCGGCATCGACCCGCGGCGTCCGCTGACCGGCCAGGGCGATGCCTTCTGGTGGGGCGGCGCCGCCTTCGCCCGACTGGATCAACCCTATGGCGCTTTCCGCCGCCTCGTGCGCGGCTACAACCCTCTCTGGTCGCCCGAAGACCCAAGCGTCGATGTCGGCCCGGTGACGGTGACGCTGGACGGCGGCTGCGGCCGCGGTGGGCACCTCGTCTGCGCCTGCTTCGATTCTTTCGGCGAGATGCTGGACCTTTTCCAGGTGTGATCCACCCTTAGGTCCAGCCCAGACCTTCCGCCCGTCCACCTTCCGCCCGTCCACCTTCCGCCCGTCCACCTTCCGCCCGTCCACCTTCCGCCCGTCCATCCTGCCCGCGCATACCGCTCCCGCCATCCTCCGGAACGCCATGGAATAGGCCACCGGCAAAAATCGTCCATCCCTTGTGATCCGTTCCCCCTACACCTGCGTATGATTCCGCAACAGGGCGCGCTCATGCTTGTTGTGTAACCCGACGGCATCGACCGGGGGCAGGCGGCAACGGCGAAGACCCGAAAGTACGGGGATATGCAAAGGAACACGATGCCGCCCAGACGGGAAGGAAGGGACGGATGGCATACATCGACGATCCGGAGACTCAGCGTGCGAATCTGAGCTTCATCAAGGCATCCATGCGCGAACCGTTGCTGTCGCGCGACCATGAATTCGACCTCGCCCGAAAATGGCGCGAGGGCAACGACGAACGTGCCCTGCATCAGCTGGTCCGGGCTTACACCCGTCTGGTGGTGGCCACCGCGTCCCGTTTCCGCAACTACGGCCTGCCGATGGGCGATCTCGTCCAGGAGGGCAATGTCGGCCTGATGCAGGCGGCCAGCCGCTTCGAGCCCGACCGCGAGGTGCGTTTCTCCACCTATGCCGCCTGGTGGATCCGCTCGGCCATGCAGGATTACATCCTGCGCAACTGGTCGATCGTGCGGACCGGCACCACCGCCGCGCAGAAATCGCTGTTCTTCAACCTGCGCCGCCTGCGCGCCAAGATCGACAGCGCCACCCGGAACGGCAGCGGCGCGCCCCTGACCAGGGAAGGCCGCGAGTGGATCGCGGGCGAACTGAATGTCGACGTCGCCGAGGTCGAGGCGATGGAGATGCGGCTGTCCGGGTCAGACCAGTCGCTGAACACCCCGGTGGCCGACGGCTCCGACGACGACTGGCAGGATTTCCTGGCCGACCAGCGCCCCTCTCCGGAGGACGTGGTGATCGGCATGCGCGACGCCAACACGCGGTCGCAATGGCTGGCGGAGGCGTTGGGCGAACTGAGCCCGCGCGAGCGCACCATCATCCGCGAACGCCGGCTGCGCGAGGAAGGCGCCACGCTGGAGGAGTTGGGCCGCGAACTGGGGGTCAGCAAGGAGCGCGTGCGCCAGCTGGAGCACCGGGCGCTGCTGAAACTGCGCCAGTCGATGCTGAAGCGGGTCGAGGATTCCGACGACCTGCTGGCGGAGGCGTGAGGGTTTCGCGCTGGTTGCCCCCACCCCGACCCTCCCCCGCCCTCGGCCGGCCAAAGGCCGGTCCGATCGCGGGGGAGGGTTAGGGTGGGGGTCTAACCTCCCCACCCCCCATCACCTCAATGCCGGAAGTGCCGCATTCCGGTCAGCACCATCGCCAGACCCTTCTCATCCGCGGCGGCGATCACGTCGTTGTCGCGGATCGAGCCGCCCGGCTGGATCACCGCAGTCACACCCGCTTCCGCCGCGGCCAGCAGGCCGTCCGCAAACGGGAAGAAGGCGTCCGACGCGACGACCGAGCCTTTGGTCAGCGGCTCCGACAGGCCGGCGGCCTTGGCGGCCTCCGCCGACTTGATGGCGGCGATGCGGGCCGAGTCGACGCGGCTCATCTGGCCGGCGCCGACACCCACCGTGGCGCCGTTCTTGGCATAGACGATGGCGTTCGACTTGACGTGCTTGGCGACGCGGAAGGCGAACAGCAGGTCGGCCAGTTCCCGTTCGGTCGGCGCGCGCTTGGTGACGACCTTCAGCTCGGCCGGGTTGACGCGGCCGCTGTCGCGGTTCTGCAGCAGGAAGCCGCCCGACAGCTGCTTGATCATCATGCCGGGCTCGGCCGGGTTCGGCACGTCCTTGGTCAGCAGCACGCGCAGGTTCTTCTTGGTCGCCAGCAGCGCGCGGGCGGCCTCGTCGGCGTCCGGGGCGATCACCACCTCGGCGAACAGCTTGGAGATCTCCTCGGCCGTCTCGGCGTCCAGGCTGCGGTTGACGGCGATGATGCCGCCGAAGGCGCTGACCGGGTCGCACAGCAGGGCCGACTTGTAGGCCTCCAGCAGGTTGGACCCTTGCGCCACGCCGCAGGGGTTGGCGTGCTTGATGATGGCGACGGCCGGCTGCTCGAACTCCGCCACCAGCTCGAAGGCGGCGTCGGTGTCGTTCAGGTTGTTGTAGGACAGCTCCTTGCCCTGCAGCTGCACGGCGGTGGCGACGCCCGGACGCTTCTCGCCGGTGACGTAGAAGGCCGCCTGCTGGTGCGGGTTCTCGCCATAGCGCAGGGTCTGGGCCAGCGCGCCCGACAGGGTGGTGCGCGGCGGGAAGGTCTCGCCCAGCTGGCCGGCCAGCCAGGTGGAGATGGCGGCGTCGTAGGCGGCGGTGCGGGCATAGGCGCGCTGGGCCAGCTTGCGGCGCAGGGCCAGCGTGACGCAGCCGTCATGGGTCGCCAGCTCGTCCATCACCGCCTCGTAGTCGGACGGCTCGGTGACGATGGCGACGAAATCGTGGTTCTTGGCGGCGGCGCGGATCATCGCCGGCCCGCCGATGTCGATGTTCTCGACGCAGTCGTCATAGGCCGCGCCCTTGGCGACCGTGGCCTCGAACGGGTAGAGGTTGACCACCACCAGATCGATGCCGGGGATGTCGTGCTGGGCCATCGCGTCGGCATGGATATCGCGGCGGGCCAGGATGCCGCCATGGACGCGCGGGTGCAGCGTCTTGACGCGGCCGTCCATGATCTCCGGGAAGCCGGTGTGGTCGGAGACCTCCTTCACCGGCACGCCGGCCTCGGCCAGACGCTGGGCCGAACCGCCGGTCGACAGGATCTCGACGCCGCGGGCGGCGAGCGCCTTGCCCAGTTCCACCAGACCGGCCTTGTCGGACACGGAGATCAGGGCGCGGGCGATGCGGACCTTGTCGGGGGCGGGGGCGTGGTTGGGTTTGGGCGGGCTCATGGCGTCATCCTGATCGCTGCGGGTGTTGCGCAAGGCCGCAGGCAACCGGGGAGACCCGGACAAGCACGGAAGAAGAAAAGCACGGACGGCCACGGAAATGCCGCTCATCCGTGCTTATCCCCGCCCGTCCGCCCGCACACTGTCGGCCCGGACGGACATGGATAAGCACGGCGTGAAGAGTCCCGTGGTCGTCCGTGCTCCAAATTCCGTGTTCATCCGTGTTTCCACGCCTCTCCCGAAGGGTATAGGCCCGGCCACCGCGGATGCGCGCGATTTACGCCGCCTTGCGCTCGCGGCGCAAGGCCCATTTCACCGTCAGCCCCTCGGGGCCGCATTGTCCCTGCATCATGATCTGCCGGGTGCGGCGCGGCTCGTCCCCGCTGCCGAGATAGACGCTCTCCGCCACCTCCAGCACGGCGCCGGTCACCCGCATGCGCCAGGCATTGCCGCTGGGCAGGCGCAGAAGCACCTGGTCGTTGCTTCCATTCCCCTGCGCCTGAACCGGCACCACCTCGACATTCGGATGCAGGTGGAAGCGGATGGCGTAGGGCTGCGGCTGCGGCGTGGCGCCGATCACCGGTTCCAGCGTGTCCTCGCCGCGCAGATCCTCGCCATTGTCGGCCAGATAGACGCGGCGGCGGTGCAGCAGGCCGAATCCCTTGCTGTAGCCGTTGTGGCTGGCGACCACCAGCATGGCGCCGTCGGATTCCTGCCGCTCGCAATTGACGTTCGTCGGCCGGCGGCCCAGCCCGCCCTTCTCCAGAACCTCCGACGAGTTGGTGTCGGCGACCACCATGGTCGAATGCGCCGATGTCCCGGCCAGCGCCGCGCGCCAGGCGCCGCGCTGGGACGGGTGGCTGCCGCAATTGACGATCAGCCGCTCCTTGTTGACGGAGACCTCCATCGACAGGGTGCCGGCGTGGGCGCTGCGGTCCAGCCCCACCGGCGGCGGCGCGCCGGTGTCGAGCAGAACCAGGGTGCGCCCGGCAAGCAACCGCTCGAACCCGGTGTGCGGCGCGCTCTTCAGCGGACGGCCGCGGGCGTCGGCCTGGGCCAGAACCGTGTCGATCAGCGCCGGGTCCTCCTCCCGCCCGCCGTTGAACAGGGCGAGCCCGCCATCGACATGACGGAAGAAGCGCAGCGCCGGCGTCATGCGGTCGATGGCATGCTGGAGGCTTTCCGGCACCTCCTCCCGCGCGACGCGCAGAACGGCGCGCATGTCGATCAGGTCGCGCAGCACCCGCATCTGGATCGACGGGTTGCGCTCCACATGGCCGCCGTCCGGCAGGATCTGGCGCGGCAGTTCCTTGTCGAGCAGGCGCAGGGCCTCCCGCGCCGCCTTGTCCTGGTCGGGCAGGCAATAGCCGCCATAGAGCAGCCCCTTGATCGCGCCGATCAGCCGCTCGCCGTCCAGCTTGGCCGGCGCCACGCGCAGCAGATGGCGGAGCTGGCGCGCCATGCTCTCGAACACGCGGGCACGGAACTCGTCGTCGGCCGAGGCGCAGTAGAAGTCATGCAGGCCGATCCAGCTGGCCAGCCGCGTGCCCAGCACGTCGGGCGCCCAGCTCTGCGCGTGCCAGCCGCCATTCTGGTCCAGCCACGACCACACCAGCACCCGCGCCCGCCGCCGCGCCGTGTCGCCGCCGACCGCGCGCAGGTCGCGCAGCCATTCGAAGCCATGGGCGGCGCGCAGCCAGCCGGGGCTGGCGCCCTGGGGCCGCCAGTTGGGCGCGCCGTTGGGATCGACCATGATAGCCTGCCCGGCGAAGCCCATCCGTCCGGCCAGAATGGCGTTGCCGTTGCCGGCGTCGCCCGGCCAGGGATCGGGCGGGACCACCGCCAGCGCCCCCGGCGCCTTGCCGCCCAGCATCAGGGCGTAGAGGGGGTTCCCATAGGCAAGGCGCGCCATGCCGCTGCGAAACCGTCCGTTCCCGTCGCCCATCAGCGCCGACTCCTTCAGGACCGCGAGCGGCGTCGGCGGCCGGCGGAGGGTGATGATGCGGTGCGGGAGAACACGGACGAAAGCATAGGTCGTGTCGTATCAATTCGCCGCCCGCACCGCAAGACGGGCCTGGGATTTATCCCTCGCTGCGGAACGGATACGGCCTCAGTCCGGGCGCCGTTAGTTTGGGCGCCGTTAGTTTGGGCGCCGGCGCAGCCTTGCGACGAAGAAGCCGTCGATCCCACCGAGATCGGCCAGCATCCCCGGGAGGCTGCGGACCTCGCCGGCCTCGTTGATCGGCTCCGACAGGCCGCCAAGCTCCTCGGCGGTGACCGGCCAGCGCTCCACCCGCTTGTCCTGCTGCAGCAGGCGGGCGATCTGCACCTCCCCCTCATCCGGCTGGATGGAGCAGGTGCAGTAGATCAGCGTGCCGCCGGGCTTGACCAGCTCGACCGAGCGCGCGAGCAGCCGCGCCTGGGCGCGGGCCAGCTTGGCGATGTCGTCGGGCGTCTTGACGCGCAGGATGTCGGGATGGCGCCGGATCGCCCCGGTCGCCGAGCAGGGCGCGTCGAGCAGCACGGCGTCGGCCGGCTCCTCCGGCTCCCAGGTCGCAGCGTCGGCGGCCAGCACCTCTGCCTGCAGCTTGAGGCGCTTCAGGTTCTCGGTGACCCGCTCCAGCCGGCGGGCGGAGCGGTCGATGGCGGTGACCTGCGCGCCCTGCACCACCAGCTGCGCCGTCTTGCCGCCGGGGGCGGCGCACAGGTCGAACACCCGCTTGGCCCGAAGATCGCCGAACAGCTTGGCCGGCAGCGAGGCGGCGAGGTCCTGGATCCACCACTCCCCGTCCTCGAAGCCCGGAAGCTCGATCACCGATCCGCCGGGCGGGCGGCGCAGCGATCCGGTCGGCAGCAGGGTGGCGCCCAGCCGCTCGGCCCAGCCCTCCGGGTCGGACTTGACCGTGATGTCCAGCGGCGCCTCGTGCAGGTGCGCCTCGACGATGCCGCGGGTGCGGGCGGTGCCGTAGGCGGAGCGCCAGGACAGCCACAGCCAGTCCGGCGTGTTCAGCCGCCCGGCATCCTGCCGCGCCGCCATCTCCACCCCTTCGCGTCCGATTCGGCGCAGCACGGCGTTGATCAGCCCCTTGTAGGGAGCCGCGTTGCGCGCCGCCGCCAGTTCCACCGCGGTGTCGACCGCGGCATGGGCAGGGGTGTTCAGGAACACCAGCTGCGCCGTTCCCAGCCGCAGCATGTCGTGGATGGCGGCCTTGGGCAGGCCCGGCTTGGCGAGGCTGGACTGGATCAGCTCGTCGATCTGGCCCAGGCGGCGCAGGACGGTGGCGACCAGCAGGCGGACGAAGCCGCGGTCGCGCGGCTGCAGCGCCGCCAGTTCGGGATGCGCGTCGAACGCGTCGTCGAAGGGAACGGACTTGCGCAGCACGTCGCGCAGCAAGTCGAGCGCAACGCCGCGGGCGGCGAGGGAAGTGTCGGTCATGGATTAGGATCTAGCGCGCCGGACGGCCGGTGTCGATACGGGATACCCTGCGATTTCAAACAGCCCGTGGCGAGCCTATGGGAAGGAAAAGACAGGGCCGGAAAAAGCGAAGGGCCGGTGCGTCGCCGCCCGGCCCTTTGAACTTCGCTTCATCACCGGAGAACTGGAGCGGGCGAAGGGATTCGAACCCTCGACCCCAACCTTGGCAAGGTTGTGCTCTACCCCTGAGCTACGCCCGCGCTCCCGTCGTCCGGGAGCCGCTTTCTACGGAAACACGGCCTCCGCCGCAAGAGGAAAATTCACCGTCCCATCACTTTTTTCGTGGAGGTCCCATCCGTCTTTGCCGCGCTGCGGCGCCGGGCGTCTTGCGTCCCTTCGGCAGGGCGCTATGGTGTGCGGCCATACGGCAACGGATGGAGATTGCGGCATGGCCGGCACCATCACCCTGACCCGCGATGGAGCGGTCGCGACCCTGACCCTGTCCAACCCGGACAAGCTGAACGCCTTCGACAAGCCGATGTGGCACGCGCTGATCGGCCATTTGGGCGCGCTGGAAGCCGACGAGGGAACCCGCGTCGTGGTGATGCGCGGCGGCCCCGGTTCCACCGGCGCCCGCACCTTCTCCCCCGGCGCCGACATCTCGGAGTTCGAGAGCGAGCGCAACAGCCCCGAACAGGGCGCCGACTACGGCGACCTGATGGACGAGGGGCTGGACGGACTGCGCGGCCTTCGCCACCCGGTGCTGGCCGCAATCGACGGCCCCTGCTGCGGCATCGGGCTGGCGGTGGCGCTGGCCTGCGACCTCAGGGTCTGTTCGGAGAGCAGCCGCTTCGGCGTGCCCGTCAGCCGGCTCGGCATTTCCCATGGGCCCGACGGAGCTGAAGCTGGTCGCCGACGTGGCCGGCGGTCCGGCGGCGCTGGAGATCCTGCTGGAAGGCCGCGTCTTCGGTTCGGCGGAGGCCAAGGACAAGAACCTCGTCCACCGGGTCGTCGCCGACGAAAACTTCGAGGCGGAGATCGCCGCCACCGTCCAGCGCATCGCCGCCGGCGCGCCGTTGGCCGCCACCCTGCACAAGCGCTATGTCCGCCGCCTGTCCGACCCGGCCCCGCTGACCGAGGCCGAGATCGCCGAATGCTACCGCTGCTTCGGCACGCAAGACTTCCGCGAGGGCTACCGCGCTTTCCTGGAGAAGCGGAAGCCGGTGTTCACGGGGCGCTGATTTTGGGGAAAGTGCAGTTGCGGTTCACAAGATTCACACGGATGTCACGGATTTAGACACGGATTACACGGATTTTTCTTGAACATGGCGACGTTCCGGCCGTTCCCGGCAGGCATGGACCCGGGCAACGCCGCATCCGTGACATCCGTATCGAAATCCGTGACATCCGTGTCGATCTTGCCCGCCGATCCCGCACTTCCCAAAAGACGGTCTATCTCCGACCGCGCTTACGCATGGCAGGGCTTTCGCACGCGCGATGGTCATGGCGGCGGAGCGGCTCACATTCGTAGGGTTCCGCTTCCTGCCTGACGGTCCGTCATGTCGCGTGTCACCCCGCTGATCATCGCCTGCGCCCTGTTCATGGAGAATCTCGACGCGACGGTGATCGCCACCGCGCTGCCGGCGATCGCGCGGTCGATGGGCGAGGATCCCCTGCGGCTCAGTCTGGCGATGACCTCCTACATGCTGGCACTGGCGGTGTTCCTGCCGGTCAGCGGCTGGGCGGCGGACCGCTACGGCGCGCGCACCGTCTTCGCCAGCGCCATCGGCGTCTTCACGCTGGGCTCTGTCGCCTGCGGCCTGTCGAACGGGCTGGCGGAGCTGGTCGCCGCCCGCATCGTCCAGGGCATCGGCGGAGCGATGATGGTGCCGGTCGGCCGGCTGATCCTGCTGCGCACGGTGCCTAAGGACCAGCTGGTGACGGCCATGGCGCGGATGACCCTGCCGGCGCTGATCGGCCCGGCGCTGGGGCCGCTGGTGGGCGGAGCGATCACCACCTACGCCTCCTGGCGTTGGATCTTCTTCATCAACGTGCCGATCGGGCTGGTCGGCATCGCGCTCGTTCTGGCGCTGATCCCCAACCTGAAGGAGGAGCAGCGCGACCCCTTCGACGCCCGCGGCTTCCTGTGGAGTTCCATCGCGCTGGCCGCCTTCATGTTCGGCTTCGAGAACATCGGGCGCGACCTGCTGCCGGCCTTTGCCGTGGCGGGGCTGCTGGGGGCGGCGCTGCTGGCGACGCTGGCATATCTGCGCCATGCCCGGCGGGTGGCGCGGCCGGTGCTGGATCCGTCGCTGTTCCGGCTGCCGACCTACCGCGCCTCGGTTTTGGGCGGCACGCTGTTCCGCATCGGCATCGGTGCCGTCCCCTTCCTGATGCCGGTGATGCTGCAGATCGGCTTCGGCCTGACCGCCTTCGAGTCGGGTGCCCTGACCTTCGCCGGGGCGGCGGGGGCGCTGACGATGAAGGCGCTGGCCGGCCCGATCCTGCGGCGCTTCGGCTTCCGTCTGGTGCTTGGGCTGAACGCGCTGGTCAGCGGCGTCATCCTGGCCGGCTACGGCGCCTTCCGGCCCGACACGCCGCATCTGGTGATCCTGGGCGCGCTGCTGCTGGGCGGCTTCTTCCGGTCGCTGCAATTCACCGGCATGAACACGCTGAGCTATGCCGAGGTGCCGCAGGCGATGACCAGCCGGGCCAACACGCTGGCCAGTGTCATGCAGCAGCTGTCGCTGAGCCTCGGCGTCGCCGTCGGCGCCACGGCTCTGCACCTGACCGTGCAGTGGAGCGGCGGCGCCCTGACCCCGGCCTCCTTCGTTCCGGCCTTCCTGACGGTGGGGCTGATGGCCTGCGCCTCCAGCCTGCCCTTCTGGCGCCTGCCCGCCGATGCCGGCGACGAGATCAGCGGGCACATAGGCGGCGGCCGCAAGGCGGTCGTGGCCGACGGGAATTCCCGCGGCGCGGCGGTCAAGACCGCCGCCTTGACCGATGCGGCGGATTAGCGCCGCCCTGACGGGCGCGGCGGATTAGCAAAACTGGGTCGAACAGCCGGCCGGCCATTTCCGAGCATCGGCAACAGCCCTATCCATTCTACGGATATCCCCGGATCGCTGAGACTTCGGATGAGAATAATTCCGGCGATCATGATTAATTTTCGTGCGAGTCCCTTTCGGTAGAGCGTGCGTTCCGGGCGCGTTCCCGCTATAAACATGCATGGCGGCCATGCGCCGTCCTCAAGATAATGGGAGGCTCCGGGCGGCTGCGCACCGGGGCGGGACAGCATGATGGATTGGGACAAGCTGCGGGTTTTCCACGCGGTGGCCGAAGCCGGCAGCTTCACGCATGCCGGCGAGACGTTGAACCTCAGCCAGTCGGCGGTCAGCCGCCAGATCAGCGCGCTTGAGGAAAGCCTGGGCGTTCCGCTGTTTCACCGCCACGCCCGCGGGCTGATCCTGACCGAACAGGGCGAGTTGCTTCACCGCACCGCCCGCGACGTCTTCGCCAAGCTGTCGATGACCGAGGCGATGCTGACCGAAAGCCGGGAGCATCCCAAGGGCCCTCTGCGGGTGACGACGACCGTCGCCTTCGGATCGACCTGGCTGACGCCGCGCATCAACGAGTTCATGTCGATCTACCCCGACATCCAGTTGACGCTTCTGATCGACGACGACGAGCTGGACCTGGCGATGCGGGAGGCGGACATCGCCATCCGCATGAACACGCCGCGCCAGCCGGACCTGATCCAGCGGCACCTGATGTCGATTCGCTTCCATCTCTATGCCAGCCAGAGCTACCTGAAGAAGAAGGGTACGCCCAAGACGCCGGCCGAGTTGGACAGCCACGACCTGATCACCTATCCGCCCGACGTGCGGGCGCCGATCCCCAACGTCAACTGGATCATGGAGATGGGCGATCCCTCGCCCAACCGGAAGCCGATCCTGCAGGTCAACAGCGTCTACGCCATCTACCGCGCGGTGGAGAGCGGGCTGGGCATCGGCGCGCTGCCCGACTTCCTGGTCGACAGCTTTTCCAAGGACGTGACCCGCGTCCTGCCCGATGTCGACGGCCCGAAGGTCGACGCCTACTTCGTTTATGCCGAAGAATTGCGCCATTCCAAGCGCATCGCGGTCTTCCGCGACTTCCTGGTTAAAAAAGTGGCAGAAACGTCGTTCTGATCCGGGGCGCTTTCCGACAGTTTGCAAGAGAGTTGCCGAAATCGACCGCGCTGCACCATCTTTCGAGGGCAGCCCAGCCGATTTCGGCATTTTTATTAGCCTTCTAAGCGTTCTTTCAAGCCATGCGTGGCTTGCATGGTAGATTTATTCATTTGTGCCTGGAAAGTTGGCAGCAGAATGGTCAAATTTTGACCGTTGGATGCTGCGACGCAGCACCCGATGTTTCGTCCCGGAGGTCTCCCCTCCGGGGTTGGGTCCTAGGACCCAGCGTCTCCCAGACGTGAAGCCTCCCTGTTCAACTCGCCGCTAATCCATCGGATTAGCGGCGGTTTTTTTTATGGGCAGGGCGTCCGGCGGACACTTTGGGCGGGGTGCGGCATTTCGTCCCCCTCTTCCTCCTCCAGCGCTGCCCGTGCGATGGCCAGGATGTTGTCCAGGCGGATGACCAATTCGTTCTCGCACAGGGCCGAACGCGCTGCGGCGGCTTCTTCCATGATGGAACACAGGGCATTACGTCGGGTCATCGCAACCTCCGATCTAATGGAGCGGGCCGGCATCCACCCGGCCGTCCGCTGCTCCTGTAACGTGTCCAGCCCACCGTCGTTTTCTCGCCTGTGAAAAACTTCACAGCAAGGTCGCAGCAGTTTCGCATACCTGTTTATGCACCAGCAACGGAGGGCTCCCACATGCAGATGCGCAACATCAGGGTGAACGGCAAGCGGACCAGCATGAAGCTGATGCCGGTGGAGTGGGAGTCGCTGGAGGAAATCTGCACCCGCGAGCACATGACGATGAGCGAGTTGGTGTCGAAGATCGATGCCGAACGCCAGGACTGCGACAATCTCACCGGCTGCGTCCGCGTCTACGCGCTCTGCTACTTCCGCAAGGCCGCCACTCTGTCGGAGCCGATGCCGCGCCATCGCGCGCCGGAAACCATCGCCTACGCGGCTGAATAAAGACGCCAAGCAACGACGCCGGGAAGCCAGCCGCATCTTCCCGCATAAACGGTTGGCCCAAACACTCCACGTCCGCACCCCACCATCGGACGGTGGCGCAGGTGCGGCAGGCACACCATTTTCGACGCAGGGCCCCTTTCCGGCGGCCGCCTTCCCTCCACGCGTCGATCGAGGTGATGTGCCGATGCCGGATGCCCACCAGTTTCCCGTCTACAGCGTCGGCGAGCGGCGGGCGGATGCGGCCGTTCATGCCGTCGGCGTCACGGCCGGGATCGCCGGATTCGTCTGGCTGCTGAATGCCGCGGTCCTCTCCGGCGCATTGCCGGTCCGGACCGCTCTGGCCCTGGCGATCTATGGGCTGGGGCTGGTCGGCATGCTCACCGCGTCGGCCGCCTACAACCTCGCCCCGCCCGGCTTCGGCAAGGCACTGCTGCGGCGGGTCGACCATGCCATGATCTTCGTGATGATCGCCGGCACCTACACCCCATTCACGCTGGGGCTGGGCCAGGGCGTCGTGCTGGGCGGGGCCGTCTGGGGCGGGGCCGCCTTCGGGGCGGCGCTGAAACTGCGCTTTCCCGGACGATTCCACCGGCTGGGACTGGCGCTGTATCTCGGGCTGGGCTGGGCGATCGTCACCGCGCTGGAGCCGCTGGGGTCGGTGCTGTCGGCACCCGCGCTGTGGCTGCTGGTTGCCGGCGGTCTGATCTATACCGTGGGCGTCGTCTTTCACCTGATGGAGCGGATGCCCTACAACAACGCGGTCTGGCACCTGCTGGTGCTGGCCGCCGCCAGCTGCCATTTCGCCGCCGTCTCGGTTGCCTTCCTGCCCTGAGATCTTCCTGCACCGAGATCTTCCTGCCCTGGGACGGGACAAACGGTTAGGGATTCCGTATCTTCCCCGGGCCACAATCCCAGGGAGAGATGATGGGCCAGCTGGACCTTACGGGACCGTCGAGCCGCCTGACGCTGCGGCCGCATGGACGGATCGCGCTCGCCGGCGCGGCGCTAGCCCTGTCGGTCATGGTCGCGGGCGGTACGGCCCGGGCACAGCCGTCCTTCGACTGCAAGGCGGCCTCCACGCCGGTGGAAAAGGCGATCTGCGCCGACCCCAAGCTGGCCGATGCCGACACTGAGATCGCCGACGCCTACAAGACTCTGCAGGCCCTGTCCGGCACCGCCGACCGCGAGCGGCTGCGGGCGGAGCAGAAAGCATGGCTGGCCCAGCGCAACCAGTGCGCCACGGCGGGCTCCGGCCTCGCCGCGTGCCTCGCTCCGGTCCTCGACGCCCGGCGCACCGCGTTGGCCGAGTCGGTGCCCAAGGCGGTCGCCGCGCTGTCGGCCATCGTCGACGGCATCGCCGCCGACCCGGCCGGTGCCGGGAAGCGGCTGGCCGAGATCCGCGGCGGGCTGGGCAAGGGGTGGACCGCTTATGCGCTGCGCTTCGGCCCCTCCCCCGACCGCGCCAAGGCCGACGCCCTGCTGCGCGACGCCATCGAGGGCATCGAGGATCCCTATTCGCGCGAAACCGCGTCGGGTGTCGACCTGACGACCGACGAAGGCTTCCTCACCGCCCTGCGGGTGGTCAGCGACGATGTCGAGATGGCGTGGCCCTGCTCTGTGATGGAGCGGCGCGGTGCGGCGGCCTGGAAGGCGATGGAGCCACTCTACGGCAGCAGCCGCGACAATTTCGGCGCCCATCCCGCCTGCCCGGACGACGACGCCCTGCTCGCCTCCCCCGCCTGGAAGGCGGTGGACGACCTGCTCGCCCCGATGCTGGAGGCCGCGTCCAACCGCACCGGCACCATCCGCTTCGCCACCTACCGCCAGATGGGCATCGACCGCATGAAATCGGCGGTCGACCCGCGCCTGTTCCTCGCCGACGCGCCGGAACTGGCGGCGCTGGTCAAGGATGCCGCCGGCTGGAGCAACCCGCGCTGGATCGCGCCAGGCTGGGGCGAGCGTCTCCGCGCCGCGGTGGACGGGGCGGTGACGGCCTGGACGCCGCAGATCACGGGGCGCTACGCCATCGGCACCGCCGAGGCCCGGCGCATCGCCGAGGCGGTGGCCGCCCAGGGGTTGGGCGGCAGCATCGGCCTGATCGCCGACAATCTCGAACTCCAGAAGGACACCCGCCTCCCCGATTGGCTGCGCGGCCACTGGAGCTGGACAGGCGCTGCGGAGGACACGCCCTTCAACGCTCCCGCCGGCAAGGCCCGCATCGACTCCACCAGCATCTGCGTCGGCAGCGAGTGCGGCGGCTATGAGGTCGCCGGCCAGGGCGAGGACGCTCCCTTCGACCCGAAGGAGGTCAAGGCGGCCGGCGTCTCCCCCGCCCCCAATGCGGCGAAGCAGGCGGTCAGCCTCGCGCCCGTGTCGGCCGGCTTCAGCCTGACCATGGTCCCGCTGACCGGCGGCAACCTGCTGGTCACCGGCACGACGAAGCCGCTGCTGTTGAAGCGCGAAGGAAAGTAGAAGCGGAATGGAACAAAGGGGATTGGGCGGCCGGCCGCGCGGCTTCTCCTGCCCGGTGAACGCGAATCTCTTGCCTGCATCGTTCGGGTAGGCGACACTTCCCGGCGCGTGCTCCGGTTGCGGAGCCGGGCGCGGCTTTCCGGGGGGAGGCATGGCACGGAACCTGAAGGCGCTTGGGTTGTGGCGCACGGCGCTGGTCGCCAGCGTCCGCCAGGACGGGCCTGACCTGTCGGCGCGACAGCTGGCGATCCTGCTCCAAGTCTATCTGACCGATCCGCCGCACACCGTGCGCGGCCTCGCATCCCTGCTGAACATCTCCAAGCCCGCCGTGACCCGCGCGCTGGACCGGCTGTCGGTGCTGGGTTTCGTCAAGCGCAAGCGCGATGCGGAGGACAAGCGCAACGTGCTGGTCCAGCGCACGGTGAAGGGCAGCGTCTATCTGTCGGACTTCGCCGAACTGGTGATCGCCGCCGGCGCCGTGACGCCGGAGGACATGAGCCGCATCCAGGCCGACGAGGAACTCGCCGCCGCCGCCAAGGCCAGGCTGGAGGCTGAACTGCAGGACGTGCCGGCGCTGGAGACGTCGTCACTGTAATCAGCCGCGTTCCCCACTCAACGAACTGCTGCTGACTTCAAGGCAGCAGGTCTTAGCGCCAAAGCCCTCTCCCGCCCCGGGAGAGGGAGGGGACCCGCCGAAGGCGGGGAGGGTGAGGGGAATGGCAAAAATCCCGAACCGCATGGTTCCTTGGATCACCCCTCACCCTTCCCAAGCTGCGCTTGGGCCCCTTCCCTCTCCCGGGACGGGAGAGGGAGCTTTTACAGCAGCGCTTCCAGCACGCGGTCGGGCGGGGTGTGGCCGTCAATGAAGGTCTTGATGTTGATCACCACCTTCTCGCCCATGTCGATGCGGCCCTCGATGGTGGCGGAGCCCATGTGGGGCAGCAGGACGACATTGTCCAGCCGCAGAAGCTTCGGATTGACGGCCGGTTCATGTTCGAACACGTCCAGGCCGGCCCCGGCGATCTCGCCCTTCGACAGCATGCGGGTCAGCGCCACCTCGTCGATCACCTCGCCGCGCGAGGTGTTGACGATGTAGCAGTGCGGCCGCAGCAGCTTCAGCCGGCGTTCCGACAACAGATGATAAGTGGCCGGCGTGTGCGGGCAGTTGATCGACACGATGTCCATCCGCGCCAGCATCTGGTCCAGGCTGGACCAGTAGGTCGCCTCCAGCTCCTGCTCCAGCTCGGGATGGACGCGGCGGCGGTTGTGGTAGTGGATCGACATGCCGAAGGCGCGCGCCCGGCGCGCCAGGGCCGAGCCGATGCGGCCCATGCCCAGGATGCCCAGCCGCTTGCCGCTGATGCGGTGGCCCAGCATGGTGGTGGGCCCCCAGCCGGTCCACTGGCCGGAGCGGACCAGCCGCTCGCCTTCCGCCACGCGCCGCGCGGTCGCCAGCAGCAGCGCCATGGTCATGTCGGCCGTGTCGTCGGTCAGGACGCCGGGGGTGTTGGTGACGATGATGCCTCGCTCGCGCGCCGCCTTCAGGTCGATGTGGTCGACGCCGGTGCCGAAGGAGGCGATCAGCCGCAGCTGAGATCCGGCGGACTCGATCAGGGCGCGGTCGATGCGGTCGGTGACGGTGGGCACCAGAACCTCGGCGACGGCCATCGCCTCCTGCATCTGGGCGGGGGTCAGCGGAACGTCGTCCGGATTGAGCCGGGTGTCGAACAGCTCCATCATCCGCGTCTCGATGACGTCCGGCAGCTTGCGGGTGACGACAACGAGCGGCTTCTTCTTGTCGGTCATCGGTGCTGGTCCTCCCTTGCCCCGGCCCGCCCGCATCCCAGGTTCTGCGCGGCTGCTCCGGTCCATGGTTGCCATACCAAGCGGTCGTTGGACTGTCCAGAAGTCCGTCGCGAATGCCCGTCCTGCGGCAGGGCGCCCGAGGGTCGGACCGCATCCTGCGATTGGGGGTGGCGGCGCTTGCCCTATCGAACGGGTGGTCTCTATAGTGCGGCCCGATTTCGCCGCTCCCTTCCGTCAACACCGGTGCCGTCATGCTCGTCCGCCGCTCCGTCCTCGCCATGCTGGCCCTGATGATGGGGCTGGGCGCGGCCTGCGGCAGTTCGGCCTATGGCGGCACTGCCTGGGCCGCGGAGAAAGGCACGGAGAATCGTAAGGACCCGACCCACGCGTCGGGCCTGCCGATCCCCCGCTTCGTCACCGTGCGCGTCGGCGAGGTGAACCTGCGCTCCGGCCCCAACGGCAGCTACCCCATCGAATGGGTGTTCCGCCGCAAGGACATGCCGGTGGAGATCATCCAGGAATTCGACACCTGGCGCCGCATCCGCGACTGGGAGGGGGCGGAAGGATGGGTGCACCAGAGCGCCCTGTCCGGCCGCCGCGGCGTTCTGATCGTCGGCCAGACCCGCAGCGTGCACGAGGCGCCGCGCGGCGACAGCGCGGTGGTGGCGCGGGCCGAGCCGGGCGTGATCGGATCGCTGAAGAAGTGCCGCGACGACTGGTGCGAGGTGGAGTTGAAAGGCTATCGCGGCTGGATGAAGCGTGCCGATTTCTGGGGCACCTACGCCGGCGAGAAGATCGAGTAGGCGCTCTCCATAACCGTTCGGCGCCTGAACGGCGCCCGCGGGGCTTGAAGGTGGGCGGGAAAGGCCGTACGGTCGCGGCCTTACCTTTCTCTACTGCAAGAGCAGTCCCATGAGCGGCGCGTCCGGCAAACAGATCAAGAAAGTGGTGCTCGCCTATTCGGGCGGCCTCGACACCTCGGTCATCCTGAAGTGGCTGCAGGAGACCTATTCCTGCGAGGTGGTGACCTTCACCGCCGACCTCGGCCAGGGCGAGGAGCTGGAGCCCGCCCGCAAGAAGGCCGAGCTTCTGGGCATCAAGCCGGAAAACATCTTCATCGACGATCTGCGCGAGGAATTCGTGCGGGATTTCGTCTTCCCGATGTTCCGCGCCAACACGCTCTATGAAGGCACCTACCTGCTCGGCACCTCGATCGCCCGGCCGCTGATCGCCAAGCGCCAGATCGAGATCGCCAACATGGTCGGCGCCGATGCCGTCGCCCATGGCGCCACCGGCAAGGGCAACGACCAGGTCCGCTTCGAGCTGGGCTATTACGCCCTGCGCCCGGACATCACGGTCATCGCGCCGTGGCGCGAATGGACCCTGAACAGCCGCACCACGCTGCTGGACTACGCCGAGAAGAACCAGATTCCGATCGCGAAGGACAAGCGCGGCGAGGCCCCCTACTCCACCGACGCCAACCTCCTGCACATCTCCTACGAGGGCAAGGCGCTGGAGGACCCGTGGGTCGAGCCGGACGAGGACATGTACACCCGCTCCGTCGCCCCGGAAAAGGCGCCGGACACCCCGACCTACATCGAGGTCGAGTTCAAGAACGGTGACGCGGTCGCCATCGACGGCAAGGCGCTGTCCCCGGCGGCCCTGCTGACCGAGCTGAACCGCCTGGGCGGCGAGAACGGCATCGGCCGCCTCGATCTGGTCGAGAACCGCTATGTCGGCATGAAGTCGCGCGGCGTCTACGAGACCCCGGGCGGCAGCATCCTGCTGGTGGCGCATCGCGCGATGGAGAGCATCACGCTCGACCGCGGCGCCGGCCACCTGAAGGACGAACTGATGCCGCGCTACGCCGAGCTGATCTATTGCGGCTATTGGTGGAGCCCGGAGCGTCTGGCCATCCAGGCGCTGATCGACCAGACCCAGTCGCTGGTCAACGGCACGGTCCGCCTGAAGCTGTTCAAGGGCAACGTCACGGTCGTCGGCCGCAAGTCGCCGAACTCGCTGTACCGCATGGACTATGTGACCTTCGAGCAGGACAGCGTCTACAACCAGAAGGACGCGGAAGGCTTCATCAAGCTGAACGCGCTCCGCCTGCGTCTGGGCGCGATGGCCAAGCAGAAGATCGGGTAAGTCATCGGAGTTGCGGGAGGGCCGGTGGCTCTCCCGCAGTTGTTTTTTTCTGCCGGCCGGTTCCAGTCTTTACAGGCGCGGGTCGTTGAAGCCGGATTTTTCGAAATGCAGGGTCTGGTGCGGGAATTCGCACAGGGCCTGCACACTGTCGCGGCGCAGAAAAAGCCGCCAGCTCTGCCAAGCCGTCGGCTCCGATTTGCGGAACACCGCACAGTCCAGCAGCGCCAGATTGGCGCCTCCCCGAGGATCGCGGATCGACGCATAACGGATGGCCTGGACGCCCGCAGCCCGCGCCGCCTCGGCCAGATCCTGGCACGCACCATAGTCGGTGGGATGGGTCCAGCGGGCGCCATCCTCGTTCAGCGGTTCCGCCGTCAGGTCCAGCCCGCCATCGGTTCCATAGAGGACGCAGAAGGCCGTGTACTCGCCCGGGTTGGCCGGCAGCGGGGTATCAGGGGAGTCGGCGAAGAACAGCAGCCGGTAGAAGGCCAGTTCGGCCACGGCGCTTGCCACCGCCTCCGCGGCATAGAACACGCCGGGCGTCCGCCCAGCCCGGCGGAAGCGCGATCCGACCGGATACTCGGCATCGTAGCGGAACGGCGACGACAGCAGGAAATGCAGCCCCCGGCAACCGGCGGGAACCGGCGGCTTGGTCTGTTCCAGCAACTCCTCCAAAAGCCCCTGCTCCTCCCAGTCATCGACCAGCTTGAGGGTGGAGACCCTGTGCTGCGCCTCGACCAGCCGCCACGCCTCGCCCGCCAGCGGGCGCCGCTCAGACGACAGCGCGCCGGCTGTCCAGATACGCGATGACATTCATCAATCCGGGAATGGTCTGGATCTGCTCCAGCGGTTTGCCGCCCAGCGCCCGGTTGTCGTTGCGCAGCCACGCGGCGGCGACCTCCGCCTCGCCGCCGACGATGCTGTCGAGCGAGCGGTAGAGCCGGATGAACAGAAGCGCCAGTTCGAATTCCTTGCTGCGCTCGGACAAGGGCAGGCCCTTGGTCCGCATGCGCGACAGGGTCGGTTCGGATACGCCGATGACCTTGCCAAGCACGCTGTTGGAAACGCGCAACTGCTCCGCAGCCCGCAACACCGCCTTGGTGACGACGGAAGCCGCCGCGGGAGCCCTGGTCGCCTGCACCTGAGAGGTCATGGCACGCCTCCTTCTCTTGAAAGAAATACTTACATTTCTTTCAAGAGAAGGCAACGACCCATCATTGATGAGGTTCCGGGCAGCATGACGGCGAAGACACCCGGCACCCCTGTCCGGTCACTTCCCCGCCGCCGCAACCACCTTGTCGATGGCGCCCAGCGCGAATTTCAGCACCGCCTCGTCGGCCAGCTTGCCGTCCCTGATCTTCTCGCCGACGGTGCCGATGACCACCTGGGCGCCGCCGATCAGCTTGGCCGGGATCGCCAGCAGCGTGTCGTTCACCTGCTGGTGCGCGCGCACGCCGCCGGTGAAGGCGGGGGAGTTGGAGATGACCAGCACCGGCTTGCCGTTCAGCGCCGACTTGCCGTAGGGACGCGATGCCCAGTCGAGCGCGTTCTTCAGCACGCCCGGCATGCCGTAATTATACTCCGGCGTGACGATGACCACCCCATCGGCCTCGGCGATGGCCTGACGGAAGGCCTGGACCTCCGCCGGGGCGTCGGGGGTGTCGATGTCCTGGTCGTAGAGCGGCAGGCGCAGGTCGCGGATGTCCATGCTGAGGCCGGCCGGCAGGGTGTCCTGCAGCCCGCGCAGGACGGCCAGCGAGTTGGAGTTGCTGCGCAGGCTGCCGGGAAGGCCCAGCAGTTTGGCACGCACCGTTGCATCGGTCATGAAGCGGTTGCCTTTCCTCTTATGGTCGAACCCGTCGATATCAGGCGCGGTTGGGATGCGACGGGCCGCTGCCCGCCCCGGTCCGGGCGATGGAGTCGGCGATCTCGTCGAGATCCTCCGGCGTCAGGGTCAGGGTTGCGGCGTCCAGCCAGCCGTCAACCTGGGCCGGCGTGCGGGCGCCGACAATGGCACCGGTGATCGCCGGCCAGGACAGCACCCAGGCCACCGCGACGGCGGCGATGGTGGTGTCGTGCCGCTCCGCGATCGGCGCGAAGGATTGCGCCAGCGCCAGATTGCGCTCCAGCGCCTCGCCGGTGAAGTTGGCGTTGCTGGACCGCCAGTCGTCGGCCGGCAGGGCCTTCGCCCGCTCCACCGTGAAGCGGCCCGTCAGCAAACCCGCCTGCATCGGGCTGTAGACGATGACGCCGGTGCGGTGCGACAGGCACCAGGGCAGCTCCGACGCGGCGACGTCGCGGCGGATCGCCGAGAAGGGCGGCTGCAGCGTGTCGACATGGCCCAGCCGCTCCGCCGCCTCCAACTGGGTGGCGTTGTGGTTGGACAGGCCGACGGCGCGGACCTTGCCCTCCGTCTTCAGGTCCAGCAGGGTCTGCCAATACTCCTCGACCGCCTCATGTTCGGCCGGCCAGTGCATCTGGTAGAGGTCGATCCGCTCGACGCCCAGCCGCTTCAGCGACGCTTCCAGTTCGCGGCGGATGCTGTCGGGCTTGCCGATCCGGCGCGGCATCGCCTTGCGGTCGGCCTCGTCCCATACCAGACCGCATTTGGTGAAGACATAGGGGCGCTCGGCCTCGGGCATTTCGGCCAGAGCGCGCCGCACGATCTCTTCGGAATGGCCGAGACCGTAGACGGCGGCAGTGTCGATCCAGTTGATGCCGCGTTCCACCGCATGGCGGATGGCGGTGACCGACTGGCTGTCGTCCTGCGCGCCCCAGCCGGCGGCCCAATCCGGCCCGCCGATCGCCCAGGCGCCGAAGCCGACGCGGGTGATCGCCATGTCGGTGGTGCCGAAGCGGCGGGTCGGCAATCCCGTCCTGCTGACGCCGTTGCTTGTGGTGCTCATGGTTGCCTCCTCGATGATGGCGCTGACATGGGCTCGACCAGCTCAGCTTTCCAACAGGTCATGGCCGACTTGCACCCGGGCGGGGTTGGCGCACGCTGGCGCTCCCCTTGTGACCATCTTGGGCTCTGACTGTTGGTGGAGGCGACGGCTACCTAATTTGAGGCTACACAAAGGGTGCCCAGCCGATGCCGGCGGGCACCGACTGGGTTGACGACAGGCTCGACCGGAGCGGAGACGGGAGGCGACATGGCGACGCGGCGACTGGATCGGGAAGACCACGTCCGGAAACATCTGGCGCTGATGCTGCAGGATTGGCAGGAGCAGACCGGCCGCGACATGGCGACTGCGACCGCCGACCAGCGGCTCCAGCACTGCACCACCCTGCTGATCGACCTGCTGGGTGAAGCGGAGCGGGCGGACGAAGCCGCCGTTGCCGAAAGCTGAGATTTCAGGAAGCGAAGGAACGGCCCCGGTGCGGGGCCGCTCCTTGAATTGCGCTCCCGATCCTTACTGCGGCGCCATGCGGATGGCGCCGTCCAGGCGGATGACGTCGCCGTTCAGCATCTCGTTCTCCAGGATGTGCTGGACGAGACGGGCATACTCCTCCGGCTTGCCGAAGCGCTTGGGGAAGGGGACGGTGGCGGCGAGGCTGTCCTGCACCTCCTGCGGCATGTTCAGCAGCATCGGCGTGCCGATCAGGCCGGGGGCCACCGTCATCACGCGGATGCCGTTGCGGGCGAGGTCGCGCGCCGCGCAGATGGTCAGGGCGACGATGCCGCCCTTCGACGCGGCATAGGCGGCCTGCCCGATCTGCCCCTCATAGGCGGCGACGGAGGCGGTGTTGACGATCACCCCGCGCTCGCCGCTGTCCAGCGGATCCAGCTTCGCCATGTCGGCCGCCGCCAGCCGCAGGATGTTGAAGCTGCCGATCAGGTTCACCTCGATCACCGAGCGGAAATTCTCCAGCGGCATCGGGCCGTCGCGGCCGACGATGCGCTGGGCCGGCGCGATGCCGGCGCAATTCACCGCGATGCGGGCCGGCCCATGGGCGGAGCGCGCCTGATCGAGCGCCCGCTCGGCGGAAGCGCCGTCGGTGACATCGCAGACCAGGCCCAGCCCGCCGATCTCGTGCGCGGTCTTCAGCACCGCGTCCTCGTTGACGTCCAGCACGGTCACCTTGGCGCCGAGCCCGGCCAGATGACGCGCCGTCGCCGCTCCCATGCCCGAGGCGCCGCCGGTGACGATGGCGGACAGACCCTGGATGTTCATGGCATCTCCTCCTTAATTGCGGCCGGTCCGTACGGGGCGCCGGCCTTGTGTCCAACAGGCTGTGATCGCACTTGTTGTTTGCCGGATGGCTTTGTTTACCAGATGGCCGCCCGACCATACCACACCGTATGGTCGGGACGCATCAGGGTGGCGATCCGCGCCGGCTATGACGCCGGCGGTTTTCTCGAGAAGGGACCAGATCCCGGAGGGTTTCAGCGTCCATGACAGCATCCGTTCCCACCAGCACCGCGCTGACGATTCCCGATCCCGAGCGGGTCGAGCAGGACGAGCGGCTGGTCCGCCGCCGCTTCTGGCCGAAGCTGCGCGCCAACCTGCACCGCATTCCTTTCCTGGAAGAGCTGCTGGCCGCCTATTTCTGCGCGACCGATCCGGCGACGCCCTACCGGGCGAAGGGGATCTTGCTGGCCGCCTTGGCCTATTTCGTGCTGCCTGTGGATGCCCTGCCCGACTGGCTGCTGATCGCCGGCTTCACCGACGATGCCGCGGTGCTGGCTGCCGCCATCCAGACGGTGCGCGCCAACCTGACCCCGGCGCACTGGACCCGCGCGAAGGAGACGCTGCGCGCCGAGGCGGCCGGCGGCGAAACGGCACAGCCCGGCTAACCGGCCGCCGTCCTTGCGGCCTTGCGCCCGTCCGCCGCGTCGCGGTGCATGGTGTAGAGCGCGGAACCGGCGATCACCAGCGCACCCACCCAGCCCCACGGATCCATGGTCTGGCCGAAGGCGAGCCACGCCACCAGCGCGGTGAAGGGCAGCCGGGCATAATCGTAGGGCATCATCGCCGAGGATTCGGCCAGCGACAGCGCCTTCGTCATCGCCAGCTGGCCCGCGGTCAGCAGCCCGCCCAGAAGCGCCAGCGCGCCCAGCACGCTCCAGCTTGGCCAAGTCCAGACGAACAGCGCCGGCACCAGCGCCATCGGGGTGACCAGCAGGCCGAGAAAGGTGACGATGACCGGCGCGCTGTCCCTGCGGCTGAGCATCCGCATCTGCAGCACGGTGGCGGCGGCGGCAAGGCAATGCGCGAACAGAGCCAGGAAAGCCAGATCGACCGGAGTGGCGCCCGGCCGCAGCACGATCAGGACCCCGGCGAAGCCGGCACACACCGCCGCCCAGCGCCGCAGCCGCACCCGCTCCCCCAGGATCAGCGCCGCACCCACTGTGACGAACAGCGGAATGGCGAAACTGACCGATGTCGCGGTCGGCAAAGGGATATGGGCGATGGCGTAGAACCAGCCGGCCATCGCGCACAGGCTGGTCACCGCCCGCGTCACGTAGGGACGCAGCCGCCCTTCCGCCAGCACCGACCGGCAGGCCGGCGCCCCCGCCGTCAGCGCCCAGGGCAGCATCCACAGCAGGCTGAACAGGTTGCGGAAGAACACGACCTCCAGCGGGTCCATGACGGTGGAGGCCCATCGCACGGCCGAATTGCCGATCCCGAACAGCAGCGCCGACAGCAGCATGAAGCCGGCACCCAGCAGCAGACGGTTCGTCGGCGCCCGCAGACCGGGCCCCGCATTCATGGGGGGAGAGGCTGAGACGGTCACGGTCAGTCGTCCCTGGAGAGCCGCTTTGGTGGACGGCGTTCGGTGGAAGCTGTTTGGGGCCGGTTGCGGCAGCAGGGTCGGGGCCGGTCCGCCGTCTGGCGCGTTAGCGCAAACATGAACCGCGCAGAACAACCCCCACCTCCTGTGCCGAGGCGATGATCCTCCGACGATAACCGGGGTGACGCAAGCGAAATGCAACCGACCCTTACGTCCATACTCCCGTATGACGTGTGGCGGTCTTCACGATATGGAGCCCGATTGGACCGGCCGGTGCGGCAGGCAGATGGTGAACCGCACGCCGGGGCTGGTGTTCTCCACCGTCAGGGTGGCGCCCAGCTGCTTGGACAGGGTGTGGATCAGGCGCATGCCCAGGCTGCGGCTGCGGCGCCAGTCGAAGTCGGGCGGCAGCCCGACGCCGCGGTCGCCGACGACCAGGCGCAACGCATCGCCATCCGACCGCAGGCTCACGGAAATGACGTTGGCGGCCTCGCAGCCGCTCCCATCCGGCCGGCCGTCACCGTTGCCCGCCTCGGCGGATACCGGGGTGGCGAGCAGCCGGTAGGCATGCTTGATGGCGTTCATCACCAGCTCGTTGGCGAGCAGGCCCAGCGGCACGGCATGATCGGTCGGCACCTCCGCCGGCTCCACCGCCAGTTCCAGCCGCCAGTCGCCGCCTTCGGACCGGGCGGAGCGCTCCAGCTCCCGGCACAACTCGGTCAGATAGTCGTGGAAGGGGATGAAATGGACGTCGTCGACGCGGTAGAGCAGCCGGTGGATGTCGGCGATGGCCTGTACGCGCCGCCCCGCCTCCAGCAGATGGTCGCTCAGCCGCGGATCGCCCACCGCCTGTCCCTGCAGGCCCAGCAGGCTGGACACCACCTGCAGGCTGTTCTTGATGCGGTGGTTGACCTCGCGCATCAGCAGGTCCTTCTGCGCCAAGGCCGCGTCGCGCTCGCCGATGGTGCGCTGGAGCGACGCGGTCCGCTCGACCACCCGGCGCTCCAGTTCGCGCTGCACCTGCCGGGCGGCGCCGGCCTGCCGGAAGCCGAAGACCGACAGCGCCGCCAGCGCCAGCGCCGCCGCCGCACCCAGGCCGGCATAGGGCGCGATCAACCGGTGCCACGACGCCAGGACCGGGGCCGTATCAAGCCGGACGACCACATGCACCGGCCAGCTGTCGACCCGGCGATGGGCGACGATGACCGTGTCGTCGCGCGCCGCCCCGCCTTCCGGCCGCGTCTGGATAGCCCGGCGGGCCAGATCCGACAGCGGTGCCGGATCGGCGGCATCGTCGGGCTCGCGCACCAGGACGTCGAGATCGCCGGCCCGCACCAGGATGGTCACCGGCCGATGGGGGACGTCCAACTCCTTGTAGAAGCCCGACAGATAGGAGGGATCGATGGTGACCGAAGCCATGCCGCGGAAACGGCCGTCCGGTTCCGACAGCCGGCGGCTGAGCAGGAAGGTCGCCTTGTTGGTCACCCGGCCGATGATGCGCGGGCCGATATGGGGCTGGTCCACCGCATCGCCCACCCCGGTCGCCCGGCTGTGGAACAGGAAGACATCGCGGTCGGACGCATCGGAAAAGGGCGCCGGAAAGGCCAGCGTCGTCAGCCGCAGCAGCCCCGCCCCGTCGTTCAGCCAGATCGCATCCAGGAAAGGCAGGCGGGCGCGCTGGCCGTTCAGCTTGTCCCACAGGGCACGCGACCGGGCGATCTCGTCCCACGGGCGCCCGGCGGTTTCCTGGGCGGCATATTCCACCAGAAGGTCGGCTGCGTCGAACAGGCGGGCCGCATGTTCCGCCAGCACCCGGACGGCGGCCTCGGCGCGCTCCTGAGCCCCGTTCAACGCCCGCTCGCGCGATTGCACCCCGACCACCGCAGTCACCACCGCGAGGAACAGGAAGCCGCAGGCCGCCAGCCAGCCGATGGCCGCCTCCAGCCGCGGCTTGCGGTAGGGATGGACGATGTCCGCGGCCGGAGTCGGGCTCCCGGCGGGCTCGTCGGATGAGTGGGCAGGCGGAACCATGAAAGCGGCCGTTCCCTTTCCGCAGTTGCGGATCGCCGCGCCGGACGGCGGGCAAGCGGCAAGAATCGCGGAATAGTAGCGCAGGACGGACCGCCGGTAACCCTGTCTTTCTGAGACGCAGGTCCCGATGCCGGGCGGCCCTGTTCTGCCCGCTCAGCGAATGGAATCGTTGTGCAGAACCATCTCCACCGCCATCTGGGCGGCGCAGAGGTCGGCCAGCGCCGTGCCCACCGATTTGAACAGGGTGATCTGGTCGTAGAAGCGCCGGCCCGCCCGCTCGCCTCGGCTGAGGTCGAACAGGTCGCCGGCGATGTCGTCCGCGGTCAGCAGACCGGATGCCAGCGGTTGGGCGATGTCTCCCGCCTCCACCGGCGTGCGGTCGCGGCAATCGACGAAAACGCGGGAGCGGCGGATGCAGCCGTCGTCGGCCTCACGCATCTCCTGAGTCACCCCGCCCAGCAGGTCCAGATGCTGGCCCGGCCGCAGCCAGTCGCCGCGGATCAGCGACTCGCGCGCCGTGGTGGCGCAGGCGACGATGTCGGCGCCGCGCACCGCCCCCTCCAGGTCGCCGGTCGCCTCGATCCGGAACTTCGGCCGGTGGAACCGGGCGGCGAGGCGGTTGGCCTTCTGCAGGTCGCGGCCCCAGACCAGCACATGGCGGATCGTCCGCACGGCGGTGTGGGCCTCCACCAACTCAAGCGCGAGAGGGCCGGTGCCGACCACCAGCAGGCGCTCCGCATCCGGCCGCGCCAGATAGGAGGCGGCGAGTGCCGAGGACGCGGCACCGCTGCGCCGGCCAAGCGCCGCGGAGGACTCCAGCAGCGCCTGCGGCACCCCGGTCTTGCCGTCGGCCAGCAGATAGACGCCCTGGGTGGTCGCAGGTCTCCGCCGGCATTGTCGGGAAAGACCGTGTCGATCCGCAAGCCGACCGACTGGTTCACCTGCCAGGCCGGCGCCAGCAGCAGGGTGGCGTCGCCGGACCCGTAGGTCTCCACCCGGTGGCGATGCGGCGGCGGAGCCTCCACGCCGGCGCGGAAACTCTGCCGCAGCCGTTCGATCAGCATGCGGTGGTGCAGGACGGACCGAAGCTCGGCGGCGCTGACCGTGCGCATGGGACCTCCTCCCGCCGACCGGCACCCTCCCCCGGCCCCTCGTAATGAGACGGGCTGGGAGAGGTGGAAAACGACCTCCGGCTACGCCGGCCTCAATGCACCGTCGGCGCGCTGGTCTCGGCGGCCGGGACCGGCAGCCCGCCGCTGGAGCCCGGCAGCGGGCCGGAAACCGGACGGGTGCTCTCGGCCAGCCGCTTCTCGGCGGCGGCGGCGCGGGCCTGCGCCTCTTTCAGTTCGCGTTCCAGATACAGCACGCGGTTGCTCTCGCGCCGGGCGCGGCGGCGGTGGCGGCGCTGGCTGTTCCAGACGATGAAGCCGCCGGCCAGGAAGCCCAGCACCAGCGCCACCAGCGCGGCCAGATAGACCGGGGTGTCGAGCGTGAAGGGCAGCGGCCACAGCGACAGGGTCACGATGCCGCGGTTGGAGATCGCGAACAGGATCGCGACGAGGGCCACCGGCAGGGTGACGATCCAGGAAATATGGCGCAAAGCGAAGGTTCCTCAGAAATTCGGCGGGGAGAGACGGCCGGCCCGGCGCTCAGTCCGTGTTCAGGCGTTCCCGGAGCTGCTTGCCGGTCTTGAAGAAAGGGATGCATTTCTCGCCGACGTCAACCGATTCTCCGGTCCGGGGGTTGCGACCCGTGCGCGCGTCCCGCTTCTTGATGGAGAAGGCGCCGAAGCCGCGCAGTTCCACCCGGTCGCCGCGCGCCAGAGCTTCCGTGATCTCGTCGAAGATGGTGCCGACGATCTTCTCGATGTCGCGCTGGTAGAGATGCGGATTGCGTTCCGCCAGCCGTTGGATCAGTTCCGACTTGGTCATGACCGTTGACGTTCCCCCATTCGGTGCGGGCGCTTATGGTCGCGGTGCGCCGCGCTTGAGCATCAGCGTGCCACCGGCCCGCCAAGGCGTCAAGCCCCACCCATGGCGCTAAACCGTTACGGTACAACCCTTTTTCAGTTCTCCATCTGCCCGGTCAGGGAAGAAGCCGCCTCTTGCGGACAGTGCCGTCCGCGGCAGCGGCGGCAATCTCCGGTACGGATCGTGACGGAAATTTGAAAGCAATCAACGGCTTCGCGAAAGGAATCCCGCTGGTCGGAACGCTCCGCCGAAGGGATCAGGCCCCGCCAAGCCGCGTCCCCTCCAGGATGGCGCCCTCCAGCACCGCCGACGAGCGGTCGCAGCCGCTAAGGTCGGCCAGCGTCAGGTCGCTGCCCTTCAGGTTGGTCTCGGCCAGCGAGGCGCCGGCCAGCCGCGCCCGCACCAGCGACGCCCGCATCACCTTGGCCCCGGCGCTGACCAGCAGCATGCCGAGATTGGCGCCGTCCAGCCGGCTGTCGATCAGGATGGCGCGGTCCAGCTTCACCCCGCGCAGGTCGGCGGAGCGCAGGTCGGCGGAACGCAGGTCGGCGCCGTCGAACTGGGCCGCCTGCAACTGGGCGCCGTTCAGCCGGGCATGGCGCAGCCGGGCACCTGTGCCCTTCGCCAGGGTCAGGATCTTGCCCGTCAGGTCGGCCCCCTCCAGGTTCAACCCGGTCAGGTCGAGCTGGCATCCCTGCTTGCCGCTGGTGCCCAGCCAGATCATGTGCTGGCGCAGCATGCCGTCCAGTTGTTCGGCCGGCAGGGCCGGCAGTTCGGCGGCGGCAGACTCTTCCGGTTCCGGTTCGGCCGCCGCTGCCTGCGGCTGCGCCTGCCGGGCGGCATGGGCCTGCTCGTCGGTGCGGATCGCCTGCTCCAGCCCGCCGTCGTCCAGGCTGGCCCCGTCCAGGATGGCGCCGCGCAGGTCGGAGCCGTTGAGGTCCGCCCCGCGCAGGTCGGCGCCGGAGAAATTGGCGTCGCGCAGGTCGGTGCGGTCCAGCCGGGCGCCGGCCAGCCGGGTGTTGGTGAAGTCGGCCGCCCGCGCAAAGCTGCCCGACAGCTTGGCCCGCGCCATGTCGGCGTTGGTCAGCCGGGCGGACGCCATGTCGGCCGGGCCGGGGTCGAAGCCCACCACCTTCAGCTCGCCGGCGCTGTTGCGGTTGACCATGCTGCCGTCGCGCAGATCGACCTCCACCATGGTGGCGCCGTCCAGCCGGGCGCCGCGCACGTTGGCGCCGCGCATGTCGGTGCGGAACAGCCGCGCCTCCGACAAATCGGCCCCGCGCAGGTCGGCGCCATAGAGATCGGCATGGTCCAGCACCGTCCCGCGCAGGTCGGCGTCGCGCAGGATGGCGCCGGCAAGATGGGCGCCGGTCAGGTTGCGGCCGGCCAGCGACAGGCCGGACAGGTCGAAGAAGGGAAGGTTGGCGCGGGCGCCGTTCGGGCGCCCCTCGGCGAACCGGACATGGCGCTCGCACACGCGGTCGAGCTGGTCCTGGGTCAGGCGGATGCGGGATTTGCCGTCTTGCGCCATGGCCGGTCACGCGAACAGGGCGTCGATGTCGGCCTGGGAGATCGCACCGCCGCCATCGCCGCCGCCGGTATCGGCAGGCGGAGGGGGCGGCGGCGGGGCCGGCTTCGCGACAGGGGGCGGAGGAGGTGGGGGTGGGGGTGGGGGTGGCGGAGGAGGAGAGGGCTCCACGCCGGCCGGTAGCGGCTCCGCCCGTTCCGCCACCTCGGGCACGCTGGCGAACAGCGCGTCGATGGCGTCCTGGCTGACCTCCGGTCCGCCCAGCTGCGGCCCGTTCAGCAGATGCGCATCGGGACGGGTGTCGCCCATCTTGCGGTGCGAGGCGACCTCTCCATGATGCTGCTCCGGGGCGGCGGTCAGGCGTTCGACGCCCCAGATCTCGATCATCGTGTTCACGCGCTCTTCGATGTAGCGCAGCGTGTTGACGACCTTGGTGGTGCGCTGGCCGGTGATGTCCTGGAAGGAACAGGCGGTCATGATCTCGATGCACCACGCCTCGATCGCGTCGATCCGCTCGGCCAGATCGTCGTCGTCGCGCGGCATCGACATGGTGATTTCCTGGATCTTCTCCGTCGCGTTCAGGATGTCGGTGGTGGCGCGTTCGGTGGCGGCGACGATCTCGTCCAACTCACCGGTCGCCGCCTCGATCCGGTTGGATCCGGTGTCGGTGGCCTTCAGCGCGGCGATGTCGCTGCGCGCCTCGCGCACGACCTGGGTGATGGCGGTCAGTTCCTGCTGGATGCGCGGGTCCTCGCCCGGCGCCAAGGCGGTGAAGGCGCTGGGAGAGGCGCCGCTCAGCCGGTCGACCTGGGTTTCCAGCTTGTCGACCAGCCGGTGGAAATCGTCGGAGGCGACGACGCGGCTGCGCCGGTCGCGCATGCGCAGGAAGGCCCGGCCCCGTGCCGTCTGCGACAGGGCCTCCTCCATCTGCAGATACTCTTGCTCGGTCAGTTCGAGCAGTGACCCGCCGCTCATCGCGCTCAACCCATCGTCCTGCCGCCACGCCTCCCCGCCATCCCGGGGGCTGCGCCGGCCCTGTCCTATACCACCGAATTTCTTTACCGGGAGTTTCCGCCGCCGCCACGCTATCATTCCTCCCTGTGGATTCGATCATCGGCGGATGCCGGAAGCGCCGGGGGACGGACAGGCTTGAACCCCCTTCCCTTTTGTCCCAAATCAGCCCGGTCGATGACGGTCTTTGACAAAAATTCCCCTCCAAGAAAGGAAGAAGCCATGAAAGCGGTGGTGCGTCCGGTGGTGTTTGCGGCTGCGGTCGGGATGGCTGCGCTGGCCGGCGGCGCGCTGGTCGCACCGGTCGATTCGGCCCTGGGCCGGGCCGCGTCCGCGGTCGGGCTGGGCGCTTCGCCCGCGGCGGCGGCGCTGCCGCTGGGTGCGGTCGGCGGCGGCACCATCGCCCCGATGCTGGAGCAGGTGACCCCGGCGGTGGTGAACATCTCGGTGCTGAGCCAGGCGCCCCAGGCGGAAAACCCGCTGCTGCGCGACCCGTTCTTCCGCCGCTTCTTCAACCTGCCGGACCAAATGCCGCAAGGCCGCCCGCAGGTCAGCGCCGGGTCCGGCGTGATCGTCGACGCCGCCAACGGCTATGTCGTCACCAACAGCCATGTGGTGGAGAACGCGCAGGAGATCGCCGTCACGCTGAAGGACCGCCGCCGCCTGCGCGCCAAGCTGATCGGCCGCGACGCCGCCACCGACATCGCGCTGCTGCAGATCAAGGCGGAGAGCCTGACCGCCCTGCCGCTCGGCGACTCGGACCGCGCCAAGGTCGGCGATTTCGTCGTCGCCATCGGCAACCCCTTCGGGCTGGGCCAGACCGTGACCTCCGGCATCGTCTCGGCGCTCGGCCGCAGCGGGCTCAAGATCGAGGGGTACGAGGACTTCATCCAGACCGATGCCTCGATCAACCCCGGCAATTCCGGCGGCGCGCTGGTCAATTTCCAGGGCGAGCTGATCGGCATCAACACCGCCATCATCGGTCCGGCCGGCGGATCGGTCGGCATCGGCTTCGCCGTGCCCGTCACCATCGTCCGCTCGGTGATGGAACAGCTGCGCGAATATGGCGAGGTGCGGCGCGGCCGACTGGGCGTCGCCATCCAGGACCTGACGCCCGATCTGGCGGAAAGCCTGAACCTGAAGGGCGACGAGGGCGCGCTGATCGCCAAGATCGAGCGCGGATCGCCCGCCGACAGCGGCGGCCTGCGCAGCGGCGACGTGGTGGTGGCGGTCGACGGCCGCGCCATCCGCAGCGCCACAGATTTCCGCAATCGCATCGGTCTTCTGCGCGTCGGCACGCCGGTGCAGTTGACGGTGGTGCGCGGGGGCGGGCAAAAGTCGGTGACCGTCCGCACCCAGCGCTAGGGCCTGACCGGCAGAGGCCCGGCGCCGGGTCGCGGACAGCAGAGGAGCCACCCCGTACCGGCATGATGCGTTCCAACCCACCCCGCCGCCCGGCCGCCCCGCCGGCACCCACGCCCGGCCGCAGCGCCGCCCAGCGCCAGCGCGAGATCGCGACGCTGCTGATGCGGCTCGACGCCATGCTGAAGCAGTCGGCGGAGCTGGCCCAGACGGCGCGCGAGCGGGTGTCGGTCGGCGGGCTGGCCCGCTACCGCCGTTTCAGCCGGCGGGTGCGCGACTTCTTCGCGCTGGCGGCGCTGACGCAGGAACGGCTGGATGCCGCGCCGGAGGAGATGGAGGATCTGATCGATCCCATGACCACCGCGCTGGAACGTCTGCACGCCCGCATGGTGGTCCAGTTCGTGGAGGGCAGCGCCGGCTTCTTCTCCAGCTTCGCCCGGGTGAAGGCCCTGCCCATCGGCACCCACGAGATGTGCGGGGTGGAGCTGCGCGGCGTCCTGGAAATCCGCAAGTTCCTCGACGATCCGCTCTATGAGGGGGAGCGCGGGCAGGCCCTGCGTGCCGAGACCGACCGCATCGCCGCCCTGATCCGCCGCGTGATGGACCGCATCCCGCCGCTGCCCGACTTCGGCGACGAACCCAGCATCGGCCCGCGCGGCACGCTGAACAGTCCGTTGAAGGGCCCCAATGCCCATATGCCCGCCGGCCGCAGCGTCGCCCGGCCGGCCGCGCCCCGGCCCGCCGGCATGCCGCCCGCAGCCCCGCCGGCCCCCAACCCCAGCACCGAGGTCCGGTCGCTGAGCCTCGACCAGTTCGAGGACGACGAGGACGAGTGAGCGCGAGGACGAGTGAGCGGCAGAGGGGAGCAGGAGTACCGCCCTTCGGCCGCTCACCGTCGATGCCTCAGCGGCGATGCTTTTTCCCGTCCTCCGCGGTCAGGGCGCCGACAGCAGCGCCGGCGGCACCGCCCAGCAGTCCGCCGTAGACCGCACTGCCGCCGGTGACCGCACCGATGGCGGCACCACCGGCCGCACCGATCGCTCCGCCCGTCAGGGCACGGTTTTCGCGGTGGTTCAGGTTCGAACAGCCGCCGAGCAGGGTCGCACCGATCAGCAGCGCCATCGCTCCGGTGGTGGCCCTGGTGGTGGCCCTGGCGGTGAATGTCCGCATGGTCGTCTTCATCGCTCTTTTCCTTCAAACACAGGCGTGGCCTTCGGGTGCCCTTCCCAGGCTCCCTCTGCGGCCATGCTTATGTTTGGTGAGCGGCGCCGGGCGTTGCTGTGACCATTTCGGGGTAACGGCGCTACCCGTTCGGCGAGACTCACGTCGTTTGCGTAAGAATGATTTTCAAAGACGACGGGGAATGGACGGCAAGATTTCCCGGAGCCAAAACGACCCTTTTTCCCTGTTTTCAATATGGTTACCGAAAGGTGTGGTAAGACCATTCGGATTGCTTCCCTTAGACAACAAATAATTACAACTTTCCGAATGAAATTCCGGCGCGACTTGGTTAGGACATTGCTTTCCCTCTGAAGCATCGTGCTCATGGGGAGACAGAGATCGGCTCGTTGCGCGGGCATGTCGAAGCCACGCAAAGAAAGGCCGGCACAGGGAAGTGCAGAGATGACGTTCAACGAAAAGCACCATGACGATGCCCGTCCACCCGATCGGGACCGGTCTACAGCCCGACCGATGGGCCGAATCATCGAGATGGCGTTCAGCGGCCTGTGGGTGATCAAGCGGCAGGGAGTGCTGACGGAGGCCGGCGGCCGCCTCTATTGGCCCGACCGCCAGTCTCTGGAGCGGGCAGCCTCGCAGGCCGGCATTCCGCTGTCGGATGTCGTGGTCCATACCGGACGCCTCGATGCCGACTCCCGATAGGGGGACGGGCTCCACCCCTTCCGGGGGATGGAACCGCGACGAAGGGACAGTTGCACGGGCAGGGGGCTTCTTCCAATATCCGGAGTGCGGACAAACATCCGGTATGGACCGTCCACAATCTCCGTTTCATTGGGGCCCATGGAAGACATCGACCGCCAAAGAACGCTGGATTATTTCGAAAGGCTGGGGAAAAAGCGCGTGCGCCTTTACACCGCCATCGACTGCGAACGTTTCCTCGGCGACTGGCAGGTCCGCGAGCTGGCGGACCAGTGGCTCGATGCCAAAAATGCGGAAGACATGCCGCAGCCGCTGTGGCGGCGGCTGCTCTCCGACCGCCGCTGACGCTTTCCCCTCCCCCCCTGTCCGGCCTACGCCCGTTCCGGAAACAGCCCGAGCAGCCCGTCGCGCGTTGCGGCGCAGACGCCGCGTTCGGTGATCAGGCCGGTCACCAGCCGGGCCGGCGTCACGTCGAAGGCGTAATTGGCGACCGGACTGCCCTCGGGGTGACGCGCACCGTCTCGATCCGGCCATCGGCGGTGCGGCCGGTCAATTCGCTGACCTCGCGGCCGTCGCGCTCCTCGATGGGAATCTCCCGCACGCCATCGGCGATGGTCCAGTCGATGGTCGGCGACGGCAGCCCGACATAGAAGGGAACGCCGTTGTCGTACGCGGCCAACGCCTTCAGATAGGTGCCGATCTTGTTGCAGACGTCGCCGGTCGCCGCGGTGCGGTCGGTGCCGACGATGCACAGGTCGACCTTGCCATGCTGCATCAGATGGCCGCCGACATTGTCGGCGATGACGGTGTGGGGAACGCCGTGGTGCTTCAGCTCCCAGGCGGTCAGGCTGGCGCCCTGGTTGCGCGGGCGCGTCTCGTCCACCCAGACATGCAGCGGGATGCCCTGCTCGAAGGCTGCATAGACCGGGGCCAGCGCCGTGCCCCAATCGACCGTGGCGAGCCAGCCGGCATTGCAGTGGGTCAACACATTCACCGGCTCGCCCGGCTTTTTTGCGCTCCGCCGCGGCCCGGATCAATGCTGCGCCATGCAGGCCGATGGCGCGGTTGATCTCCACATCCTCGTCGGCAATGGCCGCCGCTTCCGCCTCGGCCGCATCGACGCGCTGCGACTCGGGGAGCGGCGCCAGCAGGCCGCGCATGCGCTCCAGCGCCCAGCGCAGGTTGACCGCGGTCGGCCGGGTCGCCATCAGGGTGGCGCAGGCGCGCTCCAGCCCCCGGTCGCTCGCGTCGCTGCGCAGGGCCAGCGCCACGCCATAGGCCGCGGCGGCACCGATCAGCGGGGCGCCGCGCACCAGCATGGCGCGGATGGCGTGGGCGGCCTCCTCCAGGCTGGTCAGGCGGACGACGGCGAAATCATGCGGCAGCTTGGTCTGGTCGATGATGGCGACGGTTCCCCCGCCTTCCGGCCAGATGGTGCGATAGGCCGTCCCGTCGATCCGCATAACACCATCCTCCAGCTACCTGCCGTTACACCCGACAAAGCAGGATGACTTTGTCGGCACCTCACAATAGGTGGTGGCCGCTGCCGCTTCAACACGGGTAGCGTTCGGCGGAACCGTCACCCGCCGGACGGTGTTACCGTTTCCGGCCAAGCATGAATGGCCGCACCCCCACATGGTTTCCGACACGATGCCGTTGCGCGCGCTGCGTTCCCAATCCTCCCCGCTCTACCGGCTGCCCGGTTCGGCGCTGGTCCTGATCGCCTGCACGGCGGCCGTTCTGCTGACCGTCGGGCTGTCCGCCGTCTTCGCCTGGCGCGACCGCAACGAGGCGGTGCAGCAGGCGACCGGAGTCGCCGGCAACATCGGACTGCTGGCGGCGGAACATGCCGCCCGGCTGATCGAGTCGGGCGACCTGCTGCTGACCCAGACGGCGACTCTGGCCGGCGCGGCCGGTACGCCGCTGCCCGACGACCAGGCGACCCGCGACCGCATGGCCCTGCTGGCGGCCAGCGCCCCCCATGTCGTGGGGCTGGAGATCCGCGACCCGTCCGGCGCCCTGCGCCTGTCCAGCCTGCCGGATGCGCCGCCCGCCGCCGCACCGGCGTTGATGCCCGATGGCCGGGCCATCGGCGACGGTCGGATGGGCGGCCGGGCGGTGGTCACGCTGGCACAGCCGCTTCCCGGCAACACGCCGCGCGGCTGGGCGGTCGCCGGGCTGGACGCGCGCGCCTTCCGCGACGTCTACCGCGCGCTCGACGTCGGCTATGGCCACAGCATCTCCCTCCTGAAGTCGGACGGCACGCCGCTGCTGCGCGAGCCGGAGGGTGGCGGCACCATGGGTGGGCGCAATGGCGACGACGATACGGCCAGCCATGCCGACGACATCACCGTGACGCGCCCGATCGGCGACACCGGCCTGTCGGCGGTGGTGACCATCGCCACCGGCAGCGTTCTGCAGCGCTGGACGGAGAGGCTGTGGATTTACGCCGCCTTCGCTGCGGCGGCCTGCGCCACGGTGGCGGTGATCGGCGCGCTCGCCATCCAGCGGGCCCGGCGCGAACGCGAGGCGGAGGACGCTCTTCAGCACGCCTACGACACGCTGGAGGAGCATGTCCACCAGCGCACCGCCCAGTTGGAGCGTGCCAATGCCCAGCTGGAGGCCGCGGTGACCGACAAGGAGGTGCTGTTGAAGGAGGTCCAGCACCGGGTGAAGAACAACCTTCAGGTCATCTGCAGCCTGCTGCGCCTGCAGGCGGCCCGCATCGACGAACATGCCCGCCGCGGCTTCGACGAAAGCCTGCGTCGCATCCAGACCATGAGCCTGCTGCACGAACTGCTCCACCGGTCCGACGAGCCGGCCCACATCAACTTCGCCGACGCGTTGCGCCAGATGTGCGACGGGCTGGTCCGTTCCGACAACCCGACCGCCGCCCGGCTGGAGCTGGAGACGCAGGACTGGATCGTCGATGCCGACCGAGCCACGCCGCTGGCCATCGCCACCAGCGAACTGGTGTCGAACGCGCTGCTGCATGCCTTCCCGCACGGCCATCCCGGCACCGTGCGCGTGATGCTGGAGCGCGAAGAAAACGGAATGCGGCTGATCGTGCGCGACAACGGCGTCGGCCTGCCCGCCGGCATGCCGAGCCAGCACAAGCGACCCAGCCGCGGCGCCGCCAGCAGCGGGCTCGGCCTGAACCTGGTGCAGGCCCTGTCGCATCAGGCCGGCGCCACCCTGAAGATCGAGCGCGACGGCGGCACCATCTTCACCCTGACCATCCCCAACCTGCCGGTGCGCCAGCAGGCCCGGAACGCGGCGTAGGGCAAGAAGCGGCCCGAGTTCAAACGGAAAGGGCCTCCCCGTCCATCCGACGGGGAGGCCCTTTCCGTTAACGGCGCGTCGGACAATCGTCCCCGCGGCTACTCCAGCATGCTGCGCAGCATCCAGGCGGTCTTGTCGTGGATCTGCAGGCGCTGGGTCAGCAGGTCGGCGGTCGGCTCGTCGCTGCCCTGCTCGGCCGCCGGGAAGACGCTGCGGATGGTGCGGGCGGCGGCCTCATGGCCTTCGACCAGCTGGCGGATCATGTCGTTCGCCTTCGGAACGCCGACCTCTTCCTTGATCGAGGCCAGTTCCGCGAACTGCGAGAAGCTGCCCGGCGCCGGATAGCCCAGCGCGCGGATGCGCTCCGCGATCTCGTCCAGCGCGGTCCACAGCTCCGTGTACTGGGTCATGAACATGGTGTGGAGCGTGTTGAACATCGGCCCGGTGACGTTCCAGTGGAACGAATGGGTCTTGATATACAGCGCGAAGGTGTCGGCCAGAACCTTGTTCAGCCCTTCGGCGATGGATTTGCGGTCTGCGTCCGAGATCCCGATGTCGATCTTCATCTTTCGATCCTTCTTGTTGGGTCCTGCATCATACCCCGGCGTTGGCACGGCCGTCACCGGCCCCCAACCCGCCGTCCGGGACATCAGCTTGGGCGCGGGCGAATGGTTTCAAGGCTGATGCGACCAAACTTCGCGGGCAACCCTCGCGGAAGACAAGGCAGACCAACGAAAGGAGAGTGGCAGGACCGGCGCCCTCCTCACCCTGCCCGCAATCGCCCGATGAAGTGCTTCACCTCGCGGCTCAGCGTCACCGCCTGCCCGTCGAGCAGCTCCGCCGCGCGCAGGACCTCGCCGGCGGCGGTGCCGGTCTCGCCGGCGCTGGCGGAGACGGTGGCGATGGTGCGGGAAACGTCGCTGGTGCCGGCGGCGGCCTCCTGCACGTTGCGGGTGATTTCCCCGGTGGCGGCGGCCTGCTGTTCCATGGCGCCGGCGATGGAACCGACGATCTCGTCGATGCCGACCACCGTCTCGCCCACCCCACGGATGGCGGCGACGGCGGCGCCGGTCACCTGCTGCATGGCGGCGATCTGCGTGCCGATGTCCTCGGTGGCCTTCGCCGTCTGGTTGGCGAGGTTCTTCACCTCGCTTGCCACCACGGCGAAGCCCTTGCCGGCCTCGCCCGCCCGCGCCGCCTCGATGGTCGCGTTCAGCGCCAGCAGATTGGTTTGCGCGGCGATGGAGTTGATCAGGCCGACGATCTCGCCGATGCGGTGGGCGGCGTCCGACAGGCCGACGACATGGCCGTTGGTCTCCTCGACCGCCCGCACGGCACCGCGCACCATGTCGAAGGATCGGCGGACCTGGGCGCCGATCTCGGCGATGGAGGCCGACATCTCCTCCGTCGCGGCGGCGGCGGTCTGGACGCTGGAGCCTGCCTGGGCGCTGGCGGCGGCGACGGTGGCGGCCTGCCGGGTGGCGCCGTCGGCGCGCTCCAGCATGCCGGCGGCGTTGCTGCGCACCTGATGGGCGCCGGCCCCCACCTGCTGGACCACCTCGGACACGCGGGCCTCGAACAGCTCGGCCAGCTCATGGATGGCGCGGTGCTTCTCCGCCTCGGCCTCCGCCTTCTGGCGCTGCTGGTCGGCGGTCAGCCGCTCCACCTCGCGGGCGTTGGTCTGGAACACCTCCAGGGCGCGGGCCATGGTGCCGATCTCGTTGCGCATCCGGCCGCCCTCGACCACGCCGTCCAGCTTGCCGGCGGCGAGTTCCGTGGTGGTGCGCGAGAGTTGCTGCAACGGCCTTGTGATGGAGCGGGCGAGCACCAGCCCGGCCGCCATCATCGCCAGAAGCAGCCCGCCCATCACCAGCGCGAAGTCGCGCCGCGCCGCGGCGGTGGCGTCGCGGGTGGCCTGGGTGGCGGCGGCGGTGGACCGGCCGATGGCGGCCTGCGTCTCCATCACCTTGTCCGTCAGGGCGGCGAACTGGGCGTCGGTATGGGCCATCATCGGGATGCCGATCAGGCGGTCGATGGCCGCCATCTGGTTCATTTCGTCCACAGCCTTGGCATAGGCGCCGAGCCGGACCGACACCTCGTCCAGCATCGCCCGCTCCGCCTCGGCCAGCGGCAGGGCGCGCAATTCCGCGATTGCGGTGCGCGCCTTGCCCAGGTTGGCGGCGATGGCGTCGCGCATGGCCTGGAGCTTCGCCTCCTCGATGCCGGACCCGGACAGGGCCAGATGCCGCGACACGTCGCTGTGGATGACATAGGCGATGGCGACCAGCCGGTCGACGCGGCCCAGCCGCTCCGCCGCCTCGCTGTGGATGCCGTCCACGGCGGTCAGCGCCTGCTCCGACTCGCGGTCGGCCAGGACCAGAGCCGCCACCGTCAGGACGATCCCCATCAGGGGCGCCGCGAACACCCGGCCCGCCACCGACAGGCCAGACAGACGCGCAATGACACCGCCGCTCATCCTCATTCCCCCCTCAGCGTCGCCGGACGGTCACCGCGTCACGCGGCGGCCGTCACTTGCCGTCGTCACTTGTAGATCCCGACATAGGCGACCAGCTCCTGGCCGGGCACGCGCTTCACGTAGGTGATCTTCGGCTCGATCCTGTTGCTGGCGGGGTTCAGCCAGCGGTACTCGACCCAGCCCTCGCCCTTGTCCTTGGCGACGGCCAGCACGTCCTGGACGATGAAGCGGCCATCCGGGTCCTTGACGTTGATGACGCTCTGCCCGACGCCGGCCGGACGCGGCGGATAGACCTTCCACACGCCGGCGAAGTCGATGACGTTGACGTAGATCTCGCCGTACTTGAACGGCCCGTCGGCGTTGAAGACCTTCGCGGCCTCGTCCAACCCCTGGGCGGCGATCAGGTCCGCCGCCTTCAGGGTGATGGATTTCGCGTCCTCCTGCGTCGGATTGGCCCCCTGTGCCGCGGCGGGGGTGGACAGCGGGGCGGAAACGGCAGTCCCGGCGACGATCAGGCCGGCCACCAGCAAACGAAACCACAGGCGCATGTGCATTTTCCCCAAGGACTGGCGGCCTGCCGGCGGATGCCGGGCGGCCCGTCGATTGTCGTCCGGCCGTCGTCGCATTTGCGCGCAGCCATTTTCGGATCAAGCTACTAGCAGAAGGTTTCATGCATTTGTCCGCTCCATTTCGTCGCGGTCATATCGCATTGCAACATAGCAATATTGAAGGCAAATCTCATTCTAAAACATCCTTGAGACGCAATTCTTTTAATTTGAACGCCTTAGCCGCGCAAACCACCGATCGGCACCGGAATTGGCATGGCTGCCGCAAACCGATGCGGCCTATCGACGCATTGAATGCACCCTCCCCTGCCGTGCCTGCGCTGCCGAATCCCCGGCGCAGACAGCGGCTGCGTGACGGTTTGCCGCCCCTTTTTTCCATCGACAGCCGCGCCGTTCGGGTGGAGCATCGAAAGTCCGATGCGGGCGTTCCGCCGGCCCCGGACCCGATGCGCCATACCCGCACCCGTCCGCCGCCGCCCGCCGCCCCACCCGGATGTGCCTGTCTAGTGCCACACGCGAACGGGCCGCCACGGCGGCCGGCACCAGCGCCCCATCCCCGGCGCGGCCCGGCAGCCCGGCCCCTCCTAGAACGGCCGGAATGGCCAGAAGCTTCCACGGGAGGTGTGAATGCCGCATACGCAAATCCGGACGGCGCGCTGCGCGGCGCTGGTCGGCCCCTATCTCGCCGGCAAGACGACGCTGCTCGAAAGCCTGCTGTTCGCGGCGGGGGCCGTCACCCGCAAGGGCAGCGTGCGCGACGGCAACGCCGTGGGCGACAATTCGCCGGAGGCGAAGGCCCGGTCGATGAGCACCGAGCTGAACGTCGCCTCCTTCGATTACCTGGGTGAACGCTGGTCGATCCTGGACTGCCCCGGCTCGGTGGAGCTGGCGGGCGAGGCGCAGGCGGCGCTGATGGCCGCCGACATCGCCATCGTGGTGGCGGAGGCGGCGCCGGAGAAGGCGGTCCTGCTGGCCCCGCTGTTCAAGGTGCTGGACGACCACCGCATCCCGCATCTGCTGTTCATCAACAAGATCGACACGCTGGGCGACCTGCGGGTGCGCGACGTCGTCGCCGCCTATCAGGAGGTCTCGGCCCGCAAGCTGGTCCTGCGCGAGGTGCCGCTGCGCGAGAACGGCCAGATCACCGGGCTGGTCGATCTGGTCAGCGAACGGGCCTGGCGCTTCAACCCGCACAAGCCGTCCGATCTGGTGGCCCTGCCCGACAGCGTCCGCGACTGGGAGGCGGAGGCGCGGCAGGCGATGCTGGAATCGGCCGCCGACTTCGATGACGCCCTGCTGGAAAAACTGCTGGAGGACATGGCCCCCGACAGCGCGGAGCTGTACCAGACGCTGGCGCACGAGCTGGCCGACGACCTGATCGTCCCGGTCTTCTTCGGATCGGCGGAGAACGACAACGGCATCCGCCGCCTGCTGAAGGCCCTGCGCCATGACGGGCCGGAGGTCGGCGTCACCGCCGCCCGCATCGATATCCCGTCGGATGCGACGGTGGCGGCGCAGGTGGTCCGGACCATGGTGGGCTCCCATGCCGGCAAGCTCAGTCTTGCCCGCATCTGGCGCGGCACCGTCACCGATGGCATGACGCTGGGCGGAGAGCGGGTGTCCGGCATCTTCCAGCTGTTCGGCCGCGACCAGACCAAGGTGCCGCAGGCGGTGGCGGGCGATCTCGTGGCGCTCGGCCGGCTGGAAAAGGCGGCGACCGGCGACCGCCTGACCGAGAAGGCCAATCTCGGCCCGCCCGCCGACTGGCCGGCCGCCGCCCCGCCGGTGCATGGGCTGGCTCTGCGCGCCGAGAACCGCAATGACGAGGTGAAGCTGTCCGCCGCCCTGCAGAAGCTGCGGGAGGAGGACCCGTCCCTGACGCTCGACCAGTCGCCCGAAACCGGGGAGCTGGTTCTGTGGGGACAGGGCGACGTGCATCTGAAGCTGGCGATGGACCGGCTGCGCAGCCGCTTCAACGTCGCGGTGAAGGGCCAGCCGCCGCAGGTGCCCTACAAGGAGACGATCCGCAAGAGCACCAGCCATCACGCCCGCTTCAAGCGCCAGACCGGCGGCCACGGCCAGTTCGCCGACATCCATGTGGAGGTCCGCCCGCTGCCGCGCGGATCGGGCATCCAGTTCGAGGACGCGGTGGTCGGCGGCGCCGTGCCGCGCCAGTACATCCCGGCGGTGGAGGCCGGCGTGCGCGAGGCGTCGGTCCGCGGGCCGCTCGGCTTCCCGGTGGTCGACTTCGCCGTGCGGCTGACCGGTGGCCAGTTCCATGCCGTCGACAGTTCCGACATGGCCTTCAAGACGGTGGCGCGGCAGGCGATGGCCGAGTCCCTGCCGGCCTGCGAGCCGGTGCTGCTGGAGCCGATCCTGACCGTCACCATCGCGGTGCCCAGCGCCTTCACGCCCAAGGTGCAGCGTCTGGTCAGCGGCCGGCGGGGCCAGCTTCTGGGCTTCGACGCGCGGCCGGGCTGGCCGGGCTGGGACGAGGTGAAGGCGTGCATGCCGCAGGCGGACATGCAGGATCTGATCGTGGAGCTGCGGTCGCTGACCTTCGGCGTCGGCAGCTACAGCGCCGAGTTCGAGCGCCTGCAGGAGGTGGTGGGCAAGGCCGCCGACCGCGCGGTGGAAATCCGCAAGGACATGCTGGCGGCGCTATAGGCGGGCGGAGGGCGAGGGGAAAAGAACAGGACCGTCCAAACTCTCAAACGAAAAGGGCCGGCACCCTTGCGGCGCCGGCCCTTTCCTTACTCAGTCACCGCGGCGGTGCGGTCAGCGCAGGTTGCCGCAGGCGCGCTGGATGCGCTTGCACGCCTCTTCCAGCGCTTCCGTCGAGGTCGCGTAGGAGATGCGGAAGTGCGGGGCGAGGCCGAAGGCAGACCCCTGGACGACGGCGACGCCTTCCGACTCCAGCAGGTAGGTGACGAAATCCTCGTCGGTCTCGATCACCTTGCCGTCCGGCGTCGTCTTGCCGATGGTGCCGGCGCAGGACGGATAGACGTAGAAGGCGCCTTCCGGCTTCGGGCAGCTGATGCCGGTGGCCTGGTTCAGCATCGACACCACCAGGTCGCGGCGCTGGCGGAAGGCCTCGCCACGCTCCTTGATGAAGTCCTGCGGACCGTTCAGCGCCTCGACGGCGGCGGCCTGGGCGATGGAGGTCGGGTTGGAGGTCGACTGGCTCTGGATGACGCCGATGGCCTTGATGAGATCCTTCGGGCCGCCGGCATAGCCGATGCGCCAGCCGGTCATCGCGTAGGACTTCGACACGCCGTTGACGGTCAGGGTGCGGTCGTACAGCGACGGTTCGACCTGGGCCGGGGTGACGAACTCCAGGCCGTCATACAGCAGGTGTTCGTACATGTCGTCGGTCATGACCCAGACATGCGGGTGCTTGACCAGCACGTCGGTCAGCGCCTTCATCTCGGCGCGGGTGTAGGCGGCACCCGACGGGTTCGACGGCGAGTTCAGGATCAGCCACTTGGTCTTCGGCGTGATCGCCTTCTCCAGGTCGGCGGGCTGCAGCTTGAAGCCCTGCTCGGCCGGGCAGGAGACGAAGACCGGCGTGCCTTCCGCCAGTTCCACCATGTCCGGATAGCTGACCCAGTAGGGGGCCGGGATGATGACCTCGTCGCCCTGGTTCAGCGTCGCCATCAGGGCGTTGTACAGCACCTGCTTGCCGCCGACGCCGACGGTGATCTGGTCGGGCGTGTACTTCAGGCCGTTCTCGCGCTCGAACTTGGCGCAGATCGCCTTCTTCAGGGCCGGCGTGCCGTCCACCGCGGTATACTTGGTGTCACCGGCCTCGATCGCCTTGATGGCGGCGGCCTTGATGTTGTCGGGGGTATCGAAATCCGGCTCGCCGGCACCCAGGCCGATCACGTCGCGACCGGCCGCTTTCAGCTCGCGGGCTTTGTTGGTCACGGCGATGGTCGGCGACGGCTTGATGCGGGACAGGCGGGACGCGATGATCGACATGGCGATGGGCCCCCTCAGGGCTATGGAGACGGTGTGGCGGAGACGTCGTGCGACGCCTGCCCCTCCGGGTGGAAGGCGCGAGGCGGGACCTTACTTCCGCTCCACCCCGGTTGCAAGGCCGGTCGGCCGGTGAAAACCGCCCGGTTCCGCGGATTTTCCGCCCTGTGGCCGCACCGTACCGGCGCATCGGCCAAGCCGTATCGGGTCATCGTTGGCGGGCAGCCTTGCGCCGCTTCGCCGGTATTCCCGACACCCTTCGGATGGAGCCTGCGGAATTACCAAATACCACCCTCATCATGAGCAGCATTATTTCTTACGATACAAATGAATACCATGATGGTCCAAAACCTTTCGTTCCTACTCCACTTGACATTTTCGGCCTAACCGTGTGTAAAGTCTCGCGTGGGGAACTGAATTCAAGAAGGGATAAGAACCGTGTTTTCCCGTATAGTGCTTGCGGCCTCGGCCGCGCTGATGCTGACCGGCGGCGTCGCTTTCGCTCAGGACGTCATCCAGACCCGCAAGGCCGGGTTCGAGGACTACAAGAAGGCGATGGGCGAGATCAAGGACGCGGTGGGCAAGGGCGATCTGGCTGCCATCGGTCCGGTGGCCGACCGCATCGACGCCTTCGCCGCCAAGATCCCCGGCCTGTTCCCGCCCGGCTCCGACAAGGGCAAGACGGCGGCCAAGGAAGTGATCTGGGCGAACTTCCCGGACTTCACCGCCAAGGCGCAGGACACGCAGACCGCCGCCAAGGCGCTGAAGGTCGCCGCCGCCTCGGGTGACAAGGCCGCGACGGGCAACGCGTTCGGCGCCATGGCCGACACCTGCAAGGCCTGCCACCAGCGCTACCGCTCCGAATAAGCGGCAGTTCCGACGGACGCCGGCCAGACGGAAAAAGCCCTTCCCCACCGACGTGGGGAAGGGCTTTTCCATTACCGGAGCCCTGCCCGAACCTTTACTTGAACACGGGCTGCGGCGTGGCCGGCGTGCTGGCCGGCAGCAACGGATACTCGACGCGCGGCTGCTGGCCGGTCAGCGCCGTCAGGAAGGCAGTGATCTTGTCGATCTCCTGGTCGGACAGGGTGGCGCCGAGCTGGCTCGACCCCATCACCGCCACCGCCTGGCGCAGATCCCACACCTTGCCGGAATGGAAATAGGGGGCGGTCAGCGTGACGTTGCGCAGGGTGGGCGCGCGGAAGACATATTCGTCGTCGGCGGTCTTGGTGACGGCGAAGCGGCCCTTGTCGCCCGGCGGCAGGATCTCCGCCCCCGGACGGGTCACCACGCCGAAGGGGAAGTAATCATGACCGCCGACATTGACGCCGTTGTGGCAGCCGGCGCAGCCCTTGTCGATGAACAGCTCCAACCCGGCCTTCTGCGTGCCGGTCAGCGCATCGGCCTTGCCCTCCAGATACTGGTCGAAGGGAGAGGCGGGGGTGGTCAGCGTCGCTTCGAACGCCTCGATCGCCATGGCGACATTGTCGAAGGTCACCGGATCCTTCTCGTTCGGGAAGGCGTCGGCGAACTTGGCCTTGTAGGTGGGCATGCTGTTCAACACGGCCATCACGCGGTCGGGCGTGCTGTTCATCTCCACGCCGGCCTGGATCGGCCCCTTGGCCTGGGCCTTCAGGTCTTCCGCCCGGCCGTCCCAGAACTGGGCGACGTTCAGCACGGCGTTCAGCACGGTCGGCGCGTTGCGCGGACCCTTCTGCCAGCCATGGCCGACCGAGGTCTCCAGCCCGTCGACGCCGCCGAGGCCGAGATTGTGGCAGCTGTTGCACGAGAAGATGCCGCTGGCCGACAGGCGCGGATCGAAGAACAGCATCTTGCCGAGTTCGATCTTCTCGCGCGTGACCGCATTGTTGCGAATCGCCGGCAGGGTGGCGGGCAGCGGCTTGAACATTTCGCGCGCACGGCCCATCAGGGCGTCGCCCGCTGCTGGCGGATCGGCCGCCGGTGCCGTACCGGCGGTCGCGGCAAGGATGCCCAGGGCGGCGGCAGTGCCGATCAGCAGGCCTTTCAGCGCTGCGGTCGGGCGATGTCCGGATTGTGCGTGCATGGCTGGCTGTCCCCCGGCACGGCCGACATCCTCTACAACCTTCGGCTTCAAAAAAGCAAAGGTCGATCGATCCCGGAAGTCGGGCCGGCGTCATTGGTTCGTTGAGGTTTGGCTCGGATCAATCTGGAGTCATTCTAGACAAGCAGGCGTCCGGCCATAGACGACGAGTTGTCGCACACAACCAATGGCATATGGCTGCCACTTGAGGAAAACGCCCGGCGAAGACGCAGGCTCAGCCGGCGGCGCGCAGCACCAGGAAGACCAACCCCGCGGAAGCGGCCAGGATCGCCAGCGCCAGCGCCGCCGGGGCGCGCCGCGGTTCCGACGTCGCGACACGGCCGGGCAGACTCTTGCGGCCGGTCACCATCGGCCGGATCAGGTTGTCCTTCTTGACCAGCAGGTAGAAGAACACGGCCACCACATGCAGACCGATCAGCACGAAGATGCCGTTGGCCAGCAGGCGGTGGACCGAGCTCAGCGCCGCCACCGTGGCGCCGGAGGCCATCGGCACCAGCGGACCGTCGACCAGGATGTCGTCGCTGGTGAACAGGCCGCTTGTCGCCTGGACCAGCAGGATCAGCAGCAGCGCCACCACCATCAGTGCGCCCAGCGGGTTGTGGCCCAGGGTGAAGGCGGCTTCCCCACCCGCCCGCGACCGCTTCAGATAGTCCAGGATGGCGCCCGGCCCCTTGACGAAATCGGCAAAGCGCGCGGTCTGGCTGCCCACCACGCCCCAGCCCAGCCGGAACAGCACCAGTATCAGAACTGTTTCCCCCGCCAACATATGAATGGAAAGCATACCAAGCTCGGCCGACAGAATCGCGACAGCCACCGCGGCGACCAGCCCCCAATGAAACAGCCGGGTCGGCAGGTCCCAGACCCGAACCTCACGCCCATGTTTCTCCCGAGTCGCGGTATGACCACTTGCCATCGCTCGATCCTCGCAGTGTTCAGCCGTATTTCCGGCGCTTGTCATCTGCGGCAAAGGGACGGATTCTTTGTCCTGATCCTGGAAACGCCGCAGTCCCGTGGTGGCATCGGTCGAATGGCCTGTCAACAGGCTTGAAGCACCGCCCGGCCGGCGGATATGAGAATGCGACGCATCAGCCGGCCTGCCGGCGCAAAGACAGCCGTAATTCCCCCTCACCCCCGGTTACAAGGACTCATAGGCCATGCCCGACAAACAGCTCCTCCACCTCGTGTTCGGCGGCGAACTCGTGCGTCCGGACACGGACCAGTTCGTCGATCCGTCGAAGCTGCACATCGTCGGCATCTTCCCGAGCTACGAGGACGCCTACAAGGCATGGCGCGGCGCCACCGGCCAGACCATCGACGATGCCCACACCCGCTACTACATCGTCCACCTGCACCGCTTCCTCGATCCGGCGGCGGACGATCACAAGCACTGAAGCCGTCGAACCGGCGCGCGGCGGGCGAGACCCTGGTACAGGGAACCGCCCGCCGCGCAGCGGCGTTGACCGGTCGATGACCGTCTATTTCACCTCCGACACCCATTTCGGCCATGGCGGCGCCCGCGGGCGCTTCCGCCGCCCCTTCGACTCCACGGCCGAGATGGACGCGGCGATGGAGGCCAACTGGAACGCCACCGTCGGCCCCGGCGACGAGGTCTGGCACCTCGGCGACTTCGCCCTGCACATGCGGCCGGACGCCATGGCGGACCTGCTCGGCCGGTTGAACGGCGCCAAGCATCTGGTCGCCGGCAACAATGACGGCGCGGCCACGCTTGCGCTGCCGGGCTGGGCCAGCGTGCGGCATTACGCCGAACTGACGCTGGACGGCGTCGATCTGGTGATGTGCCATTACGCCTTCCGCACCTGGAACGGCATGCACCGCAAGGCGCTGAACCTGCACGGCCACAGCCACGGCCAATTGAAGCCGCAGCCGCGGCAGATCGACGTCGGCGTCGATGTCTGGAATTTCCGTCCCGTCACCCTGGCCGAACTGACGGTCCCGCGTCCGCGGCGCAAGAAGGCGCCTGAGGACCAAGCACCCTCCTGACTACGCGGTCTGGCGCAGCCGCTCCGTCAGCAGGCCGCAGGCGGCGTCCGCCGGCACCGGGCGGCCGGTCAGCCAGCCCTGCACCTGGGTGCAGTTGTGGTGGCGCAGGAAATTGGCCTGCTCGGTCTTCTCCACCCCTTCGGCGACCACATGCAGGCCCAGCATGTCGGCCATGGCGATGATGGTGGACACGATGCCGGCATCCTCGCGCTCGTTCGGCACGCCGTTGATGAAGGAGCGGTCGATCTTCAGCGTGGTGATCGGCAGCCGCTTCAGATAGCTCAAGCTGGAATGGCCGGTGCCGAAATCGTCCACCGCCACCCGGATGCCCATCGCCTTCAACGCCGCCAGCACCCCCAGCGCATGGTCGAGGTCCTGCATCACGGCCCCCTCGGTGATCTCCAGCTCGATCAGGCCGGGGGGCAGGCCATGGCGGTCGATGATGCGTTGGAAATCATCGGCGCTGCGGTTGCGCAGATGCTTGGGCGAGATGTTGACGGCGACCGGCACCGGCTCGATGCCCGCATCCAGCCACTCGCGCATCTGCCGGCAGGCCTCGTCCAGCACCCAGTCGCCGAGCGGCACGATGAAGCCGGTCTCCTCCGCCACGGGAATGAACTCGCCGGGCGGGATCATCGTTGCCCGCTCCTGATCCTGCCCCGGCTTTTCCCAGCGCAGCAGCGCCTCGAATCCCTCCAGGGAGAAATCGATCAGCGACACCTTCGGCTGGTAATGCAGGCGGAACTGCTTCAGCGCCAGCGCCGCGCGCAGGTCGCCGTCCAGCGCCAGCTGGCGCCGCGCCTGTTCGGCCAGTTCGGGGCGGAAGAAGGCATAGCGGCGCCCGCCCATCCGCTTGGCGGCATAGAGCGCCGTTTCGGCGGCGCGCAGCAACGCCTGCGGGTCCATGATGTCGCCCGTCGCATCCCAGCCCGCCGCACCCGCCAGATTGTCGGGGTAGACGGCGATGCCCACCGCCGGGCGGACATAATGTTCGCAGCCCGGCAGGGTAACCGGAGCGTCGAAGGAGTCGAGGATGCGTTCGGCGATGGCCGCAGCCTCCTGGGCACCGCGGATCTCCTCGATGATCACGGCGAAATCGTCGGTGCCGATGCGACCGACGGGATCGTCGGGGCGGACGGCGGCGGCGACCCGCCGAGCCACCTCCTGCAAAAGCGCATCGCCGGCCTGATGGCCCAGCGTGTCGGTGATCAGCTTGAAGCGCGACAGGTCCAGGCACAGCACGGCGAAGGGGCGGCGGTCGCGATGGCTGCGCTCCACCGCCGCCTCCATCAGCGACTCGATCATCGCCCGGTTGGGCAGGCCGGTCAGCCGGTCGCGGGTGGCCAGCCTCATCAACTCGCGCTCATGCCGCAGCCGGTCGGTCACGTCGGCCAGCGCGCAGACGAAGCCGCGGCGCCCCCGCACCACCAGCGGCGAGACGCTGAGCGAGGCGTCGATGCGGTCGCCGCCTCCGGGACGTTCGATCCCCAGCGCATGCTCCCGCACCGGCGCCGCAGTCTCGGCGTCACCGATAAGGTCGACAGCCATATCGGCCAGCAGCGAATCGATCCGGGCGCGATCGGGAGCGGCGAACAGGCTCGACAGCGGACGCCCGCGCAGGTCTTCGGCCGGAACGCCGAGCAGGGCGACGGCGGCGGGATTGTGCTCCTCGATCCGGCCGCGGGAATCGACCAGCAGGATCGCCTCGCTGACATTGTTCATGATGCCGGCCAGCCGCTCGTCCCGTTCGATCAGGGCAATGGCGGCGCGGCGGAAGAACTCCATGGCGCGGGCCATCGCGCCGAATTCGTCGCGGCGCTCGCGGCCGGGAATGTCGATGTCGGTCCGACCCTCCGTCAGCAGGCGCATGCGGTCGGACAGCATTTCCAACGGGCCGACCACATGCTGCGACAGGAACAGCGATCCGGGCCAGCTCAGCACCAGCAGCACCGTCAGGAACAGCAGGAATCCCGACGCCTCCACCAGGAAGGCCCGGTCGAGATCGCCGACGTCGCCGGCGGCGGCGATGGCCCAGCCCCAGGGCTCGAACCGGCCTTCGGCGGTCACGGAGCGATCCATCGGCGGCCAGCCGGGCGGGACGATGCCGTCGGTGAAGATCGTGACATGGAAAGGCTTGGCCGCCAGCGCCCGCAGGGCCGTCCGCGCCCGGTCGCGCGCCTCCTCGGCCGACATGGCGCCCGACGCCGCCGACCGGTCCAGGTCGCGCAGAAGCCCGCCCGCCGAATCCACCAGCGCGGCCGCGACCTGTTCACGTTCGGCGATCATGCCCTGGCGCAGCAGGTAAAGCGCCGGGATCGCCGCCATCAGGCAGCCGATCAGGCCGATCCAGGTCAGCCAGCGAATCTTGCGGCGCAGCGTCATCGTGCCTGGCGTCGCTCTCTTGTCCGTTAGGTTAACGGACGGTTAGTCATTTGTGGAAAGTGGCGACTTCATTTCAATCGCGCAATGCAATTTTTTCTTCGCATGCGCAACAGACAGCTGTCCAACCGATACGAAGGTTGCAGGCTGCGACGCTTTGCCCCACAGGCAGCATTATTACCGATCATGGGGAGCGATGTTTCAAGCGGACTTGCCCGGCCGTCTCCTTCCGCGAAAGCGGAAAGACGGCCGGGCAAAAGGCGATCGGCGTTGACGGTCAGAGCCTTACCGGCCCGGCCCTCGGCTCATCCGTGGCTGGGATAGAGCCGCTGGAAGCCTTCGGTGACACGGGCGATCAGCGCCGGGTCGCGGTCGCGCCAATAGCGGGGATCACGCATCAGGGTGCGCAGTTCCGCCTCGCCATCCCCGCCGCCGGGGCGGGCTCCCGCCATCGACAGGGCGGACGGCTCGCTGCCGGTCATCATCGAATAGAGCGCCATGACACCTTCGTAGGAGGTTGTCAGCCCTTCGACCGCGGCCGGCGGCAGGGTCTTGCCGGCCCAGGCCAGCAGCTGCCGCGACACCTCGCGCCAGCGCTCCTCGCCGCCGAAACGGGCGACCAGCCGTTCGACCTCCCGTTCCGCCTGGAACTCGGCGGCGACGGTCTGGATCAGCGGGACCATCCGCTCGGCGGCAAGGTCGTACAGAAGCTGGGCCTGCGCCGGAGTATAGCCGGCCTCGAACAGGCGGCCGTTGATCTCCGGGTCCGGCTGGAACAGGCCATGATCGCAGGCGATGCAATAACCCTCCGCCGACTCCGGCGCCCCCATCAGACGACGAAGCTGCACCGGATCGAGGCTGGCCGGATCGAAAGCAGCCGGTTCGGGGGGCGCCGCCGGGCCGGCCGTCTGCGCCGAAGGCTGCTGGGACAGGCGCCGCTCAAGCTCCAGATAGGATTTCAGCAGCGCCTCGACGCGCAGTTCGCCGGTCTTGGGATCCCTGAACTTTTCGGGGATCGGCAGCAGCGGGACCGCGTCGGCGGCGGGTGCGGCGGCGGGTGCCGCGGTCAGCAAAGTGTCGGCCATCATCAACTCCTGCAGGATAGGGAAAGGGGGAAGGGCATGCCGCCGGTCAGCCCGCCCGCCCGCGCGCGACGAGCGCGAGGATGGTGGCGACCAGCTGGCGCTGTCCTTCGAGGTGGCGCAGAGCCGCCTCCGGCGCGTCGGGTCCCAGCGCGCGGTCGAGCGTCATCGCCCGCAACACCGCCAGCACCCGCGCGCCATCGGTCCCGGCGAAGCAGCGGGCGAAGCTGGGCGCCGGATCGGTCCCGGCCGCCGCTGTGGGGATCGGACCGGTCAGGGGCGGCGCCTCCAGCCAATCCCAGCCGGCCCGCTCGACCATCGGCGGCTCAGCCATTGGACAACTGGGCATTGGACAACTCGGCATCCGGTGCCGCCGCGGGTTCCGCCCGCATCAGCTTGGCCGGCACGCCGAAGGCCTCGCCCAGCCAGCGGGCGGTCGCCGCCGCGTCCACCGCGGTCTCTGCCTCCGGCCCCAGCGCCTTGACGCTGTCCAGCCAGCGCAGGGTCGCCTGGACGTCGCGCTGGGCCTGTGCCTGGGCAAGCGGGGAGCGGTGCTGCAACTCCACCAGACGGCCATCGACGGTGATGTCGGGGATCTCGCCGCGCCGGCGCAGGATCGCCACCGCCCGCAGCAGGAGCGGCGTCATCAGCTCCGCCTGGAGCCGCCCATAGGTGGCGCCGAGCAGCCGGGCCATCTCCACCGAGCGTTCCAGCACTTCGGTCGCAGTCATGCGCGCCGACTCCACCGGCCCCAGCCGGTCGACCAGCAGCGCGTGGCGGATGCGCCCGCGCAGGTCGTCCAGCACCAGCTGCGACACGTCGAACCGGCCGGGATTGGCCAACGGCGTCAGCCCGGCCGACCCCATCGCCTTCGGGATGATGGTGCCGGGGACCAACCGGATGGTGGCGGGATTCAGCACCCCGTCATCCTCCGCCTGCCAGATGCCGGTGACGGCAATGGAGGCGTTCTTCAGCACCAGCTCCACCACCTTGTTGGCGGTCTTGATGTCGGGCAGCGCCTTCATCACCGGCGAGCGGCCATAGGTTTCCCCCGGCGCCTTCAGCCAACGGAAATTGACGAAGGGCGACTGGGCGAAGCGCCCCTGCGCCAGCCAGGACGGCTCGGTGAGCCCGCTGTCCAGCACCACCCCCCAGCGATAGGCCGTACCGTCGGGCAGCACCGCCTCGACCAGAGGGAAGCGGCTGTCGGGTTCGTCGGCCGCCTGTTTGCGCAGCTCGTCGGGCAGGTCCGCACCGGGGAAGCGCTGGAGGATCTGCGCCAGCGTCGCCTCGCTACGGCGGAAGGTGGCGTCCAGCCGGCCGTCCGGCCCCTCTTCCAGCACCGCTTCGGCCAGCGGCACGGCGGTAAAGCGCAGGCTGGACGGGGCGCCGGGTGCGGCCTCCTCCATCAAGAGGCAGGCGGTACCGACGCTGACGAGGTCGAGGAAGGCCTGATGCACCTCCACCGCGAAGTTGGAGCGGTCGAAATGCGCCTGCACGATCCCGGCGGCACGGTCGAGCAGCGGAGCGATGCGGTCGCGCTCCGCCCCCACCAGCGCCGGACCGGGCTGGAAGCCGAACCAGCGCGACCAGGGCGGTGTCAGTTCCGACAGCAGGCTGGCCGCCAGCTGTTCCACCGCATCGGGGGCGGTGCCGTCGAACAGCCGGTCGACGCGCCGCTCGCCCGGCGTTCCGCCGCCGCGGAAGGGCCGGCCGTTGGGCAGCGCATGGTCGTAGCAGTCCTGCCAATGGCTCTCCCAGACGGCCCGGCTCTCGCGGGCGAGGCGATAGCGCTCCAGCAGGGCTTCCGGCTCCGACAGGTCCTTCGTCCTGCCTGCCGACCTGCCTGCGGCGGGTTTCACGGCTGCGGATGCGGGCATGCGCGGTCTCCTCCGGTCAGGTGGCGGTGCAGTTGCCAGGGGGTCAGCACCCAACGGGCGCGCAGGCCGATCAGGCGCTTGACCGCCTCGACGCAGGTGAAGGGGCCCCAGGGGGCGGGGCCGGCGGGACGGCGCAGCGGGGCGGGGTCCACCGTCAGCCCCTGGGCGCGGTACCAGCCCGGCAGGTCGAAGTCGGCCGGCAGGTCCAGCACCGCCACGTCGGTGAAACCCGCCAGCGGATCGACCGCCACCCAGCGCCGCCCGTCGTTCAGCAGGGCCAGGCAATGGCGGAAACCCGGCTTCAGCAGACGCAGCCACCACAGCGGCGCCTCTCCCCGGTACACCACCCAAGCGATCGGGGCGGCTGTCATCGGGCGATGCCCTTGTCGCGCAGGGCCGGTGCGATGACCTCGAAAGCCTCCTGCCACAAGGAATGGGCGCGCTGTTCGCGGAAGCGGTCGGGCTCCGGCGCGCTCTGGCGGCGGCCGTAATGGACCAGCACATGCAGATGGTCGCGCAGCAGCTTGCGCGTCCGGTACAGCCGGTCGACCACCCGCAGCACGTCCTGGGGCTCGCAGGGTCGCTCGACCAGCCCACGCCCGGCGACGACGCGGGCGCCGGCCGCCTTGGCGTCCTGCGCCTGCACCGCCCAGAACCACGCCTCCTCCGCCCCGGCGAAGGGCTCGCCATCGGCACGGTAGGGCTCCGGACCCAGGGGAACGGTGTGAGACAGGCGGGCGGCGGGCAAAGCGGGGGCGGCCGGACTCAGCATGCTGGTCTCCTTGCGGCTTCGGATTTTTGAAAGAGAGCGGCGCCGGGCCAGGATTGCGGCCGCGCCATCTGTTTGCGTTATGTTCCCGCCAATGAGGACGGTCAACAGTTTTATGAAAAAGTTCCTAGGGACGCTGTCGCCCGTTTATGAGATTATCGTCCCATGCTGAAACATACGGACATCTGGCGGGCCATCGACCGCCTCGCGGCACAGCACGGGCTCTCCGCCTCCGGGCTGGCGCGGCGCGCCGGACTGGACCCGACGACCTTCAACAAGAGCAAGCGCACGACCAACGACGGCAAGCTGCGCTGGCCATCGACCGAAAGCATCTCCAAGGTGCTGGATGCCACCGGCGCATCGTTGTCGGAATTCGTGTCGCTGGTCGGCGACGGCGCCGGCACCACCCCGCTGCAGCGCGTTCCGGTGATCGGCTATGCCCAGGCCGGATCGGCCGGCTATTTCGACGACGCCGGCTTCCCCGCCGGCAGCGGCTGGGACGAGCTGCTGTTCCCCAGCCTGGGCGACCCGCACGCCTATGCGCTGGAGATTTCCGGCGACAGCATGGAGCCGGTCTACCGCGACGGCGACACCATCATCGTGTCGCCCGCGGCACAAATCCGCCGCAACGACCGCGTCGTCGTCCGCACCAAGGGCGGCGAGGTGATGGCCAAGCAACTGATCCGCGAAACCGCGACCAAGATCGAGCTTCTGTCGATCAACCGCGCCCACTCCGACCGCATCATCCCGATGGCGGACGTCGCCTGGATGGCGCGGATCATCTGGGCGAGCCAGTGAGGATGCGGAGGCAAACCCCCACCTAACCTCCCCCGCTGGGCGGGGGAGGAACTGCCGCCGCTCTCCCGAACAAGCACCAATCCCCTCCCCCGCCCAGCGGGGGAGGGTTAGGGTGGGGGCAAGAGACTGGTGGGGGCAAACACCTCCCAACCCGGCCCACGATCCTAGGAAAATTTCCCTTTACCACCCACCCCGGCAGGCGCTACCGTCCATTCCATGGACCGCGCCGCCCGCCTGGACAGCCTTCACCGCACCCATGACGCCCGACCGCCGACGCCCGAGCTGCGCACCGCCCTGCTCGGCGGCGGCGCCCGCGCCAACGCCGTCAAGCGCGCCGCAACGCTCCGCCTGCACTCAGACCTCGCGGCCGAGGCTCGCCTCGCCACCGCGCGGCGCCGCGGCAGCCTGACCGCCGCGACCTGCCGGACCGATGCGTGGCTGGCCCGTTTGGCCGCCACGCTGGCCCATCACCGCCGGGCGGCGGTTGCTCTGCTCGATCAGCGGAACGCGTATTCCCAATAGAGCGCCCGCGCCCGCTGGAAGAGCGGACCGGCCGCGAAGCTGCGGTCCTCCACCTTGGTCACCGGCACGCATTTGGCGTGGTTGCCGGTGGAGAAGACCTCGTCGGCCTCCAGCAAGTCCTTGGGCGTCAAGGTGCATTCCTCCACCGTGACGCCGTCGCCCCGCAGCAGGGCGATGACGCGCTGTCGGGTGATGCCGTTCAGGAAGCAGCCGTTGGGAACCGGGGTGCGCACCACGCCGTCCTTGGCGATGAAGATGTTGGACGTCGCGAACTCCGCCACATTGCCGATGGCGTCCAGCATGATGGCGTTCTGGAAGCCGCGCTTGCGCGCCTCGGTCAGCGCCAGACCGGCATTCGGATAGAGGCAAGCGGCCTTGGCCTCGGTCGGGGCCATGGTCGGGATCGGGCGGCGGCGGGTGGAGATGCAGGCGGCGAAGCCGGTCGGCTGCGGCAGCGGGTCCTCGTAGATAGACAGGACGAAGCGCGTGCTCTCCGGCGCCGGGGCGACGAAGCCGTCGTCGGCGTAGAACATCGGGCGGATGTACAGCTCCGCCTCCTTGGGGAAGCGGCGGATGCCGTCCCAGCACAGCTCCTCGATCTCGCCGGCGGTGACCATCGGCTCCAGGCCCAGCACCTGGGCCGAACGGATGGCGCGGGCGCAGTGGAGGTCCAGGTCGGGGGCCACGCCCTGGAAGGCGCGCGCGCCGTCGAAGACCGTCGAAGAGAGCCAAAGCGTGTGGGACAGCGGTCCGACGATCGGCGGATTGCCCTCCACCCACTCGCCCTGGATCCAGCTCCACGCCTGGCCTGCCATGCCGCCCATGATTGGTCCTTCCCTAGGATAGAAATGCGTTCACCCGCTGGGCGACGCCGGTTCGCGCCGCCCATTGGTGGTTCGTCGTCGTTGGTGATCTCCCGAAGAGCATACCCCCTCGCCGCCGCCGGTCAACCGGTCCGCACGCAATTGTCCCGTGCGATGGAGCGGATTGCGGACTCGCCCGTTGATAGGGGAGAGCAAGCAACCGCCAACGACCCGCAGAGGGGAAGCATTCCATGCCGACCACCGCCCCCGGCCTCAGCGCCACCCCGTCCATCCTGTCCGCCGGCCCGTTCCCCGGCCCGCACGAGGATGCCCCCGTCGTCGACGTGCCGGTAACCGATGCCCCCGACCTGCCCGATCCCGGCGGCCCCGGCACCACCGACAGTCCGGCCCCCGGCAATGACCTGCCGCCGTCGCGCCCGACCGATCCCGACTTCGTCTGACGCTCCCAAACAAAAAAGGCGCCCCCGAAGGGGCGCCTTTTCCGGTGTCGCAAAGCCTGTCCGCGATCAGCGGCGCACGACCATCAGCTTCTTGATCTCGGCGATGGCCTTGGCGGGGTTCAGACCCTTCGGGCACGCCTTGGTGCAGTTCATGATGGTGTGGCAGCGATAGAGACGGAACGGGTCCTCGAGGTTGTCGAGGCGCTCGCCCGTCATCTCGTCGCGGCTGTCGACGATCCAGCGATAGGCCTGGAGCAGGATCGACGGGCCGAGGTAACGGTCGCCGTTCCACCAGTAGCTGGGGCAGGAGGTCGAGCAGCAGAAGCACAGGATGCACTCGTAGAGGCCGTCCAGCTTGGCGCGGTCCTCCGGCGACTGCAGCCGCTCGCGGCTCGGCGCCGGCGACTGCGACTGCAGCCACGGCTTGATCGAGGCCAGCTGGGCATAGATGTGCTTCAGGTCGGGAACCAGATCCTTCACCACCGGCATGTGCGGCAGCGGGTAGATCTTGACGTCGCCCGGAACCTCGTCGATCGCCTTCAGGCAGGCCAGCGTGTTCGTGCCGTCGATGTTCATCGCGCACGACCCGCAGATGCCCTCGCGGCAGGACCGGCGGAAGGTCAGGGTGCTGTCGACCTGGTTCTTGATGTAGATGATCGCGTCCAGGATCATCGGCCCGAACTTGTCGAGATCGACCACATAGGTGTCGACGCGCGGGTTCTGGCCGTCGTCCGGGTTCCAGCGGTAGATCTTGAAGCTCTTGGCCCGCTTGGCGCCGTTCGCGACGTTGACGGTCTTGCCGACGCCGACCTTGGAGTTGGCTGGCAGGTTGAATTCAACCATGGCTGATTTCCTTTATCCGGCGGGCCTTAGTACACGCGGGCCTTGGGCGGGAAGACCTCGACCTCGTCGGTCAGGGTGTACATGTGGACCGGGCGGTAATCGATCTTCGTCTCGCCATTGTCCGCGACCCAGATGACGGTGTGCTTCATCCAGCCTTCGTCGTCGCGGTTCGGATAGTCCTCGCGGGCATGCGCGCCGCGGCTTTCCGGACGGTTCTGGGCGGAGTGCAGGGTGGCGACCGCCTGGCCCAGCAGGTTGTCCAGCTCCAGCGCCTCGACCAGATCGGAGTTCCAGACCAGCGAGCGGTCGGAGATGGCGATCTCGCCCTTCTTGGCATAGACCGCGTCGATCTTCCTGACGCCCTCGTCCAGGACCTCGCCGGTGCGGAAGACGGCGCAGTTGTTCTGCATCGTCCGCTGCATGTCCAGCCGCAGGTCGGCCGACTTGATCGAACCCTTGGCGTTGCGGATGCGGTCGAACCGCTCCAGCGCCTTGTCGCAAGCATCCGGCTTGACCGACGGGGCCTTGCCCGGCTTGACGATCTCGGCGGCGCGGATGGCGGCCGCGCGGCCGAACACCACCAGATCGAGCAGCGAGTTGGAGCCCAGGCGGTTGGCGCCGTGCACCGACACGCAGGCCGCCTCGCCGATCGCCATCAGGCCCGGCACCACCTGGTCCGGGTTCTCCGGCGTGGGCGACAGCACCTCGCAGTGAACGTTGGTCGGGATGCCGCCCATGTTGTAGTGGACGGTCGGCAGAACCGGGATCGGCTCCTTGGTCACGTCCACGCCGGCGAAGATCTTGGCCGTCTCGGCGATGCCGGGCAGGCGCTGGTGGATGATCTCCGGCGGCAGATGCTCCAGGTGCAGGTGGATGTGGTCCTTGTGCTCACCCACGCCGCGGCCTTCGCGGATCTCGATGGTCATCGAGCGGGACACGACGTCGCGCGACGCCAGATCCTTGGCCGACGGGGCATAGCGCTCCATGAAGCGCTCGCCGTTGGAGTTGGTCAGGTAGCCGCCCTCGCCGCGCACGCCCTCGGTGATGAGGCAGCCGGAGCCGTAGATGCCGGTCGGGTGGAACTGCACGAACTCCATGTCCTGCAGGGGCAGGCCGGCGCGCAGGATCATGCCGCCGCCGTCGCCGGTGCAGGTGTGGGCCGAGGTCGCCGAGAAATAGGCGCGGCCGTAGCCGCCGGTCGCCAGCACCACCAGCTGGCCGCGGAAGCGGTGCAGCGTGCCGTCGTCCAGGTTCCAGGCCAGCACGCCCTTGCAGACGCCGTCCTCCATGATGAGGTCGAGCGCGAAGTATTCGACGAAGAACTCCGCCTCATGCTTCAGCGACTGCTGGTAGAGGGTGTGCAGGATGGCGTGGCCGGTGCGGTCGGCGGCGGCGCAGGTCCGGTAGGCCTGGGTCTTGCCGTACTGCGCGGTCATGCCGCCGAAGGCGCGCTGGTAGATCTTGCCTTCGGGCGTGCGCGAGAACGGAACGCCGTAATGCTCCAGCTCGATGATCGCCGGGATGGCCTCGCGGCACATGTACTCGATGGCGTCCTGGTCGCCCAGCCAGTCCGACCCCTTGACGGTGTCGTACATGTGGTAGCGCCAGTCGTCCTCGCCCATGTTGCCGAGAGCGGCCGAGATGCCGCCCTGCGCCGCCACGGTGTGGGAGCGGGTCGGGAACACCTTGGTGATGCACGCGGTCTTCAGGCCCTTTTCGGCCATGCCGAAGGTGGCGCGCAGACCGGCGCCGCCGGCGCCGACGACGACGACGTCATAGGTGTGGTCGATGATGTTGTAGGCGGTCGCCATGGTCGTCAGGCTCCGATGAAGATCTTCACGACGGCCAGCACGCAGGCCGCCGCCAGGGCGAAGGACAGGAACTTGACGCCGATGATCAGCGCCATCTTCTGCCATTCGACATGCACGTAGTCCTCGATGACCACCTGAAGCCCGGACTGGGCGTGGTGGAAGGTGACCACGGCGGTGAGGACCATCATGACGGCCGAGAAGGGCGACTTCATCCAGGCGACGAAGGCGGCGTGATCGGCACCCAGATGGCCGATGACCCCGAAGACGAACCAGACGGTCAGCGGGACCAGGGCGATCGCGGTCAGGCGCTGCGACCACCAATGTTCGGTGCCATGCTTGGCGGAACCCAGACCGCGCGCGACCTGCAGCGGCGAACGGAGGGTCTTGCTATTGGACGCCATGTCTTATCTCCTCACCACGCGGCCAGGCCGACGATCCAGGTCAGCACGGTCAGCACCGCCGTCGCGCCGAGGACGACCTTGTTGTTGCGGTCGGCATCGGTCAGTTCGAACGCCTTGCCGGCGTCCCAGACCAGATGGCGGATGCCGTTGCACAGGTGGTAGTACAGCGCCGCCGTCCAGCCGAACATCAGGAGCAGGCCGAAGAACGACCCGATGAAGCCCTGCGCGCGCGCGAACGCCTCCGGACCGGTGGCGGCGGCGACCAGCCACCAGACCAGCAGAAGCGTGCCCACAGCCAGCCCGACGCCCGTGATGCGGTGCGTGATGGACATGACTGCGGTCAACGGGAGTTTGTAGACTTGAAGGTGCGGGGAGAGCGGCCGACCGCTGCCGTTTGCCATTGCGTCGTCCTCTGTTCGCGGCCGGGCGCGGCGCAACATGACGATTGCCGCGGCGGCTGGGTGGTGCGTGCCCTTTTGGGACGGCTGTCCGTCCTATTGGTTGGCGCAATGAATTACGCTCCCGCAGCAGCCGAGTCAACGGCGGGGGGTGGCCGAAAGTGCTGGTGTGACGATTTTGGCGCAGCGCGGGAAGTGGCTGAAAAGAAACGGCCTTCGGGTCCTGTGGTAATACCAGCGAAAGCGGCCAGTCGGAGGCTGTCCAGCTTGAGCCGCCGCTACTTGTCGAAGCGGCGCACGTTCTCCACCATCATCGAGTACATCTGCGTAATCAGTTCCGCCGGACGAAGACGGCCGAACGGAATGTTGTCCTTGGCCCATTCGACCAGCCCCGGCGGCGGCTTCACCGGCGCCACCTCGTACCCCGCCTTCTTCAGCGCGGCGGTCACCGCCTTCGCCTGCTTGGCATAATCCTCGTTGAAGAAGGACTTGTCGGCGTCCTTGATCGCCTTGGCGATGATGTCCTCGATGGGGGCGGGCATGCCGATGCGCGGGCCGGGGCTGTTGGCGGAAGTGCCGACACCCTGTCACAGCACGTCTCCGTCCGCAATTCCCTGGGGAGGAGGCCGGACTTGAGCCCAGGGCCATCGCGGTCCTTCCCTTCGGCGCTTGAATCAATGGCGCTTGGCGCCATATGACACTTGATGTCATAGTCGTCGGCAGGACCATCGGGGAAAAGCCGTGCCGAAGGCTGAACTGCTTTTCAAGGAACGCCGGGAGATGGTCAATGGGGCCATCCTTCAGGCGGTAATCTGGCGTGTACCATCGCCGGTGCCACCGTCCGGACACTTTCTGAAATACAGTCTTGTCTACATCGTCGACGGGGTGCGGGTCGTCGGTTACGACAACGAGCGCGGCAAGGGTGACCACCGTCATTACGGAACGCGGGAGGAGCCCTACCGTTTCGTGACGCCGGAGCGACTGATGCAGGATTTTCTGGACGATGTTCGGGCCGCCGGAGGAGAGGTGTGATGACGGACCTGAAGGTTCATGTTGGCGACGACGCCCGCGATTTCGGCAGCCGCTTCGTCGACGCTTGGCATCGGGCCGAGCGGAGCGAACCGGTGAACGAACGCCACCTGTCCTTCGATTCATTCGAGACGCTGGCGCGCGTCCTGACGCCGAAGCGGCTGGAACTGCTGCGCCACCTGCACCGCCATCCGGCGGCGAGCATCAATGCGCTCGCCAAAGCGGTCGGCCGCGACTACAGGCGGGTGCATGAGGATGTCGAGGAACTGAGCAAGGCCGGTCTGGTCGAGCGGGACGAAGGCGGGACCGGGCTGACGGCGCCCTATGACGCCATCGCGACCCGGATCGCTCTCTGATCTCCCTCACGACGCCAGCGCCGCGTCCTTCTCCGCGATGACGGCGGCGATGGCGGCGCGTTCGGCGGCGGTCATGCGCAGGCTGGCGCTCTTCAGCTGGCCGCAGGCGGCCATGATGTCCTCGCCGCGCGGGGTGCGCACCGGGCTGGCATAGCCGGCATTGTTGACGATGTCGCCGAAGACCTGGATCGCCCGCGCGGTCGACCGCTCGTAGGGAGCGCCCGGCCATTCGTTGAAGGGGATCAGGTTGATCTTGGCCGGGATGCCTTCCAGCAGCTTCACCAGCGCCCGCGCGTCGGCCGGCGTGTCGTTCACGCCCTTCAGCATCACATATTCGAAGGTGATGCGCCGGGCGTTGGACAGGCCGGGGTAGTTGCGGCAGGCCTCCATCAGGTCGCGCAGCGGGTATTTGCGGTTGATGGGCATGATGAGGTTGCGCAGTTCGTCGGTCACCGCATGCAGGCTGACCGCGAGGTTGACGTTCAGCTCCTCGCCGCAGCGCTCCATCATCGGCACGACGCCGGAGGTCGACAGGGTGATGCGTCGCTTGGAGATCGAGATGCCGTCGCCGTCCATCACGATCTTCAGCGCCTTGGCGACGTTGTCGTAATTGAACAGCGGTTCGCCCATGCCCATCATGACGATGTTGGACAGCATGCGCCCGTCGGGCGGCGCCGGCCATTCGCCCAGCATGTCGCGCGCCAGCATCACCTGCGCCACGATCTCCGCCGAATCCAGGTTGCGAACCAGACGCTGCGTGCCCGTATGGCAGAAGCGGCAGGTCAGCGTGCAGCCGACCTGGGAGGAGACGCAGAGCGTGCCGCGATCCTCCTCCGGAATATGGACGCTCTCCACCTCCTGCCCGTCGGGCATGCGCAGCAGCCACTTGCGGGTGCCGTCCGCCGATTTCAGGTCCTTCACCACCGTCGGCCGCGCCACGATATAGGCGTCGGCCAGCTTTTCCCGCACCGGCTTGGCCAGCGTGGTCATCTCGGCGAAATCGGTGGAGCCGCGGTGATAGATCCAGTGCCAGAGCTGGCGTGCCCGGAATTTTTCCAGGCCGACGGCCAGCATCTCGGCTTCCAGCTCTTCGCGGGACAGGCCGACAAGGTTCTTGCGTCCGTCGGCGTCGGTCGCCGGCAGAACGAAGGCGGAGGCATGATTGGAGGCGCTCATGGCCCCATTACATAGGGCCATGAGCGTGCGGAGTCAAAAGACTCGAGGGGAAAAACCCGAGTAAACCGCTGCGGCGATCAGCGCTTCACGCCGCAGGCCTCGTTGATCGCATCGTAGGCCTGCCCGACGCCGGCCAGGCTGTAGGTGTCGGTGGTCCTGGTGCCTCGGCTGGACAGGCCCTTCACCACCATCTGCCTGCCGTCGCGAAGCGCCGCCGTCACCGCGCGGTCGCTCTCGGCATCGCGGGCCCAGGCGGTCTCGCCGTCAGTGAACAGCTTGAACTCCTTGCCGTCGACCGAGACCTCGGCTTCGCTGCCCTTCTTGAACGGATAGCCGACGATGATGCTGACGACGTCCAGGGTCTTTTCCGATGGGCGGTGGGTGACCAGCGCGTAGATGTCGCCGCGCTTGGCCTTCGGCTCCGTCTTCTTGGGCTGGCTGGAAATGTAGCAGACCTTCTGCCCCTTCTCCTCGAACGCGAAGGCGTTCCAATCCTTGAAGGTGCCGAGATGGCGCGGGTCGGCGGCGGCGGCCGGCGCGGCAGTCAGGCCGGCGGCAAGAAGCGCGGAGAGGACAGAACCGGCAAAGGCGGCCCCGGCAAATCGGCGGACGGCGTTGGGAAGCAACATCGGTCTTGCGTCTGCTCGTTGTTGGTCCGTGGGGTGCGGGCGGACACTACCCCAAACGGACAGACCATTCCAAGACCGGCTGGCCGGGACCGGCCCGTTTCTCACAGCCGGCCCTGCACGCCGCGTGACATTTCGACACGCCTGAGGACAATGGGGAGTCACAAACTTGCCGCTGGCGTAACCCTGGGTTCACGCTATACCTGCGCCCGGCATGACCGCGACGGGGATTGGCATGGCCAAGCTACTGGTGGTGGACGACGATCCGGTCACGCGCAACCTGATCCGCGCGATCCTGACCCGCGATGGCCATGAACTGACCCTGTGCGCCAGCGCCCCGGAAGCCATCGGCATCCTCTATGTCGAGAAGTTCGACCTCGTCCTGACCGACATCATCATGCCGGACCATGACGGTTTCGAGGTGATTCAGGCCGCGCGCACCCTGCGGCCGGAGATGCCGGTCGTCATCCTGTCGGCCATCGAGGACAAGGTTCCGGCCGAGTTGGCCGCCGCCGCCTTCGCCAGGCTGGGTGTGACGCGCGTCATCTCCAAGCCGGTCAACCCCACCCTTCTCGCGTCGGAGGTGGTGGCAGCCATCGTCGCCGGCTGAGGGCGCGGGCTGGCGTCTCCGGCCGGGCGGCGCGATTCGGCGCCGCAGGCGTGGATACATCGTCGCAGGCACGGATATCGCCGGCCAACCTTTCGTCATCGGTTGAATGAATGGTCGTATGAGATTACTTTGGCGAACGCGCAGCACGCACGCGCAACCGCTGAGAATGCCATGCTCCACGACGATGCACGGCCGGAGATGGCCGGTCCGGTCGCCAAGCCGCCCTTCAAGGTTCTGGTCGTCGATCCCGACCCGTCGCTGCTGGCGGCATCCATGTCGGCGCTGGACGGGCTGTCCATCGAAGGCGCCGGCATCGCGCTGGTGGGCGCCGCCTCCGCCGCCGAGGCGCGCAATGCGTTGCAGCAGCATCCCGACACCGCACTGATCCTGCTGGAGATCGCGCTGGAAAGCGAACGGGCCGGCCTGGATCTGGTCACCCACCTGCGCCGTGAACTCGGCAACCAGCGCACCCGCATCCTGGTCTGTGCCGGCAATCCCGAGATGACGGCGGAGGATGAGGCGATCGCCGCCAACGACGTCGGCGACTGGCGCGTGAAGGCGGAACTGACGCCGCGAGCGCTCCGCGCCGCCGTGGCCGGACAGCTGCGCACCTTCGCCAGCCTCCAGGCGCTGGCCGCCGGGCGCAAGGGGCTGGCCCGCATGCTGGTCGCCACCACCGGCCTCCTGGAGATGCGCACGCCCGACGTGCTGTTCCCCAACATCCTGCCGCGCGTGGTCGGGCTTCTCGGCATCGGCCACCATGCGCTTCTGTGCATCCAGGGCGACACGCTGCCGCGCGACCGCAGGATCCGCGTGCGCGCCTCCACCGGCCGCTTCGCCAAATGGAAGGACGTGGAGGTCTCGGATCTCGGCGAACCGCGGGTGGAGGCGGCGCTGGAACGGCTGTCGCCCAGCAGCGAAACCATCATCGAGCCGGATTTCTGCGCGCTGCGCCTGCGCGCCAACGGCGGCATCACCGGCATGATCTATGTCGAGGGCCGCAACGACGGCACCGCCCGCGAATGGCAGCTGCTGGAGCTGTTCCGCAACAAATGCTCGATCGCCTTCGAGAACGCCCTGCTGATCGAGGAGCTGAACACCTCGCAGAAGGCCACCGTCCTGGCGATGGGGGCGCTCGCCGAATACAAGGACAACGCCGCCAGCGGCCATTTGCAGCGCATCGAGAGGCTGGTGGGGTCCATCGCCCGCGAGTTGCACCAGCGCGGCAAGTTCGGTGACGAGCTGGACGCCGATTTCGTCGAGAAGGTCGGGCTGGCCGCCTTGCTGCACGACGTCGGCATGCTGAGCGTATCGGACGAGACGCTGGGCATGCCGGGCGAGCTGACCGGCATCGACATGCAGATGATCCAGCGCCATACCGAGATCGGCCACCGCATCCTGGCCGAGGCGGCCGTGCCCCTGCGTGGGCGGTCGCTGCTGTCGATCGCGGCGGAGATCGCACGCTACCACCACGAACGCTATGACGGGTCGGGCTATCTGGAAGGATTGAAGGGCAACGCCATTCCCATCGGCGCCCGCATCATGGCCGTGGCGGACGTGTTCGACGCGCTTGATCACCAGCCGCCAGTACCGCAGCGCCTGGGCGGTGGAGGACGCCATCTCCTGGATCGTCGAACGGGCCGGGCGCGACTTCGACCCCGACGTGGTCGACGCCTTCGTCCACGTCATCCGCCGCTTCCAGACCGACGATCCCGGCTGGTTCCCCAAGGCGGGCGGCGGCCACGGCATGCTGGGCGGCACCATCGGCCGCAAGCTGCGCGCCCTCTTCGGCCGCCGGGCGGAAGCAATGTGATTCCTCCGGGGGAGGGCGCATCGCTTTTGGCACGATCTTCACGCCCATCGGCAACCGCGCCACTCTCCATCCGCCGTGTCAGCGGCTATCCTCGTGGCGCATCCCATACCGGAGACCGCGCCATGCTGGACCTGCGCCCCAACTGCGAATGCTGCGACCGCGACCTGCCGCCCGCGGCGGAGAACGCCTACATCTGTTCCTTCGAATGCACCTTCTGCGCCGATTGCCGTGCCCGGCTGCCGGGGCAGCGCTGCTCGAACTGCGGGGGCGAGCCGGTGCGGCGGCCGATCCGTCCGGCGTCCAAGCTGGCGGCCAACCCGCCCTCGACCATCCGCATCGTGAAGCCGGACGGCTGCGCCCCTCGGTTCTGAGTCCCCGAATTGCCAGCGCTGTCGCTGGCGTTCGCCGCGCAAATCGGCCAGACTGTGCCATCGCTCCCGGGGAACCGCCCCGTGCAGAGCGCAGGGACCGTCACCGCATGCTTACGCTCTACAGCTTTCCCACGCCCAACGGACGCAAGGCCTCCATCCTGCTGGAGGAGTTGGGGCTGACCTACGCCGTCCATCGCGTCGATCTGGCCGCCGGCGAGAACAAGCGGCCGGATTTCCTGGCGATCAGCCCGATCACCAAGATCCCCGCCCTGGTGGAGGAGTTGCCGGGCGGCCGGGTGCGGCGCCTGTTCGGCTCCGGCGCCATCCTGCTGCATTTCGCCGAGCGCACCGGCCGCCTGCTGCCCGAGGACGAGGACGAGCGGGCGGAGGCGATGAGCTGGTTCATGCTGGGCGTCAGCGACCTCGGCCCCACCGCCATCGACATGCAGCGCTTCGCAGCCCGCGCCCCCGACCGCATCCCCCACGCCATCGACCTGTACAAGGGCGAGCTGATGCGCTGCTATTCGGCGCTGGAAGACCGGCTGGGCGTCGCGGAGCATCTGGGCGGCACCATTTACTCCATCGCCGACATCGCCTGCTTCCCCTTCATCGCCGCCGCGGCGGTGGCGGGCGGCGGGCTGCTCGACCGCTTCCCCAACCTGAAGCGCTGGCACGACGCCATGGCCGACCGGCCGGCGGTGCGGCGCGGCATGGCCGTCCCCGAGACGGCGGCTCCCGGTTAGCCATTCCGCTCCCGTAACGACAATTGCACCACCTTCCCCGAGCGGCATCCGGCCGTTCCAACCAGCGTTAGAGACATGCCGATCAACAACCGCATCGCCGCTTTCCAGGACGACATGACCGCGTGGCGCCGCGACATCCACGCCCACCCGGAACTCGGGTTCGAGGAGGAGCGCACCTCCGACATCGTCGCCGCGAAGCTGGCGGAATTCGGCATCACGGTGCATCGCGGCCTGGGTGGAACCGGCGTGGTCGGCACGCTGAAGGGGCTGGGCACCGGCAGCGGCCGGGCCATCGGCCTTCGCGCCGACATGGACGCGCTGCCGATGCCGGAGGCCAACGACTTCGACCATGCCTCGCGCCATGCCGGCAAGATGCACGCCTGCGGCCATGACGGCCACACCGCCATGCTGCTGGGCGCCGCCCGCTATCTGGCGGAGACGCGCAACTTCGACGGCACCGTCCACTTCATCTTCCAGCCGGCCGAGGAAGGGCTTGGCGGTGCGAAGCGGATGATCGACGACGGCCTGTTCAGTCAGTTCGACTGCGAGCAGGTCTATGGCCTGCACAACTGGCCGGAGCTGCCGGCCGGCCAAATCGCCGTCCATCCCGGCCCGGTGATGGCTGCGGCCAACCAGTTCGAGATCCATGTGACCGGCCACGGCGCGCACGCCGCCATGCCCCACCGCGGCATCGACCCGGTCCTGGTGTCGGCCCACATCATCACCGCGGCGCAGAGCCTGGTCAGCCGCGGCACCAACCCGGCCGACAGCGCGGTGGTGTCGATCACGGTGGTGGATGCCGGAACCGCGGCCAACGTCATTCCCGACGGTGCACGGATGCTCGGCACCATGCGCACCTTTACGGAAGAAAACCACCGCCGCATCCAGGAGCAGTTCGCCCGCCTCGTCTCCAGCATCGCCGAAGGGCTGGGCGCCAAGGCCGAGTTGCGCTTCCGCCCCGGCTACCCCGCCACAGTGAACAGCGAGCCGGAGGCGCGCGTCGCTGCGGCGGCGGCGGCCAAAGTGGTGGGCGATGGGAATGTGGTCTGGGCGCCCTCCCCGACCATGGCGGCGGAAGACTTCGGCTATATGCTGAAGGAGCGGCCGGGTGCCTACATCTGGCTCGGCCATGGCGGCCACCGCGGTCCGTCCTGCCGCCTGCACAACCCGCATTACGATTTCAACGACGCGATCCTGACCACCGGCGCCAGCTATTGGGCGTCGCTGGTCGAGACGATCCTGCCGCGGAGCGCCTGACCGTCCCATGAAGCTGCCGTCCCGTCTCCGCCTGATCCCGCTGGTTCTCGCCCCCACCCTGATGCTGGCCGGCTGCCAGACCGGTACCGACCGCGCCGAGGGCAATCTGCTGCCGGCCCAGGCGGAGGCCGGCACCGTCTGGCAGGGCAACCACAGCAGCGCCGCCGAGCGCGCCTATGTCGTCGCCCGCGACGGCGCCGAATGGACGGCGCTGTGGGCACGGGTCGGCGAACCGGCCCCGACTTCCCTGCCCGGCGGCCGGATGGCGGTGGCGGTGTTCCTGGGACCCCGCGACACGGCGGGCTACGGCGTCACCCATCGACAGCGTGCAGCAGACGGGCGCCGATCTGGTCGTCGGCTACCGCGAGACGGTTCCCGGCCCGGCCCAGGCGGTGGCGCAGAGCCGCACCAGCCCCTACGCCGTCCGCCTGCTGCCCAGCGCGGCGGGAACGCCGAAGTTCGTTCGGGGGAAGTGAGTTCGGGGGCGAAGTTAGACCCCCACCCTAACCCTCCCCCGCTGGGCGGGGGAGGGAACAAGTGCTTGTACGGAAAGGCAGCGGCAGTCCCTCCCCCGCCCAGCTCTCGCACAAAGCAGAGCTTTGTGCTGACGCGGCAGGCGGACCGTAGGTCCGCTGAGAGCGGGGGAGGTTAGGTGGGGGCCTAACTCCGACGCCTTAACCCCCCTCACCGCGGCATCTGCCACGGCAACTCCCCGCCCACCAGCTTGCCCGCTTGGTCCGGCGGCAGCGGGCGGGCGAAGTGGTAGCCCTGGCCGTAGTCGCAAGCCAGCGCCCGCAGCAGATTGGCGTCGGCGCTGGTCTCGATGCCTTCGGCGATGACGTCGAAGCCCAGCAGGCGCGCCAGATCCATGATGATGCGGACGATGGCGCGGTTCTCCTCCGACTGGTGCATGGCCGAGACGAAGGAACGGTCGACCTTCAGGCTGTCGATGGGCAGCTTGTGCAGGTAGGACAGCGACGAATAGCCGGTGCCGAAATCGTCGATCGACAGCTTGATGCCCAGTGCCCGCAGGTCGCGCAGCAGGCGGATCGACTGCTCGGCCTTGTCCATGACGGCGCTTTCCGTCAGCTCCAGCTTGATCCAGGACGGCTCCACCCCGGTCTCGCGCAGGACCTCGCGCACGACCTGGACGAAGTTGGGGTCGGACAGCTGGTGGGTGGACAGGTTGACGCTCATGAACAGCGGGGCGGAGCCCGGTTCGCGCCGGTCCTGCCACGCCGCGATCTGCAGGCAGGCCTGCCGCAGCACCCAGGTGCCGAGCGACACGACAAGGCCGGTGCTCTCGGCGATGGGGATGAAGATGCCGGGCGGAATGTTGCCGCGTTCCGGGTGGTTCCAGCGCATCAGCGCCTCGAACCCGGCAAGCCCGCCGGTCACCATCTCCACGATCGGCTGATAGGCCACCCACAGGTCGCTGCCGCTGGCCAGCGCGCCGCGCAGGTCATGCTCCAGCCGCACCTGTTCGACCACATGGGAATGCATCGCCGGATCGAACCAGGCCTGCCGGCCGCCGCCCTGTTCGCGGGCGCGGGCGGTGGCGATCTCGGCGTCGCGCAGCACGTCCTCCGGCCGCTCGTGGCCGGGCTGGGCCTCCACCACGCCGATGCTGGCCGACAGGAACACCGTACCGCCGGAGCTGGAGCGGGCGGAGCGCACCACCGCCGCCAGCTCGTCGATGGCGGCCTCCAGCGCCGGCCGGTCGCAGGTGCCGCCGGCCAGCAGGGCGAAGGCATGGTCGCTGACCCGCGCGATCAGGTCGAAGGCGGCGGCCTGCGCGCCCATCCGCTGCGCCAGATCGTCCAGCAGCTCGTTGGCGAAGCCCTGGCCCATGCTGCTGCGGATTTCGGCGAACCGGTCGATGTCCAGGATGACCAGCGTGAACGGCTCGCCCATGTTGCGGTAGTCCGCCATGTGCTTCAGCAGCATCAGGCGGTTGGCCAGCCCGGTCACGGGATCGTAGTAGGCGAGGCGGAACAGGTCGTCCTGCACCTGCCGGCGTTCGGTCATGTCCTGCAGGATGACGAAATAGCCGGAGATGGCGCCGCCGTCCGACCGGTGCGGGGCGTGCAGCCGCGTCACGTAGCGCTGCTGCCCGTCGGCCTGGGTGATCCACCCCTCCGTCTGCACCGTCTCGCCCGACAGCGCCCGTTCGGCCAGCGCCTTGGTGCTGCGCTGCAGTTCCGGTCCCAGATGCTGACCGATGGTGGTGCCGACCGCCTTTTCCAGGCTGGTCCCCATCATCTCCAGATAGGCACGGTTGGCGTAGATGTGCCGCCGCTGCGGATCCATCAACGCCACCCTCACGGTCATGGCGTCGAGAATCTGACGCAGGGCGTCAAGCCCCGGCGCACCGGAGGCGGCACCCGACAGAGCGTCGGCCAGCGCGGAGATTCGGGGATCTGGACTCATGGCGAGGTTAGAGCGGGGTACTCATCAGGAAATCGATACCCAACACTTACGCGAATTGTCACCCGCACGTCAAAACCAAAGGCGCCCGGCGGCAGCAGAGCTTGGAGGTTTCTACAGCCGGTGCGACGAAGACACATCCGCATATTATAGTATTCACTCAAGTGCGGGTTGCAGGTCGAATCGAACCACAATCCCGGCTTTTTGTTTCGTTGGGTGCATTCGTTCGCGGCGGATGACTATATGGTTTGCGCTCCTTGCCATATTCCTTGCGGCCTGGGATTGTATCCTTGTACAGCCATCCGCTCCGAAGTCGTTTGTGTGCAGTGCAGGAACGCGAAGAGGGCATGGCTGTACCCTGTAAAGGAAAGACATCGGCGACCGTCGGCGGCCTTATACTGCCAAGGCAAGTGGGGCCAACGCGTGCGGGCCACCGCAAGTGAGGTTATCCCGCCCGGCACCGCCCCGCCCGTGCATCGCCCCCGCTTCGATTGGCGATGGCGGCAACGATCACAATCAATGGGCAGGAATTACGTCATGGCTCTCAAGGACATTCTGGTGGTCGTCGACGATACGCCCGCGTCCGCAGCGCGTCTCGACCTCGCGGCCCAGCTCGCGGCCCGGTGCGATGCGCATCTGACCGCGCTCTACGCCTTCACCGACGTCGTGTTCCCCGGCTATATCGAATCCCAGTTTCCGCAGGAACTGCGTGAGAGCCGCCGTCAGTCGCGCAACGACCAGACGGCCCAGATGGCTGCGGCCTTCAACGACGCCATGCGCCACCATGGCCTGAGCGACCGTTCGGAATGGCTGGTTCAGGAAGGCGACCCGACCATTGCCGCCGCCGTGCGTGGCCGTTACGCCGATCTGGTGGTAGTCGGCCAACCGGCTCCGGACCGTGACCGCGACCAGCCGGTCGCGCAGCCGGCCGACCTGCTGTTCGAATGCGGCCGGCCGCTTCTGGTCGTGCCCTATGCCGGACGCTTCTCCTCCATCGGCGAACGGATCCTGGTCGGCTGGAACGGCAGCCGCGAGGCTGCGCGCGCCATCGGCGACGCCATGCCCCTGCTGTCCACCGCCAAGCGGGTCGTGGTGATGGCCGCCAATCCGAAGCGCGGCCCCGATGGCCTGGGCGACGAACCCTGCGCCGACATCGCCCGCCACCTGTCCCGCCACGGCTGCCGCGTGGAGGCCACCCACGTCGCCACCGACGTGGTGGAACCCGGCGACACCGTGCTGAACATGGCCGCCGACGAAAGCTGCGACCTGCTGGTGATGGGCGCCTATGGCCGCTCCCGATTCCGCGAACTGGTGCTGGGCGGCATGACCCGCTTCATGCTGCAGCACATGACGGTTCCGGTGCTGATGAGCCACTGAGGGGGATGGGGCGTCGCCCGCCGACGCCCCCACCCGTGGGGTTAAGCGACCACCCGCCTCCCGAGTCCCTCCGCAACCGCCCACGAGTCGCCCCTTGGCACCCGTGGGGAAAAGCGACCACCCCCATGTGTCCACCCCGTTCCCCGTGGGGCAAAGCGGCGGATTCGTGGGGAAAAGCGGCGCGACTCGGGCTTTCCCCATGGGGTTAAGCGGCGACTCAACTAATAAGTCTAACAACTAACCGTCGATTAGCCCGGTCGCCTAACCCCACATTGACTCCGGCGCCCGCCGCTCACCAGGATGCCACAACATCCGGGCGGGGCGGCGATGGGCGACATACACAGGCTGGTGATCGAACATGGGCGGGACAAGGCGCGCGCCCTGGTTCGGCCCGAGGATCGGACGCTGGTGGACATCGCCGCCGACATCCTGGCGGACGAGAACCAGCATCTCGGCATCACCTACAGCGGCTTCTGCCTGACCAGCCTGCCGCACAAGAAGCTGGCCGACGACGCCCCCTGGGAAAAGCGCGGCCATCAGGTGACGCTGCTGGTCGAACCGGGACGGCTGAAGGTGAACGGCAAGGTGAAGCTGTTCGGCGTGCCCTATGGCGCGCGGGCGCGGATGATCCTGATCTATCTGCAGACCCAGGCGGTGCGCACCGGCCGGCGCGAGGTGGAACTCGGCCGCTCCATGCGCGACTGGCTGACCCGCATGGGCATCAGCGTCGGCGGCGAGACCTTCCGCGGCTTCCGCGAGCAGTCTCTGCGCATCTCCGCCTGCACCCTGAAGTTCTTCTGGGACGGCGAGAACGCCGACGTGTTCGAGAAGGGCGGCATCGTCAAGCGCGGCCTGATCTTCCACGACGATCTCGGCGACGACCGCCAGGGCACGCTGTGGAACGACGTGGTCCAGTTGGACGAGACCTTCTTCCAGGCCCTGCGCGACCACCCGGTCCCGCTGCTGGAGGAGGCGGTGCGGCAGTTGAAGGACCGCTCGCTCAGCCTCGACCTCTATGTCTGGCTGGCCTACCGGCTGCATTCGCTGAGCCGGCCGCAGCCGATCTCCTGGCCGTCGCTCTACGCCCAGTTCGGCGCCGGCTACGACCAGATGAAGCACTTCAAGCCGCGCTTCGTGCAGGCCCTGCAATATGCCCTGGCCGCCTATCCGGACGCCAAGGTCGAACCGGCCGACGACGGCGTCGTCCTCCACCCCAGCCGCCCGCCCATCGCCCGCCTGCTGGCTTGAGTGCGTGGGGTTAAGCGACCGACCATGAGGTGTCGGCTGGCGAATGCCCCCACCTAACCTCCCCCGCTCTCAGCGGACCTACGGTCCGCCTGCCGCGTCAGCACAAAGCATGGCTTTGTCCGAGAGCTGGGCGGGGGAGGGACTGCCGCTGCCTTTCTGAACAAGCACTTGTCCCTCCCCCGCCCAGCGGGGGAGGGTTTAGGGTGGGGGTCTAACTCAGCACCACATGCCCTTGCCCGGTCGCTTCCCCCCACACCCGCCGATCCATTGACACACGTCATTGGACCGCCCTCCCCTCCCCCCTAAGATCGCCGCCAGTTCCCGATTCGGAGAGGCTCTGCCTTGGACGCCCTGTCGCTGCTGGATGCCGGACTGAACCAGTGTGCCGTGGTCATCGACCGTGACGGCGGACTGCTGCTGGCCCTGCTGACCGCCGGGCTGGTCGGCGGAACCACCCATTGCACCGGCATGTGCGGCCCCTTCGTGCTGGCGCAGGTCTCGGCGCGGCTGGAGCGGGTGCCGCTGTCGGCGATGTCTGAGTTCCGGCGCCTGACCGGGGCGGCCGTGCTGCCCTACCATGCCGGCCGGGCGACGACCTATGCGCTGATCGGTGCGCTTTCAGCCTCGGTGGCCGGCCATATCGGGGCGCTGCCCGGACTGCGCTGGCTGTCGGTGGCGCTGCTGGCGCTGGCGGCGCTGTTCTTCCTCGGCTACGCCGCGCGCAGCGTCCTGTCCTGGTTGCCGAAAGCGCCGTCGCTCGGTAAAGGCCGGCTGCAGAGCTGGTGGGGGAACCGGGTGTCCGGCCTCGCCCGGCCGCTGTTCGGCAATCCGACCGGCTGGCGCGGCTATGGGCTGGGGGTGGCGCTGGGCTTCATTCCCTGCGGGATGCTCTATGGCGCCATCGCGGTCGCCGCGGCGAGCGGCAGCGCCCTGACCGGTGCGCTCGGGATGACCGCCTTCGCGCTCGGAACGGTGCCGAGTCTGCTGGCGGTGGGGCTGGCCGGCCATGTCGCCGGCCGCACTTGGCGGACCGCCGTCGCCCGCGTCGCCCCGGCGATCATGCTGGTGAACGCCGGGGTGCTGGGCTGGATGGCCTGGAAGCTGGTTGCGTAAACCAGCCTCTCAGCCTGCTTCAGTGAATGCCGCCGCCCTTCAGCGCGTCGCCGAGCGGAAACTGCCCGCTGCCGGGCTTCAGCGGCTGCTGCTGGCTTTCGTGCGGCGACCAGCCGGCGAGATAGAGCACCTCGAAGGTCACCGGGATCCGCCCGTCCGGCTCGGCATAGAGCTGGGCATAGCGTTGGGCTGCATCGAACAGCATGGCGCGCGTGGCGGGAACCTTGCGCCGCGCCAGCACCGCGTTGGTCTCGCCCATGCCCCGCAGTTCGCGCATCAGGGCGAAGGCGTCGGAATAGGTCACGGTGATGACGTCGCTGTCGACCACCGGCAGGGCGAAGCCGGCACGTTGCAGCAACCCGCCGGCATCCTTGATCTCGGCGAAGGGCGACACGCGGGGGGAGACGCCGCCGGCCACCTCCATCTCCGCCTCGTACAGGCAGCGGCGCAGCTCGGCCAGCGTCTGGCCGCCCAGCATGGAGGCGCAGAAGAAGCCATCGGGCTTCAGCGCCTGCCTGATCTGCACCAGGGCACCCGGCAGGTCGTTGACCCAGTGCAGGCTGAGATTGCTGACCACCAGATCGAAGCTGCCGGGGGCGAAGGGCAGAAACTCCTCATCGGCGGCGATTGCGGGGTTGCCCGGACCGCCGGCGGCACGGGCGAAGTCCGGCGACAGGTCGCAGGCGACCAGCCGTTCGATCCCCTTGCGGCCTTTCAGGATGCGGCCCATCGCCCCGTCGTGGCAGCCGACGTCCAGCGCCAGCGGGAAGGGACGGATCACGTCCTCCAGCCGGTCGGCCAGCCGGTCGGCGATCTCCTCGAACAGGAAGGAATGGTCGGAGAATTCGGCGACGGCGCGGTCGCGGCGGCGGCGGACCAGCGCGCGGTCGAAGACGGTCATGCTGTCGGGGCTTGTCATGGCCGCACTATACCCCAGCCCGGCGGCACCACAACCGTGCTACACTCGCAGCCCAGCCACCATCTCCACGGCACCACCCCCGAACGGGTCGGCAAACCGGACAGGCATCCGTATGGGCATCGACGAGGCCATCGCCGTCAGCCACGAAGCGCTGATGGTCATCCTGAAGATCTCGCTGCCGCCGCTGGGTATCACCGCCCTGCTGTCGGCGGTGCTCATGCTGTTCCAGAGCGCCACCCATATCAACGAGCCCTCGCTGCAGCAGGACACCAAGTTCTTCGCCACGCTGCTGATCCTGTTCGTCACCGGCCCGGCGATCTATCTGGCTCTGCGCGACTACACCGGCGTGATCTTCGAACGCATCGCCATGCTGCAGTGACGGGACCGTCCGGATGCAGGCACCCGCCCCCTTGGCTGGACCCCTTGCCGGATTGGGCCGCGCCGCCGCAGGTGCCGCCGCCAGGCTGCTGGACGCGCTTCTGCCGCCGCGCTGCCTCAGCTGCGGCGAGGCGGTGGACCGGCAGGGGGGCCTGTGCGCGCGCTGCTGGAGCGGCCTGACCTTCATCGCCCCGCCGCTGTGCGCCTGCTGCGGCCTGCCCTTCGAGTATGAGGCGCAGGAGGGCGCCCTGTGCGGTGCCTGTGTGGCCGCCCGTCCTCCCTTCGCCCGCGCCCGCGCCGTTCTGGTCTATGACGACGGCAGCCGGCCGCTGGTGCTGGGCTTCAAGCATGGCGACCGCATCCATGCCGCCAAGGCCTACGGCGTCTGGCTGGCCCGCGCCGGGCGGGAGTTGCTGGAGGACGCCGACCGGCTGGTGCCGGTGCCGCTGCACCGCGGCCGGCTGTTCCACCGCCGTTACAACCAGGCCGCCCTGCTGGCGCAGGCGCTGTCGCGGCACAGCGGCGTGCCGGCCATCCCCGACCTGCTGGAACGGCGGCGTGCCACCCCGACCCAGGGCGGGCTGGACCGCCAGGGACGCCACCGCAACGTCAAGGGCGCCTTCCGCCTGCGGCCGGGCCTTTCGGTCGCGGGCAAGCGGCTGATTCTGGTCGACGACGTGCTGACCACCGGGGCGACGCTGGCGGAATGCACGCGCGTCCTGCTGCGCGCCGGGGCGGCCCGGGTGGATGTGCTGACGCTGGCCCGCGTGGTGCACCGCTGACGCTTGAAAAGGGCCGGGTTCGGCGATGCTGACCGGCGTTGCGCGCGGGCTGCAACGTCTGGCGCCCCTCGTGGGTTGACCTTATAGTTTCCCAACGTCCAAAAGGAGCCCAGCGGCATGGCCGACGTCGTCATCTACACCACGCCCTTCTGCCCCTACTGCATGCGGGCCAAGAGCCTGCTCGACGGCAAGGGCGTGACATACGAGGAAATCGACCTCTACGCCCAGCCCGGCCGCCGCAGCGAGATGATCGAGCGGTCGGAAGGCCGGACCACCGTCCCGCAGATCTTCATCGACGGGAAGCCCTATGGCGGCAGCGACGACATCCACGCGCTGGACCGCGCCGGCAAGCTCGATCCGCTGCTCGGCATCGCCGCATGAGCGAAGGCATCGTCGGCAGCGGCGTGCTGAAGGCCGCCTGCGTCCAGGTGAATGCGGGCACGGAGCTTGAGCCGAACCTGCGGGCGGCGGGCGACCTCGTCCGCCGCGCCCGCGACGCCGGAGCGGCCTTCATCGCGCTGCCGGAGAATGTCGGCTGGATCGTCCAGGGCCGCGACAAGACGATGCAGCGCGTCCGCAGCGAGGCGGAGCATCCCGGCATCCCCTTCTTCGCCGATCTGGCGCGGGAGACCGGTGCCTGGATCCTGGGCGGCACCCTGCATGTCCTGCTCGACGACGGGCGCGCCGCCAACCGCAGCCACCTGTTCGACGCCGGCGGGCGGATCGTCGCTTCCTACGACAAGATCCACATGTTCGACGTCACGCTGAAGAACGGCGAATCCTATCGCGAATCGGCCAGCTTCCGGCCGGGCGAGCGGGCCGTGGTGGCGTCCAGCCCGTGGGGCGGCATCGGCATGACCGTGTGCTACGACGTGCGCTTCGCCTATCTGTACCGGGCGCTGGCCAAGGCGGGGGCGTCGATCCTGACCGTGCCGGCCGCCTTCACCGTGCCGACCGGCCGCGCCCACTGGCACACGCTTCTGCGCGCCCGCGCCATCGAGACCGGCTGTTTCGTGATCGCCCCTGCCCAGACCGGCAGCCACGACCAGGGCCGCCAGACCTACGGCCATTCCCTGCTGATCGCGCCGTGGGGCGAGGTGCTGGCCGATGCCGGCACCGATGTCGGCTTCATCACCGCCGACCTCGACCTGGACCGGGTGGCGGAAGCCCGCGGCATGGTCCCGTCGCTGACCCACGACCGTGGCTTCGAGGTGGAGCGGGTGGGGTTCTGAGGCATCGGTTCCGATTCCTCAACGCCCCTCCTGCGTCAGCCGCAGCCACGCCATGGCCACGGCCAGCGCGGTGCCGATTGCCCCCTCGGGGCGGACCGGCAGGTCGAGATCGCGGATCATGCTGTCCAGCCGCAGGTCGACCGCATGCTTCACCGCGTTGCGGATCTTGCGGTCGTAATAGAGGCCCGACACCTCCACCCGCTCCTGCATCAGCGGGCGGCCGGTCAGCCGCTCCGCCATGGCGATGGAGAAGTCCAGGTAATAGCCGACCAGCGGCCGGTCGCCGATGAAGGCGTGCAGCCGGTCGCCGGCCTCCCCCAGCCCGCTGTCGCTGCCGGGATGGAGCAGCAGGGCGCTGCCGGTCAGGATGCGCGGCCCGCGGATGCGGATGGCGGCGAAGGCCAGCGGCCTTGCGGCCTCCAGGTCGAAACCGGTCGCCTCGCAATGGATCGCCACGCGTTCGCGCCTGTCGCCGTGACGGTCGATGTCGGTGTGGGTTGACTGGACCATCGCCGCCTCAGTGATTCAGGCGGAAATGGTGGGCGATCAGCTCCTTGAAGCTTTTCACCAGCGCCAGACAGTCCTTGAACTGGTCGTGGTCGAGCTTGCCCAGCCGGTCGGGGTAAACGAGGTTGTCGATCGCCAGCTCCGCCCCCTCCTCCGCCCCTTCGGTGTCCTGGGGCAGATCGACGCGCGCCTTCAGCCGGATGGTCGACAGGATGGTGAAGGCCTCCACCAGATCCCCGGCCATCTTGCGGTCCAGCGCCCCCAGTTCGGCCAGCACCTGGATGCGCTCCACCGTGTTGGTCTCCGCCCGGTGCTTTTCCAGGGCCAGCGCCCGCACGCCATGGACGATGGGGAAGATGCCGGCCTTCTTGATGTCCACCGGCTCCCCCCGCCGCCGGTCGAACAGGGCGGCGAACAGGCCGCTCGGCGTGTCGAAGGACAGGGTCGGGCGGGCGAACTGGGTGAAGAACATCTGGTTGTCCTGCAGCCGGCCCAGCAGATAGTCCTTCGCGTCCTGCAGCAGCGCGGGATCGCCGGCCACCGGGGCGGCGTCGTAGAAGATGGCGAGGTTCATCTGCGCCGTCTCGTCCGGGCGATGGATCCAGCTGAAGATCGCATCCTTGTAGCCGGCGAGCGGCCGCGTCCACTCCGGGTTGGACAGCATGATGTTGCCCGGACAGGGCGGATAGCCGAACTCCACCAGATGGCGGGTGAACTCGGCGGCGATGCGCGGCAGGTCGGGGCAGTCGAAGCCGTCGCGCAGGATCAGGCCGTTGTCCTGGTCGGTCTTCAGCAGCTGCTCGCCGCGCCCTTCGCTGCCCATCACGATCAGGCAGCTGTTCGCCAGCAGCTCCGGCGGGGCCAGCAGTTCGAACAGCTTGCGGAAGATGCGGCGGTTCAACTCCGTCACCAGATCGGCGATGAAGGACACCTTGACCCCGGTGGCGTGCAGGGTGCGGATCAGCTCGACGATGGAGCGGCTGGCCCGGCGCAGGTCGTCGGGCCCGGTCGCATGCTCCACCTGCACGCCGATGACCTGGGAATGGTTGGACAGCACCGCCAGCAGGTCGCTTTGCCCCAACAGCCCGACGACGGCCCCGTTCTCCGTCACCACGACGCGGCGCACCGCATGCTTGGTCATCAGGACCAGCGCGTTGAACAGCAGGTCGTCGCGGTCCAGCGTCAGCAGGCCGTAGCGGGCGAGCGGCCCGACCGGGTCGGTCACCGGCCGGCCGTCCAGCACCACCAGATCGCGCAGGTCGGTGCCGGTCAGGATGCCGGTCTGCCCGTCAGCCCCGCGCACCAGGACGCTGCTGGCGCGGTTCTGCCGCATCGCCTCGGCCGCGTCGCGCAGGCTGGCGGCGGCCTCCACGAACAGCGGCGGGTGCAGGTAGGCCTGCCGGATGCGGGCCATGGTCAACGCCGCCATCTCGCGGTTGGACCTCTCGGCCGCCAGATCGCGCATGCGCTGGGCGAAGTCGCCGAGGATGGCGGTGCCGAAGGCGGGATTCTCGGCGGCCAGCGCCTCCAGCGCCGCACGCGGGATCAGATGGCAGACGCACTCCTCGACCGCGACGAAGCGGCGGGCGCCGGCGCCGATGCCGTCCCCTCCCACCGAACCATACAGCGCCTGCAGGCCGAAGCGGTCACCCGGCCCATGGAGAGCCGTCACATCGCCGCCGCGGCGTTCCTGCACGGTCCCGCGCAAGACGACGAACAGCGAGTCGGTCGGCTCCTCCCGGCAGAGGATCACGGCCTCGCGCGGATAGAGCGCGATGTCCAGCGCGCCGGCCAGCGCCGCGCGCTGATCCGCCGTCAGCAGATCGAAAGGGTGCCGGCCGAAATCGAAGTCCGGGGAGGCGGTCGGCGTCGCGTGCTGCACGGGCGGGCTCCGTCACAGGAGGGCGGGGCATAAAAAAGCGCCCCCGGATCGCATCCGGAGGCGCTTTTCAGGATACACCCGCCGGGCGTGATGCCGGAAGCGGGTGCGACATTTGGCGGCGTGGTTCGCTCACCGCACGGGCTGGAGCTTTTTCCCGGAGGGGAAGGGATGCCTCCCCCGGTGGGAGGAAGGGATGCGGTGCGAGACGCGATCCCTTCCGTTCTTCTTCTTGGCGCTTTGCCCGTTTTCTTCGTTCGGCAGGTGGCCTTAGTGGGCGGAGGCACCCTCGGCACCCAGGCCGGTCTGCGACCGGATGTACTGGGCTTCGAAGTCTTTGCGCTCCTTCTGGGCCTGCGCGCTGTTGTCGGTGATCGAGAAGAACCAGATGCCGACGAAGGCGATGATGATCGAGAACAGGCCGGGGTTGTCGTAGGGGAAGAGCGCGGCCGGGTTGCCCAGAACCGCCTTCCACACCGTCGGACCCAGGACCAGCATCGTGACCGCCGACACCAGGCCCAGCGTGCCGCCGATGACGGCGCCGCGGGTGGTCATCTTGTTCCAGAACATCGACATCAGCAGGATCGGGAAGTTGGCCGAAGCGGCGATGACGAAGGCCAGGCCGACCATGAAGGCGACGTTCTGGTTCTCGAAGGCGATGCCCAGCACGATCGACAGGATGCCGATGACGACCGTGGTGATCTTCGAGACGCGGATTTCGTCGGCCTCGTTCACGCGGCCCTTGGCGAAGACCGAGGCGTAGAGGTCATGGGAGACAGCAGAGGCGCCGGCCAGCGTCAGACCCGCGACCACCGCCAGGATGGTGGCGAAGGCGACCGCCGAGATGAAGCCGTAGAACAGGTCGCCGCCGACCGCATGGGCGGTGTGGATGGCCGCCATGTTGGTGCCGCCGATGACATTGGCGATCACCGCCTTGGCGCCGGCCGCCGGGGCCGCCGTCAGGAAGGGATAGGCGCCGGTGGCGTCGGGGGCCAGGATCATCAGGATGGCGCCGAAGCCGATGATGAAGGTCAGGATGTAGAAGTAGCCGATGAAGCCGGTGGCGTAGAAGACCGACTTGCGGGCTTCCTTGGCGTCGGCGACGGTGAAGAAGCGCATCAGGATGTGCGGCAGGCCGGCGGTGCCGAACATCAGCGCCATGCCCAGCGAGATGGCCGAAATCGGATCGCTGATCAGCGCGCCCGGCGACATGATCGCCAGACCCTTCGGGTGGATGTCGACGGCGGCCTTGAACATCGCCTCGGGGCTGAAGCCGAACTTCGCCAGGATCATGAAGGCCATGAAGGAGGCGCCGGACAGCAGCATCACCGCCTTGATGATCTGCACCCAGGTGGTCGCCAGCATGCCGCCGAAGGTCACGTAGCCGATCATCAGCACGCCGACGATGATGACGGCGACCAGATAGTCGAGGCCGAACAGCAGCTGGATCAGCTTGCCGGCACCCACCATCTGGGCGATCAGGTAGAAGGTGACGGTCGCCAGCGAGCCGCAGGCCGACAGGGTGCGGATCGGCGTCTGCTGGAAGCGGTAGGAGGCGACGTCGGCGAAGGTGTACTTGCCGAGGTTGCGCAGCCGTTCCGCGATCAGGAACAGGATGATCGGCCAGCCGACCAGCCAGCCCACCGAGAAGATCAGGCCGTCGAAGCCGTTGGCGTACACCAGGCCGGCGATGCCCAGGAAGGACGCGGCCGACATGTAGTCGCCGGCGATGGCCAGACCGTTCTGGAAGCCGGTGATGCCGCCGCCGGCGGCGTAGAAGTCCTTGGCCGACTTCGTCCGGCGGGCGGCCCAGAAGGTGATGCCCAGCGTCAGGAGGACGAAGATCAGGAACATGATGATGGCGGACCAGTTCGTCGCCTGCTTGGTCACCGGGCCTTCGACGGCGGCGGCGTAAGCGGAGGCGGGAACCAGCGCGCCCGCCATGGCGGCCAAGGCGGCAGCCGGGGCGGCGATGCGGGTGGTGGCTGCGCGGATCACTTCGATTCCTCCAGGATCTGGCGGTTCAGCTCGTCGAATTCGCCGTTCGCCCGGTAGACGTAGATGCCGGTCAGGATGAAGGCGGACACGATGGTGAAGACGCCGACCGGAATGCCCCAGGTCGTGACGCCGGAGCCGATCGGCGTGCCCAGGAAGGTCTTCCCGAACGCCACCAGCAGAATGAAACCGAAATAGATGACCAGCATGGCAATCGACAAAGTCCAGGCGAAGGCGGACCGTTTCGCCACCAGTTCCTGGAACTTCGGATTGTTCAAAATCCGTTGTGCGCTTTGATTCATGTGCGTCCCCTCATCGAGTGCCGGCAATTTTTCGGCTGTCCTTCAGACACCGTCTGCGGAACAGTCCGGCATTTGCCGTCCGGGCGGTCGCGTCCGGGTTTCTCCCCGTAATTCGTACGCCCTTGACCTGCCCAATTGTTTGATACAGATCATTGTTGGGCGCACCCCCTACCTTGGTCGATGGGATGGCGCGTCGGGCGGGGGCGATCTCCCGGTAATCCCCGGGAATTCAAGCTCGGGCCGGGCTGCGGCGGCATACGGAAAAGGCGCCCCCGTTTCCGGGCGCGCCTTGCAAATTGTCAGTTTTTCAAATGGTTTCGTTCGGAATCAGTGGTGCCGCCCCATCCGGTCCGGCCGCCGCATCCCTCAGGAATCGCTCCGCGGGATCCATGGAATGCGGTGAAATGTCACACCTTCCTCGTGGAGTTCGGCGACCTCGTCGTCCGACGCCTCGCCATAGATGCCGCGGGGGTCCGTCTCGCCGTAATGGATGCGCCGCGCCTCTTCGGCGAAGCGGTCGCCGACATAATCGCAGTTCTTCTCCACGCTGCGCCGCACCTCGGTCAGCTGCCGCATCACCTCGGCCACCGCCTCGCGCTGGGCGTCGTTCAGGCTGGGCGGCAGGGCGGCGACCATGTCGGCGGCGCTGGGCAGCGGAACCGGGGCGGGAATCGGCACCGGCATGGCGGCGGGCGCAAGGGAAGGGGCATGGCCGGGAACGGCGGCGGAAACGGCCGCCGGCGGGGCGGCGGCCGCGACGGCTTCGGCCTGTTCGCGCGCACGGTCGGCGGCCTTGGCGACGCCCTTGGCGATGCGCGGGGCCATCGGCGCCTTGCCGACGACGGTGTCGCCGCAGATCGGGCAGGCGATCTGGTGCGCCGCCGCCTGTTCGTCATAGGCGGCACCGTTGCGGAACCACGCCTCGAACCGATGGTCGGCCGAGCATCTCAACGCGAAGAGGATCATATCCCCACAAGCCCCAAACTAACCCGCAGCAGGAAGGTCCGCCCCGGTGCGCCGGTCCGGGTTGCGGCGCGACTCGGGATTTGTCCTAATTCAGCACGGCCGGGCCGCGCCGTCAAACGCCGCCCGGTCCTGTCGTCCATACCACCTGTGATATCGTTTCCGCGACCGCCAAAGGAAAGTCCGCAAAGGGAAATCCGACCATGCCCACGCCCCACCCGCTTTCGCCTCCCTCCCCCTGGGTGGAGCGCTTCGCCCCGCTGGTGCGGGCGGGCGGCCCGGTGCTCGACCTCGCCTGCGGCGGCGGGCGTCATCTGCGGCTGTTCCACCGGCGCGGCCATCCGGTGGTCGGGCTGGACCGCGACCTCGGCGGCGTCGCCGACCTGGAAGGCGGCGCGAACGTCACCCTGATCCAAGCCGATCTGGAGAACGGCGACTCGGGCAGCCACACCCCCTCCCTGCCGACCGCCGGCCGCTTCGCCGGGATCGTCGTCACCAACTACCTGCACCGTCCGCTCTTCCCCGCCATCCTGGCGGCGCTGGAGCCGGGCGGCGTGCTGATCTACGAGACCTTCGCCGACGGCAACGCCCGCTTCGGCCGGCCGTCCTCCCCCGACTTCCTGCTGCGCCGCGGCGAGTTGCTGGAGGCGGTGCGCGGCACGCTTCAGGTGGTCGCCTTCGAACAGGGCGAGATATCGATGCCCAGGCCCGCGGTCGTGCAGCGGATCTGCGCCGTCGCCGGTGACGATCCGCTGCCGCTCTGACGCATCCTTACTCGTCGCTGTCGTCGGCGGGCTTCTGCTCTCCACGGATGCGGCGGCGACGGTCGGCGTTGCGCATGATCTGCCGGCCGTGGCGGTGCTGGGCCGGCGCCTCCAGCGGGCCGCCGGGACGCACCGGACGCTCGGCGAAGCGACCCAGCGAGATCATGCGGTCGTACATCACCAGCGCCCCGGCGACGCCGACATTGATGCAGAAGGACATCGGGATCTTGACCACATGGTCGCAGCGCGCCAGCAGGGCCGGTGACAGGCTGTCGCGCTCCGGCCCCAGCACATAGGCGGCGCGGGACGGGTGGCGGAAGCTGGGCAGCTCCACCGCGTCGTCGGTCAGTTCCACCCCGACCAGCATGCAGTCCCTGGGCAGGGTGAAGTCGGAGACCCGCTCGTGGATGTAGAGCGGCAGGTGCAGCGTGGCGCCCGAGGTGTCGACCAGCTTCGTCTCCCGCAGATCCGGCTCCGGATCGATGGCGAAGAAGAAGGAGGCGCCGAAGGCATGGGCGGTGCGCATCAGGTTGCCGACATTGCCCGGCTTGCTGATCCGCTCCACCCCGATTCCGAAATAACCACGCATGAAGAACCCGCTGATCTAAGTAGGGAGATGACCGGGCGGGAGCTTGCCGCCACCGTCCGCCCGAGGCAAGCTTGCCGGCATGAGCCAAGACCATACCCACGACCACTCCTGCTGCGGTGGGGATCACCACCACGGCCATTCCCACCACCATGGCCATTCCCACCCTCATGGTGAGGGCGCCGAGGGCCGCGCCGACCTGTCCGGTCCTGCGGAAAGCCCGATCACCGTCGAGGTGACGCGCGGCAGCCTGGTGGAGTCGGTCCACCGCGCCCGCGCCTGCATCGTCGATGCCGGCGGCCATGTGCTGGCGCGCTGGGGCGACATCGACGCGCCCGTCTACCCACGCTCCGCCATCAAGTCGCTGCAGGCCATCCCGCTGGTGGAAAGCGGCGCGCTCGACGCCTTCGGGCTGGGGGACGAGGAACTGGCGCTCGCCTGCTCCTCCCACAATGGCGAGGCGCGGCATACCGAACTGGTGCGGTCCTGGGCGGAGCGGGTCGGGTTGACGCTCGACGATTACGAATGCGGCGCTCAGATCCCCTACGATCCCGCCACCGCCGAGGATCTGGTCCGTCGCGGCGAGGCGCCGACCGCCTTCCACAACAACTGCTCCGGCAAGCACAGCGGCTTCCTGACCACGGCGAAGCACAAGGGCGAGCGGCTGAAGGGTTATGTCCGCTACGAACACCCGGTCCAGCAGCGTATCCTGGGCGTGATGGAGCAGATGACCGGCCAGGACCTGTTCGGCGCGCCTTGGGGCGTCGACGGCTGTTCCATCCCCACCGTCGGCATCCCGCTGGGCGCCATCGCCTATGCCATGGCCCGCATTGCCGACCCGGTCGACCTGCCCGACGCGCGGGCCGCGGCCGTCACCCGCATCGCCGCCGCCTGGGCAAGCACCCCTTCCTGATCGGCGGCACCGGCACCTTCGACACCGCGCTGATGGAGGCGGCCGGCGGCGCCGTCCTGGTCAAGGGCGGGGCCGAGGGGGTCGGCTGCGCCGTGATCCCGGAGCAGGGCATCGGCATCGCGCTGAAGATCGAGGACGGTGCCGCCCGCGCCCGCGAGGTGGCTCTGGCCGCGCTGATCCGCTCGACCGGGGCGCTGACCGACGCGCAATGGGCACAGGTGCCTCAACTGCTGACCGCGCCCCTGCTGAACCGCGCCGGCGCCCGGGTTGGCGAGGTGCGTGCCGCGGCGGGGTGGCCCGTCTGAGGCACCGACGGAACGTCATCGGGCGGCTGTCATCGGATGGGCGCGGTGCTATGGTCGCCGCGCCCGTTCCTTATGAGCAGTCCCCCATGAGCATCGACGACCTGCGTGCCCAGTACGAAGCCTATCCCTACCCGGCGCGCAACCCGGCCGACGAGTCGAAGCGCCTGATCACCGGCTCGCCCAGCCATCTGGACGAACTGGTCCATCATGTCTTCGGCGGCCGGATCGACCATTCCAAGCCGCTGCGCGTGCTGGTGGCCGGGGGCGGCACGGGGGACGGCACCATCATGCTGGCACAGCAGATGGCCGATGCCGGCAACCCCGGCCGCATCACCTACATCGACCTGTCCGACGCCAGCCGCGCCATCGCCGAGGCGCGGGCCAAGGCGCGCGGCCTGACCAACATCGACTTCCAAAGGGGCTCGCTGCTGGAACTCGACGGGATGGGGCCGTTCGACTACATCGACTGCTGCGGCGTGCTGCACCATCTGGACGACCCGTCGGCGGGGCTGCGCTCGCTGGCCGGCGCGCTGGCGCCCGGCGGCGGCATCGGCATCATGGTCTACGCCCCCTATGGCCGCACCGGCGTCTACCCGATGCAGGAGGCCCTGCGCGGCATGACCGAAGGCTTGCCGCCGGCCGAGAAGGTGGCGCTGGCCCGCCGGCTGATCCAGGCCTTGCCGCCGACCAACTGGCTGCTGAACAACCCGCACATCAGCGACCACCGCTTGGCCGACGCCAACCTCTACGACCTGCTGCTGCACAGCTGCGACCGTCCCTACAGCGTGCCGCAACTGGCGGAGCTGGCGGACAGCGCCGGGCTGGCCATCGCGACGCTGATCGACCCGCTGCGTTACGAGCCGTCGCTGTGGGTCAAGGACGCCCGCGTGCTGAAGCGGCTGGAGGGGATGGACCCGCTGGAGCGCGCCGCCTGGACCGAGCGCATCACCGGCGCCTTCACCAAGCACATCGCCTATCTGCTGCGCCCCGCCGACCTGGACGCCGCCCGCATCCTGCCGGACGGGCCGGAGGTGGTCCCGGTGCTGCGCGACATCGACGGCCCCACCGTCGCGAAGAATGTCCCGCCCGGCGGCAGCCTGGAATTCGACCTGATGGGCAGCGTGGTGGCGCTGCCCCTGCCCCGGCTGGCCGGCCCGATCCTGTCTAGGGTCGACGGGAAGACCAGCCTGGGCGCCCTGCACGCCGCCATCGAACCGACGACGAAGGTAACCTGGGAGCAGTTCCTCACCCAGTTCCGCCAGCTGTTCGACGCGCTGGGCGGCCTGGGCAAGATGCATCTGCGGCAGGATTGATCCCCCTCTCCCGCCCCGGGAGAGGGAGGGGCCCGCCGAAGGCGGGAGGGTGAGGGGCATTCCGAACATGGATTTATGATCCTTGTCCAACCCCTCACCCTTCCCATGCTCCGCATGGGCCCCTTCCCTCTCCCGGGGCGGGAGAGGGTATCAACTCACCCCCGCAGCACGGACACCGCGGCGTCCAGCGCCTTGGTCAGCCGGTCGAAGGTCTCGTGGATTTCCGCCTCGGAGATCACCAGCGGCGGGCAAAGCGCGATGGAATCGCCCATGGCGCGGACGATCAGGCCATTCTCCTGGGCGAGGCCATTGACCAGCGCACCGGCACGGCCGGGCGGATCGAAGGGTGTCTTGGTCGGCTTGTCCGCCACCAGTTCCAGCGCGCCGATCAGGCCGGTGCCGCGGGCCTCGCCGACCAGCGGATGCTCCGCCAGCGCCTTCAGACGCGACTGGAAGGCCGGGGCGACCGAGCGGACATGGCCGACGATGTCGCGCTCCTCGTAGATCTTCAGCGTTTCCAGCGCCACCGCCGCCGCCACCGGGTGGGCGGAGTAGGTGTAGCCATGGCCGAAGGTGCCGATCTTCCGGCTCTCGTCGACGCAGGCGCGATAGACCGCGTCCGACACCATGACGGCGGAGATCGGCAGATAGCCCGACGACAGCTGCTTGGCGCAGGTCAGGATGTCCGGCTGCATGCCCATGGTCTGGCTGCCCCAGAAATTGCCGGTGCGGCCGAAGCCGCAGATCACCTCGTCGGCGACCAGCAGGATGTCGTATTTCTTCAACACCGGCTGGATCTTGGCGAAGTAGGTCGCGGGCGGCACCACGACGCCGCCGGCGCCCATGATCGGCTCGGCGAACATGGCGGCGATGGTGTCCGGCCCCTCGGCCAGGATCAGCGCCTCCAGCTGTTCGGCGAGGCGGGTGGCGAAGGCATCCTCGCTCTCGCTCTCAAGGGCGTTGCGGTAGTGGTGCGGGCAGTCGCCATGGAGGATGCGGGCGATGGGCAGGTCGAAGTCGCGGTGGTTGTTGGGCAGCCCGGTCAGGCTGGCGGTAGCCACCGTCACGCCGTGATAGGCACGCTGGCGCGAGAGGATCTTCTTCTTCTCCGGCCGGCCGAGCGCGTTGTTGTAGTACCAGATCAGTTTGATCGCGGTGTCGTTGGCTTCCGAACCCGAATTGGCGAAGAAGACCTTCGACATCGGCACCGGCGCCAGCCCGATCAGCTTTTCCGCCAGATCGATTCCCGGCTCATGCGACTTGTGGCCGAAGATGTGATAGCTGGACAGCTGCCGCATCTGCTTGGCGGCCGCCTGCACCAGCCGCTCCTCCCCCCAGCCGAGCGAGACGCACCACAGGCTGGCCATCCCCTCGATGTAATCCCGGCCGCCGTCGTCGAAGACGCGGACACCCTCGCCGCGCTCGATGATCATCGGCCCCTGCGTCTCGTGGACGTCCAGGTTGGTGTAGGGATGGAGGATGAATGCCTTGTCGCGACTGGCGGCGGAGTTGCCGACGGTGCTGCCCGGAGCGGTCATGGAAAGGGTCTTCCTGTTCGGTCTTGTCGGGTTCGTTCCCCCGCCGTCCGGTCGAGGTCCGCCGGGGGTGTTCGATTTGTTAAACAGTACCGCCGATCATACGCACAGTTCGGCCACTCCACAAACCTGCTTCCTGGTCATCCGTGCCATGCGTGCAAGACGCTGGCGGGAGGTTCGACCCGATGGGACAGCTTGACCCGAACGACCGGAGGGAGAGACCGCCTTGCCCACGCTTTATGGCCCCACGCTCTATGGCATGCCCAGCACCGCCGCGATGGCCCCGCACATCCTGCTGCGTGAGATCGGCCGGCCCTTCGACCTCGTGCTGCTCGACCGCGAGAAGGGGGAGCACAAGAGCGCCGCCTATCTGGCGCTGAACCCGCACGGCCGGGTGCCGACGCTGGTGGACGGCGATCTGGTGCTGTATGAGGCCGCCGCCATCTGCCTGCATCTGGCCGACACGCACCCGGAGGCGAAGCTCGCCCCGGCGGTCGGCACGACCGAGCGGGCGGAGTTCTACAAGTGGCTGGTCTACCTGACCAACAGCGTCCAGGCGGAGATGCTGCTGTACTTCTACCCCGAACGCCATGTCGAGGGCGCAGAGGCGCAGGCCACCTTCAAGGCGGCGACGGAGGCCCGGCTGAACGGCCATTTCGATGGGCTGGACCGGGCGCTGGCGGGGCGTACGTGGCTACTAGGCGACACGTACAGCGCGGCCGACCCGTACCTGTTCATGCTGTGCCGCTGGACCCGCTTCATGGGACGGCCGGCACGTACGTTCGCCAACCTGGGTCCGTACCTCGCCCGTGTGCTGGAGCGCCCGGCGGTAAAGGCGACGTTCGAGGCGGAAGGGCTGGCGGCGCCGTATTACTAAAACGCCCTCTCCCGCCCCGGGAGAGGGAAGGGGCCCAAGCGAAGCTTGGGAAGGGTGAGGGGTGATCCAAGGCTCAGTAATCCATGTCCGGATCGCCCCTCACCCTCCCGCCTTCGGCGGGTCCCTCCCTCTCCCGGGACGGGAGAGGGGATTTCAATGTCGACCGCTCACCCCTTGCGAACCAACCCGCTGACCGGCTGGCCGTCGATGGTCAGCGAACCGCCTTCCGCACCGACCGTCACGGTCTGGCCATCCTTGATGCGGCCTTCCAGGATCAGGGTCGCCATCGGGTTCTGCAACTCGCGCTGGATCACCCGCTTCAGCGGACGCGCGCCGTAGACCGGGTCGTAACCGGCCTCGGCCAGCCATTCGGTCGCGGCCTCGTCCACCGTCAGCGTGATCTCGCGGTCGGCGAGCATCTTGGTCAGGCGGCCGAGCTGGATCTTGACGATGCCGCCCATATGCCGGCGGTCGAGCCGGTGGAACAGCAGGATCTCGTCCAGGCGGTTCAGGAACTCCGGCCGGAAATGGGCGCGGACGGCCTCCATCACCTCCTCGCGCACGGCGCCGCTGTCCTGGCCCTCCGGCTGCTCGGCCAGCGCCTGCGAGCCGAGGTTGGAGGTCATGATGATGACGACGTTGCGGAAATCGACCGTGCGGCCCTGCCCGTCGGTCAGACGGCCGTCGTCCAGCACCTGCAGCAGCACGTTGAAGACGTCCGGGTGGGCCTTCTCCACCTCGTCGAACAGCACGACCTGATAGGGCCGGCGGCGCACCGCCTCGGTCAGCGCCCCGCCTTCCTCATAGCCGACATAGCCCGGAGGCGCGCCGATCATGCGGGCGACGGAGTGCTTTTCCATGTATTCCGACATGTCGAGCCGGACCATCGCCGTCTCGTCGTCGAACAGGAATTCGGCCAGCGCCTTGGTCAGCTCGGTCTTGCCGACGCCGGTCGGACCGAGGAACAGGAAGGAACCGATGGGACGGTTCGGGTCCTGCAACCCGGCCCGCGCCCGGCGCACGGCGTTGGACACGGCGACGATCGCCTCGTCCTGGCCGATGACCCGGCCGCGCAGCTTGTCCTCCATCGCCAGCAGCTTCTCGCGCTCGCCGGCCAGCATCTTGTCGACCGGCACGCCGGTCCAGCGGCTGACCACCGCGGCGATGTCGCCGTCGCGCACCTCCTCGTTCAGCATGCGGCTGCTGGCATGCTCCTCGGCTTCCTTCAAAGCCTTTTCCAGGCCCGGAATGACGCTGTAGGTCAGCTCGCCCGCGCGGCCCCAGTTGCCGTCGCGCTGCGCCGTCTCCAGCTCGGTGCGGGCCTTCTCCAAATCCTCCTTGATCTTCTGCGCGCCCTGCAGTTGGTCCTTCTCGGCCTGCCACTTGGCGGTCAGCTCGGCCGACTCCTGCTCCAGGTCGGACAGCTCACGCTCCAGGTTGACCAGCCGGTCGCGCGACGCGGAGTCCTGCTCTCGCTTCAGCGCTTCACGCTCGATCTTCAATTGGATGATGCGGCGGTCCAGCTCGTCGATGGCCTCCGGCTTGCTGTCCACCGCCATGCGCAGGCGGCTCGCCGCCTCGTCGATCAGGTCGATGGCCTTGTCGGGCAGGAAGCGGTCGGTGATGTAGCGGTTGGACAGGGTCGCCGCCGACACGATGGCGCTGTCGGTGATGCGCACGCCATGGTGCACTTCATAGCGCTCCTTCAGGCCGCGCAGGATGGAGATGGTGTCCTCCACCGTCGGCTCCGACACGAAGACCGGCTGGAAGCGCCGGGCCAGCGCCGCGTCCTTCTCGATATATTTGCGGAACTCGTCCAGCGTGGTGGCGCCGACGCAGTGCAGCTCGCCGCGCGCCAGCGCGGGCTTCAGCATGTTGGAGGCGTCCATCGCGCCGTCCGACTTGCCGGCGCCGACCAGCGTGTGCAGCTCGTCGATGAAGACGACGATCTCGCCGGCCGCCGCCTGGATTTCCGACAGCACGGCCTTCAGCCGCTCCTCGAACTCGCCGCGATACTTCGCTCCGGCCACGAGCGCGCCGAGGTCGAGCGACAGCAGCTGCTTGTTCTTCAGCCCTTCCGGCACGTCGCCCTTGACGATGCGCTGGGCCAGCCCCTCGACGATGGCGGTCTTGCCGACGCCGGGCTCGCCGATCAGCACCGGGTTGTTCTTGGTGCGGCGGGCCAGCACCTGGATGGTGCGGCGGATTTCCTCGTCGCGGCCGATCACGGGGTCGAGCTTGCCGTCGCGTGCCGCGGCGGTCAGGTCGCGCGCATACTTCTTCAGCGCGTCATAGCCCTGCTCGGCACTGGCGCTGTCGGCGGTGCGGCCCTTGCGGATGTCGTTGATGGCGGTGTTCAGCGCCTGCGGCGTCACGCCGGCCGACTTCAGCGCTTTGCCCGACGGGGTGCCGTCGGCCATGGCCAGCGCCAGCAGGATGCGTTCGGCGGTGACGAAGCTGTCGCCAGCCTTCTCGGCCACCTTTTCGGCCTGCTCGAACAGGCGGGACAGCTCGGGCGTCAGGTAGAGCTGACCGGCGCCGCTGCCCTCGACCTTCGGCAGCTTGTCCAGTTCGGCATCGACCGCCGACAGGGCCGCCTTCGGGTCGCCGCCCGCCGCACGGATCAGGTTGGCGGCAAGGCCTTCCTTGTCGTCCAGCAGGGTCTTCAGCAGATGTTCCGGGGTCAGGCGCTGATGCCCGCGGCGCACGGCCAGGGTCTGCGCGGCCTGGATGAACCCGCGACTACGCTCGGTGTATTGCTCGAAATCCATGATGCTCCCCTCATCTCCCGTCGACCGTCCGCTAGGCAGCCCGGTCAACTCGATCCACATGTCAGTGCGATCCGCAAGGATGCTGCGGGAGATGTAGGCAGGGCCGGAGGTCATGCAAGACCATCGGCGTGGAAAGGTTATCGGGAGAGAAAAGCCGCCATGCCCACCTCGTCCCGACCGCTTAGGACCGTAAGAAAGGGGTAGTGCGTGACCCGCCGATTGCCCCCCTACACGGCGACTGCCCGCCCCGGCTAGACTGCCGCCTGCCTGCCTTCCGCCGGTCTCCCCGCCCCGGATACCCACCATGACCGATCTGGCCAGTTCCGCCACCCGCCCCACCACGCGCACCGCCACCGACGTGAAGCCCGCAACAACGCCCGCGGGCCAAGCCATGCCGCGGACCATGACGGCGCGGCTGCTGCGCCTCGCCTGGAGCCTGCGCGGGCTCTGGCACCGGATCGCACGCCCGCTGACCATGGGGGTGCGGGCGATCATCCTCGACGAGTCGGACCCGGCAGCCCCGCGCGTGCTGCTGATCCGCCACAGCTATGTCGGCGGCTGGCATCTGCCCGGCGGCGGCGTCGGGCGAGGGGAGACGTTGGTCGACGCCATGCGCCGCGAGGTGCGGGAGGAGGTCGGGCTGATCGCCGACCGGCCCGCTCAGCCTTTCGGCATCTATGCCCGCTTCCGCAACGGGGCGAGCGACCATGTGGCGGTCTTCGTGGTGCGCGGCTGGAGCGGCACGCCGAAGGCGGACGGGGTGGAGATCGTCGAGACCCGCTTCTTCCCGATCGACCGGCTTCCGGCGGAGCTATCTCCGGCCACCGGGCGGCGGCTGGAGGAATTTCTCGGGCACCACCCCGTCGCCGAACGCTGGTAGCGGCACCAGATCATTGCGGTGGAGTTGGCGGTCCCGGGATACCCCCACCGCCTTTCCCCCAGCCGTAGCGTGAGAAACAGGCACCGCATCGGTTGACAGGGACGCTCCGGCCCTTTCATTGTGCAGTGCAATGAACGCCACACTGACCGCCATCCGCCGCTATCCCGTCAAGGGCATGAGCGGCCAGAACCTGACCGCCACCGACCTGACCGCCGGACAGGCGATCCCGTTCGACCGCCGTTACGGGCTGCTGCACGGCCCGGCCGCACTGGACACCGAGACGGAAGGCTGGCGCTTTCCGTCCGATTTCTTCACGCTGGACCGCACGGAAAAGCTGGCGGCGCTGCAGACGGAGTTCGACGAGGAGACGCGCGCGCTGATCATCCGCCGCGGCGGCCGGCAGGTGTCGCGCGGCCGGCTGGACCAGCCGATGGGCCGCACGCTGCTTGAGCAGTTCTTCGCCGCCTATCTGGCCGGCATCGTCCCCGGCATGCCCCGCCTGATCGAGGCGCAGCACGGCGCCTTCGGCGACAGCGAGGAGCCGTCGGTCACCCTGCTGAACCTCGCCAGCCTGCGCGATCTGGAGGAGCGGATCGCCAAGCAGCCGGTCGATCCCCGCCGCCTGCGCGCCAACCTGCTGCTGGACGGCATCGATCCGTGGACGGAACGCGGCTGGATCGGCCGGACCGTGACCGTGGGTGCCGCAACGCTGGAGGTGGTGGAGGCGCTGGACTGTACGCCCGGCAACGATGTGAACCCGGACAGCGGCGTCGCCGACCTCAGCCTGCCGACCATCATGGAGCGCGGCTACGGCCACGGCCAGATCCTGCTGCGCGCCCGCGTGACCGGCGGCGGCCGGATCGCAGTAGGCGACCCGGTCACGCCGGCCGAATAACCACAGGGTCTCAGGCGTTGACGGCCGCCCGTTCCTCGCCGTCCGTCTCGTCCTCGCCCTGCTGGTCGTCATCGTCGCCGACCTGCGAGGACCCCTGCTGCTGGTGGCCGTGCCCGATGCTGGGCTGGCCGCCGCGCTGGCGGTTTTCCGATTCCTGGATCTGGTTGATGATGCGCAGGTAATGCTCCGCATGCTGCAGGTAGTTTTCCGCCTGCACGCGGTCGCCGGACGACATCGCGTCGCGGGCCAGCGCCTGATACTTTTCCTGCACCTGCCACGCATTGCCGCGAATGCGGACGTCCGGGCCGTTGCTGTCGAAGGTCTGGTGACGCAGCGGAACGTTCTGGCGCCGGCCGGCACCACCGCCGCCCCCGCCACCACCGCCGCCGCTGCCCCCGCCGCCGCTGTTGCCACGACCACGCGAACGCCTGGAGTTCGGTCCCTGTCTCATTCGGCTCTTAAGGCCCCATGCAAGAGAAGCGCAGTCCCCGGAACGCTCCGGCGGCCATCCGGCCTTCCGGCCCGGCCGCCCGGTCTGCCATGGACGATTTCCATGGGTCGCTCACGGGGTTCAAACGACGCGTCCGCATCGCGTGCGGAGGGCCATGGCGGTCAGCGCTCGGCAGAAAACCATCCGAGAATCATGCTCCGCAGGCCGTAGGTTCGCGGTCGTGTACCGCACACTACCCGGCAAAGCCCGGCGATCCAACCGTTTTTTTGGATAAGCGGCCGGCTCACAGCGCCTTTCGTGCCCTGACGCAGCGCTTTACCCCACCGAGGTCACACAGGATCGCGGTCTCCCCCAATCCCTGCGCCTCAACCAGCGCCGCCACATCCTCCGCCTGACCCTGCCCGACCTCGAAGGCCACCAGCCCGCCGGGCTCCAGCAGGCGCGGCAGCTCGGCGGCGAGGATGCGGTAGGGCTCCAGCCCGTCCGGGCCGCCGTCCAGTGCACGGAGCGGGTCATGCTCCCGTACCTCCGGCTCCAGCGTGGCGATGTCGGCGCTGGGGATGTAGGGCGGGTTGGACACCACGATGTCGAAACGATCCCCGATCCCCTTTGCCCAATCGCCGCTCTGGAAGCGGACGCGGTCCGCCAGCCCGTTGCGCTCGGCATTGCCGGCCGCCCCCTCCACCGCCAGCGGGCTGAGATCGACGCCGACACCGCTGGCATTCGGCAGCTCCGACAGCAGCGCCAGCAGGATGCATCCCGTTCCGGTTCCGAAATCGATCAGGTGCAGCGGGGCCTTCCGGTCGGGAATGGCGGCCAGCACCGCCTCCACCACCGTCTCGGTGTCCGGCCGCGGCTCCAACGTGTCGGGGTTGAGGGCGAGGTCGATGGTCCAGAACTCCCGGTGCCCCAGGATGCGCCCCACCGGCTCCCGCGCGGCGCGACGCTCGACCAGCGCCAGGGCGCGGGCGGCATCGGCGTCGGGGATCAGTTGTTCCGCCTTCGTAACGAAGTCGGTGCGGGTGAGGGTCAGCGCATGTTCGAGCAGGTAGCGGGCGTCGAGCTCCGGCGTATCGACACCGGCCTCGCGCAGGCGAGCTTCGGCCTGGGCGCGCAGGGTGCGGAGGTTCATGGATATGCTCCCTTGATCCGCGACAACGGATCCCCTCCCCCGCCCAGCGGGGGAGGGTTAGGGTGGGGGCAAGCCCCCCACACATACGCACTCCCCCGATGCGCAACCCCGTCCTCAAACACCGAGCCCGCGGCATGCGCTCGCTGCCGACCGACGCCGAACGGCGCCTGTGGCAGTACCTGCGCAACGGCCAGCTTGGCGGCTGGCGGTTCCGGCGTCAGCATCCGATCCCCCCTACATCATTGATTTCGCCTGCCTGGAGGTCTGCCTCGCGGTCGAGGTCGATGGCGGGCAGCATGCCGATTCCGGCTATGACGAGGCGCGCACGAAGTTCCTGATGGAGTGTGGCTGGCGGGTGTTGAGGTTCTGGAACACTGACGTGCTGCGCAATCCGGAGGGCGTGGCGGCGAGCGTGCTGGAGGCTTTGGGAGGGCCAAGAAATGCGGACACTTGCCCCCACCCTAACCCTCCCCCGCTGGGCGGGGGAGGGGATTAGGTGTCGCTTGGCAAAGGCAATCACCCCAGCTCCGCCAGCCGGGCGGCCTCGTCCTCGGACACCAGCGAATCGATCAGTTCGTCCAGCGCTTCGCCGGCCATCACCTTGTCGATCTTGTAGAGCGTCAGGTTGATGCGGTGGTCCGTCACGCGGCCTTGCGGGAAGTTGTAGGTGCGGATGCGTTCCGAGCGGTCGCCGCTGCCGACCTGGTTCTTGCGGTCGGCGGCACGCACGGCGTCCTTCTCCGCGCGCTCGCGGTCGTACAGCCGGGCGCGCAGCACCTTCAGCGCCTTGGCCTTGTTCTTGTGCTGCGACTTCTCGTCCTGCTGGCTCACCACCAGCCCGGTCGGCAGGTGGGTGATGCGCACCGCGCTGTCGGTGGTGTTGACCGACTGGCCACCGGGACCGGAGGAGCGGAAGACGTCGATCCGCAGATCCTTCTCGTCGATGTGGATGTCCACCTCCTCCGCCTCGGGCAGCACGGCGACGGTGGCGGCGGAGGTGTGGATGCGGCCCTGCGCCTCCGTCGCCGGCACGCGCTGGACGCGGTGGACGCCGGACTCGAACTTCAGCCGGGCGAACACGCCACGGCCGGTGATGTTGGCGGTGGCCTCCTTGTAGCCGCCGATGCCGGTCTCGCTGACGTCCATCGCCTCGAACCGCCAGCCATGCAGGCCGGCATAGCGGCGGTACATCTCGAACAGCTCGGCGGCGAACAGCGCGGCCTCGTCGCCGCCGGTGCCGGCGCGCACCTCCAGGATGGCGTTCTTCTCGTCCGCCTCGTCCTTCGGCAGCAGCGAGATCTGCACCTTGCGCTCCAAATCCGGGATGCGCTTGGTCAGGACGTGGAATTCCTCCTCCGCCATCGCCTTCATCTCGGGGTCGGCCCCAGGATCGGCGATCATTCCCGCCAGATCGGCGGCTTCGGCGCGGCCCTTCTTCAGCTCCGCGATGGCCTCGGCGATGGGGGTGAGGTCGGCATATTCCTTGGACAGCCGGGCGAAGTCGCCGGACTCGGCAAGGCCGGCCGCAAGCGTGTCGCGCAGCTCGTCGTACCGGGCCATCACCTTATCGAACTTCTCGTCCAGGCTCACGTCGCTCGTCCTTATCCCGTTCAGTCTCTTCGGCCCCGTCACAGGCCATGCCGTCTTGCTCGAACTTGGCCCGCCCGAACCTGTCCAGCCCGAACAGCCGGAACATCAGCCGTTCGGCCGCGGCCCGTTCGGCCAGCCCTTCGCCGCTGCCGTCGGCGGCCAGCGCACGCAGCGCTTCCGACGGGGCGTGCAGCAGCCGGTTGACCAGCAGCCGCGTCGCCGACGCCGCGTCCAGATCGCCGTGCCCGGCGAGCAGGCGCCGCCGCTCCGCCTCGAAATGGGTGCGGAGAGCCGCCACGGCAGGCACCGCGGCGCGTTCGGCCCGATCGCGGGCGAAGGCGGCCACCGCCTCGTCCACGATCATCCAGGCCGCCTGGGTCGCCGCCTCGCGCCCGACGCGGCCCTGCAGCGCCACCCGCTCCAGATCGGCCAGATCGTAGACGAAGGCGCCGTCCATCCCCGCCACCGCCGGATCGACGTCGGCCGGGATGGCCGCATCGACCACGAAGACCGGACGGCGGCGGCGGCGCTTCAGCACCGCCTCCATCATCGGAGCCGTGAGGATATAGCGCCCGAGGCCGGCCGCGGCCACCAGGATATCGGCGCCGGTCATCGCCGTCTCCAGGTCGGCCCAGGGGGCGAAATGCCCGTCCAGCCGCCGTGCCGCCGCTTCCGCCCGCCGGTCCACCGGGGCTGCGACCGTCAGCCGCGGCAGCCCGGCATCGCGCAGCCCCTCCAGAACCAGGGCGCCCATGTCGCCCAGCCCCAGCAGCAGGGCGCCGCAGCGCCGGATGTCGCCGTGCAGGTCGCGCGCCACCTGGATGGCGGCGGCGGCCAGCGAGGTGGCGCCCTCCGCGATCGGCGTCTCGCTGCGCACCCGCTTGGCGGCGGCATAGGCGGCCTGCAGCGCCGCCTCCAGCTCCGGCCCGGTCATGCCGGCCGACGCGGCGCTGCGGTGGGCGGCCTTCAGCTGGCCCAGGATATGCGGCTCGCCGACGATCTGGCTGTCGAGCGAGCAGGCTACCGCGAACAGGTGGCGCACCGCGTCGATGCCGGTGCGGGTGTAGAGCTGCGGCGCCAGATCGGATGTCGGCAGCCCGACGCGGTCGGCCATCGCCTCGGCGATCGCCAGCGCCGCCTCGTTCGGGCGCTCATGGACCGCCTGAACCTCCACCCGGTCACAGGTGCTGAGCCACACCGCCTGCCCCACGCCTGCGGCGCGCAGCCGGTCCAGCATGCCCGCCACTTCCGCCTCGTCGGTGGACAGGCGGTCGCGGACGGCTCCGGAACAAGTCCGGTGGCTGGCGCCGATGACGAGGTAGGAGGTGGTGGTCACGCCGCGAGTCGCTGTCCCTGCTTAAATCGGGGGCAGCTTACTCCGCGGCGGGGGCCACGTCTCGGGTGGTTTCTCGGGTGGTTTCCGCTTCGGCGGCTTCCGCGGCGGCTTTCGCCGCTTCGATCTCGGCCGCCTTCTTCTCGACCAGACCGACCAGATGCTGGACGATGTCCTGGTCCTTCAGCCGGTGGTCGGTCACGCCCGACAGATAGACCTGATGGGTGTTGTTGCCGCCGCCGGTCAGGCCGATGTCGGTCTCCCGCGCCTCGCCCGGCCCGTTCACGACGCAGCCGATCACCGACAGGGTCAGCGGCGTGGTGATGTGGGCCAGCTTCTGTTCCAGCAATTCCACCGTCTTGATGACGTTGAAGTTCTGCCGCGCGCAGCTGGGGCAGGAGATGACGGTGACGCCGCGGCGGCGCAGCCCCAGCGACTTCAGGATGTCGTAGCCGACCAGGACCTCTTCCGCCGGGTCGGCCGACAGCGAGACGCGCAGAGTGTCGCCGATGCCCGACCACAGCAGCATGCCGAGCCCGATCGACGACTTCACCGTGCCGGCGCGCAGGCCGCCCGCCTCGGTGATGCCGATGTGCAGAGGATAATCGCAGGCTTCGGCCAGCCCCTGGTAGGCGGCGACGGCCAAAAACGCGTCGGACGCCTTCACCGAAATCTTGAACTCGCGGAAATCGTTGTCTTCCAGGATCTTGGCATGGTTCAGCGCGCTCTCGACCATCGCCTCCGGACAGGGCTCGCCGTATTTCTCCAGCAGATCCTGCTCCAGCGAGCCGGCATTGACGCCGATGCGCATGGAACAGCCATGATCCTTGGCCGCCTTCACCACCTCGCGCACCCGCTCGGCCGAGCCGATGTTGCCGGGGTTGATGCGCAGGCAGGCCGCCCCGCTCTCCGCCGCCTCGATGGCGCGCTTGTAGTGGAAATGGATGTCGGCGACGAGCGGCACCTTCACCTGCCGCACGATGTCCTTCAGCGCCAGCGCCGACTCGCGGTCGGGGCAGGAGACGCGGACGATGTCCGCCCCCACCCGCTCTGCCGCCTGGATCTGCTCCACCGTCGCCTTGACGTCGGTGGTCGGCGTGTTGGTCATGGTCTGGACCGAGATCGGCGCGTCGCCGCCGACCAACACGTTGCCGACGCGAATCTGGCGCGATTTGCGGCGAAGGATCTGGCGGTAGGCGCGCACGGTCATCTCAGGTCAGCCTCTGGACAGCGAAAGCGGTGGCCGGGAGCCGCATCCTAGCGCAGCCGGCGTCAGGCCAGAAGTGCGGTCCGGCGCCCCGGATTCAAGATCGGGTATTCAAGCCATGCATTTGAGTGGGCCATGCAGGATGGCAGGGATCAGCGCCGCACCACCCCATTGCCGTCGATGGTGATGTCGCGCAGAACCTGCCCGACGGAGCCCAGCGGCGGGCTTTCGCCGCCATCGCTCATCACCACCAGACCGCCGGCATTGCCGGTGCGGATCTTCACGTTGGGCTTGTCGGGAACGCGGAAGGTGTCGCCCGGCTTCAGCACGCGGGTGAAGACGATCTCGCTGCCGTCGCGCACCTGCACCCAGCTTTCCTGGGTGGCCTTCAGGACCAGCTTGGCGTTGGTGTTCAGCGTGCCATAGACCTTGCCGTTGGCCGGCACCGTCGCCGTCGGGGCGGCCGGCGCGGCGGGCGGGTTGGCCGCGGCGTTCAGCGGGGTCGGGTCCTGGGGCGATGCCTCCTCGTCATCCTCAGGCGGCGGGGCCGGAATGTTGACGACCGCTTGTCCCGGGCCCTGCCCGGCTGTCTGGTTCGTGGACGGTGCATTGGCGGACGGCAGCGGCGATTGCGCCGGCGGCAGAACCGCGGGCGGAACGGCCGCGACGGCCGGCGGCTTGCCGGCAACCGTCGAAGCGGCCGGCGTCGAAGCGGCCGGCGTCGAAGCGGCCGGCGCCGGAGCGGTCGGGGCGGTCCCCTGCGGCGGCTTCGCGGCAGAACCCGGAGCAGGGGCGCCGGCTGCGGGAGCGGGAGCCGCCGGAGCCGCGGCGGTTGGCGGGGCGGCGGGCGTGGCCGGGGCGGAGGCGATCGCCGGCGCGGGAACCGACGGCTCGGCTCCCGGCTGCGCCGCAATGCCGGCCTGCTCGGACGCCGGGGCTGCAGGCTTGGACGGCACGCCATCCAGCAGCGAGACCAGCCGGTCCGGCAGGGTGGGCACCAGATCGGTCACCGTCCGGTCGGTCGCCGACAGATAATACCAGCCGCCATAGACGATGCCGGCCAGAACCAGCGTGCCCAGCAGCAGGGTGCCGCCCGAGGCGCGCCCTCCTTCGGCCGCCGGGGTCGGCAGGTACAGCTCCTGCCGGCGGACGGTGCCGGCCGCCTCGTCCTTGTAGCGGGTGACGACGGTGTCGGGGTCCAGCCCCAGGCACTCGGCGTAGGACCGCAGGAAGCCGATGGCGTAGGTGCTGCCCGGCAGCTCGTCGAACCGCCCTTCCTCGATGGCCAGCAGGTACGGATAGCGGATGCGCAGCATCGCCGCGACGTCGCGCAGGTCGTAGCCGTGCGCCATGCGCGTGGAGCGCAGGGTCTCGGAGACGGAGGGGCCGGCCGGAGCCGGGTCGAAATCGTCGAAAACCTTGCGCTTGGCCATGGGCTCGCCATCTGCTCGCAACTAGCGCGCACGCCGAAAGTCATGCGCAACCGGGGCATCCTTGCGGATGCAACAGGCGGAATGGGTACGACATGCCGCCCCCGCGGCGCAACCGCAATGACCGCGGGTCAGGGGCTGCGAGTCGTGACAAGTGGGCGGGGGGCGGGATCGGCCCCTCAGATCAGCACCCCGTGATCCTTGGCGAAGGTCTTCAGCTTGTCGCGCAGGCTGTGGTCGGCGCCGGTGTAGAGCCCGCTCATGTACTGCCGCAGCGCCCCGACATCCATCGAGCGCAGCATGGTCTTCACCGGACCGACCGACGGCGGCGACATCGACAGGGTGCGGAAGCCGACGCCGATCAGCGCCATGGCGTCCAGCGGCCTGCCGGCCATCTCGCCGCAGATGCTGAGCGACACCTTGTGCCTGGCGCACTCGTCCACCAGCCGGCGCAGCACGCACAGCATCGACGGCGACAGCGGGTCGTAGCGGGTCGAGGTGCGGGGGTTGCCGCGGTCGGCGGCGAACAGATACTGGGTCAGGTCGTTGGAGCCGACCGACAGGAAATCCAGCTTGGGCAGCAGGGCCGGAAGTTGCCACAACAGCGACGGCACCTCCAGCATGGTGCCGACGCGCAGGCCGCTCGGCCGCTCGATGCCCTGGGAGTCCAGCCGCTTCAGCTCCAGGTCCAACAGGCGGCGGACGCCGTCGAACTCCGCGACCTCGGCGATCATCGGGAACATCACCGACAGCGGCCGGCCGGCGGCGGCCAGCAGCAGCGCGCGCAACTGCTGGCGCAGCAGCGACGGGTGGTCCAGCCCGATGCGCACCGCGCGCCAGCCCAGCGCCGGGTTCTCCTCCTCGCCGCCGGTCATGTAGGGCAGCATCTTGTCGCCGCCGACATCCAGCGTGCGGAAGACGACCGGCCGGTCGCCGACCTCGTCCAGGATGCGGGAATAGAGGTCGGTCTGCGCCTTCACGTCGGGATACGACGCCCGGACCATGAAGGGGATTTCGGTGCGGTAGAGCCCGACTCCCTCGGCGCCGCTGGCGGTCAAATGCGGCAGGTCGATCAGCAGGCCGCAGTTCAGCTGGATGGAGATCGGCACCCCGTCGCGCGTGACCGAGGGCAGGTTGCGGATCTCCGCATACATCTGCTCCTTGCGGTGCTGCAGCGCGACCGCCTCGGAGAAGGCCATCTGGATGTCTTCGGCCGGGCGGATGAAGACCGACCCATGGTCGCCGTCGACGATCAGCTGGTCCAGCGGCTCGATCCGGTTCAGCGCGTCGGCCGCCTGCACCACCGGGATGTTCAGGGCGCGGGCGACGATGCAGACATGGCTGGCAGGCGACCCCTCCTCCAGCAGCAGGCCGCGCAGCCGGGTACGGTCGTAATCCAGAAGCTCCGCCGGCCCCATGGAGCGGGCGACCAGGATCATGTCGTCGGGCAGGGTGGCCCCGTCGGTGCCGCTGGTCTTGCCGGCCAGATGTTGCAGCAACCTGTTGGTCAGGTCCTCGAAATCCATCAGCCGTTCCCGGATATAGGGATCGGTCAGGTGGCTCATGCGGGCGCGGGTGTCGTTCTGCACCTGCTGCACCGCCGCTTCCGCCGTCAGGCCGACGCGGATCGCCTCGCGGATGCGCGACAGCCAGCCGCGGTCCTCGGCGAACATCCGGTAGGTTTCCAGGATGTCGCGCGGTTCGCTCAAGCCCGCCAGCGACGCCGCTTCCAGCAGATCGTCGATGGCGCTGTGCATGGTCTGAAGCGCGGTGTTGAAGCGCTCCAGCTCGGCGTCGGCGTCCTCCGCCACCATCTGGCGGACGGTCAGCTGCGGCCGGTGGATGACGGCCAGCCCCATGGCCAGCCCGGCGCTCATCGCCGTGCCGGACAGGCGGGCGGGCAGCAGCACGGGATCGCCGGTGGTGGTGACCTCCACCGGGTTGACCAGCTCGCTCTGGGCCACCAGCTCGGCGACGACCATGGCGATGGTCTGGAGGGTTTCGACCTCCTCCTCGACATAGCGGCGGCGGTCCTTGTGCTGGATCACCAGCACGCCGCGCACCTTGCTGCCGCGCAGGATCGGCACGCCGGCCAGCGACTGGAACGGATCCTCGCCGGTTTCCGGACGGTAGGCGAAGCTGGGGTGGGAGGGTGCGTTGTCCAGCGCGACCGGACGGGCGTGGCCGGCGATGTAGCCGACGATGCCCTCGCCCACCCGCAGGCGGGTGTTGTGGACGGCGGTCTTGTTCAGGCCCTCGGTGGAGAACAGCTCCAGCACCTCGCCGGCCCGCATGATGTAGCAGGAGCAGACGTCGGCCTTCATCTCCGCCGCGATCAGCGTGACGATCTTGTCCAGCCGGTCCTGCCCCGACCCCGATCCGGCCATGATGTCGCGCAGCCGGGCGAGCAGCCGGCGCGACGAGCTGCCGTCGAAGCGGGGATGCATTCCCCCGCCCATACCGCCGTCACCGGCTGCCGTGTCGAGGGTGTCGGTCATCGCTACAGCGCTCCCACCGTCGGCTCCGCCATCAGGTCTAACGATGCCGCATCCATCGCCCCGCCGGGCCAGCGCCGATTCGGCCTGGGCGATCAATTCGGCGAGGATGTCGGCCACCGGCTGTTCGCGGGTGACCAGACCGACGCTCTGCCCGGCCATGAGGGAGCCGTTCTCCACGTCGCCCTCGATGACCGCGCGGCGCAGCGCGCCGGCCCAGAAATGCTCGATCTCCAGCATGCCTTCGTCGCGGCTCATGATGCCGGCGTCGACCTTGGCGATGATGTCGCGCTGGAACTCCATGAAGCGCTTGGAGGCATCGTTCGCCAGCGCCCGCACCGGATCACCGGAAAGCGCGGGTCGATCTGCACCGAGGGCTGGGCGTCGCGGGCGGAGGCCCGGATGAAGGCCTGCTTGAAATTGGGATGGGCCACGCATTCGGTGGCGCAGACGAAGCGGGTGCCGACCTGCACGCCGGCCGCCCCAATTCCAGATAGGAGAGGATCGTCTCGCCCCGGCCGATGCCGCCGGCGACGAACACCGGCACCTCGCGCAGGTCGGGGAGGATTTCCTGGGCCAGCACGGTGGTGGACACCGGACCGATATGGCCGCCGGCCTCGGTTCCCTCGATCACCAGCGCGTCGGCGCCGTGCTTCGCCAGCCGGCGGCCGGCGGTCAGCGTCGGCGCGAAGGCCATCGCCTTGGCGCCGCCGTCCTTGATCCGGCGCAGGGTGGCGCCGGTCGGCAGGCCGCCGGCGACGACCACATGGCCGACGCCCTGCTCGCGGCAGACATCGATCAGCTGGTCCAGCGCCGGGTGCATGTTGATCAGGTTGACGCCGAACGGCTTGTCCGTCAGCGCGCGGGTGCCGGCAATCTCCGTCGCCAGCTGGTCCGGAGCCATCGAGCCGCAGGCCAGCACGCCGAAACCGCCGGCGTTGGAGATGGCGGAGACCAGGTGCCGTTCCGACACCCAGCTCATGGCTCCGCCCATCACGGCGGTGCGGGTGCCGAGGAAGTCCCGGCCCCGCTGCCAGAGCCGGTCGAGCCGGGCCGATGCTGCCGCCGCGTATGATGTGGCGTCGGTCATGGCCGGCCCTTTCCTGATGTTCCCGTCCCCGGCACCCGGGTCGCCGCCTGCGCTCAGGCGGCGTCCAGGCCGTAGGCGGTGTGCAGGGCGCGCAGCGCCAGCTCCGCATACTCCTCGGCGATCAGGACCGAGATCTTGATCTCCGAGGTCGAGATGACCTGGATGTTGATGCCCTTGTCGGCCAGCGCCTTGAACATGCGCTGGGCGACGCCGGCGTGGCTGCGCATGCCGACGCCGATGACCGACACCTTGACCACGTTGGCATCGGACACGATGCGCTTGTAGTTCAGGGTGGACTGCGCGTCCTCCAGCACCTTCACGCCGCGGGCCAGATCGGCCTTGCCGACGGTGAAGGTCATGTCGGTGGACTTGCCGTCTTCCGACACGTTCTGGACGATCATGTCGACGTTGACGGCATTGTCGGTCAGCGGACCGAAGATGGCGGCGGCGACGCCCGGCCGGTCGGCGACGCCCACCAGGGTGATCTTCGCCTCGTCGCGGCTGTAGGCGATGCCGCTAACAACTTCCTTTTCCACGATCTCGTCCTCGTCAACAACCAGGGTTCCGGGAAGCGAGCTGCCCGCCGCCGCTTCGAAGCTGGACAGCACCTGCACGCGCACGCGGTGGTTCATCGCCATCTCGACCGAGCGGGTCTGAAGCACCTTGGCCCCCTGCGAGGCCATCTCCAGCATCTCCTCGTAGGTGATCTTGTCGAGCTTGCGCGCCTTGGCGACGATGCGCGGGTCGGTGGTGTAGACGCCGTCCACGTCGGTGTAGATGTCGCAACGGTCGGCCTTCACCGCCGCCGCCAGCGCCACCGCCGAGGTGTCGGAGCCGCCACGGCCCAGCGTGGTGATGCGGCCCTCGTTCGACACGCCCTGGAAGCCCGCGACCACGGCGACTTCGCCGGTCTGCAGGGACTTTTCCATTTCGCTGGTGTCGATGGAGACGATGCGCGCCTTGCCGTGCGTGTCGTCGGTGCGGATCGGAATCTGCCAGCCCGCCCAGGAGCGGGCGGGAATGCCGAGCGACTGCAGGGCGACGGCCAGGAGACCGGAGGTCACCTGCTCGCCGCTGGCGACGACCGCGTCGTATTCACGCGCGTCGTGCAGCTTGTCGATGTCGTTGCAGTATTTGACGAGCTGGTTGGTCACGCCGGACATCGCCGACACGACGACGGCGACCTGATGCCCCGCCTTGACTTCCTGCTCGACCTTCCGGGCCACGTTCTTGATGCGGTCGATGTCGCCGACCGACGTGCCTCCGAACTTCAGGACGATCCGCGCCATACCTCACACCATGTCTGGCCGCCCGGTCATGCCAAATGGATCATGCGGGTCGGCGGAGCGCACCCCCGCTCCACCGTTGCCGGCGCGGGGCGGCGTATCCATACTCCGTCAGTGGAAGCGAGGCAAGTTGCCCGCACCCGTCCCGCCACCCTGTTTACGGATTTTCACCATGACCGCCTCATCCTCCGCCTTCCCGCATGCGTCCGCAACCGCTCCGGCGGGTGGAGTCGGGGGTGGAACCGTGGACCCGGAGGATGTCGCCCGCTTCTCCGCCATCGCCGCCGAGTGGTGGGACCCGACCGGCAAGTTCAAGCCGCTGCACCGGCTGAACCCGCTGCGCCTGACCTACATCCGCGACGCCGTGTGCAAGCGGCTGGACCGCGACCCGCTGGCGCCCAATCCGCTGGCGGGGCTGCGCGTGTCGACATCGGCTGCGGCGGCGGCCTGCTGGCCGAGCCGATCGCGCGGATGGGCGCCACCGTGGTCGGGGTCGATGCGTCGGAGAAGAACATCAAGACCGCCGCCACCCATGCCGCCGAGACCGGCACGACGGTCGATTACCGCGCCACCACTGCCGAGGCTCTCGCCGCCAGCGGCGAAAAGTTCGACGTGGTGCTGGCGATGGAGGTGATCGAGCATGTCGCCGACGTGAACCTGTTCGTGAAGTCGCTGTCCGACCTGCTGGCGCCCGGCGGCGTCCTGTTCCTGGCGACGCTGAACCGCACGCCGAAGTCCTTCGCGCTGGCCATCGTCGGGGCGGAGTACATCCTGCGCTGGCTGCCGCGCGGCACCCACAACTGGCGCCAGTTCCTGCGCCCGTCCGAACTGAACGCCGCCGTACGCACGTACGGGCTTAGCGTACGCGACCTGACCGGCATAACGTACAACCCGCTGAGCGACGAGTTCCGGCTGAACGCGCGCGATCTGGACGTGAACTACATGGGCTGGATGGAGCGGGGGTGAGGAAGGTTACTGAAACAAAGTCACTTCTTTCGACCGTCATTCCCGCGAAGGCGGGAATCCAGACTTGTGCCCGCCCTTGCACTGGAAACTCTGGATCCCCGCCTTCGCGGGGATGACGTCCGAGGAGAGTAAGGCTTCATGAAACGCGGCTAGCTTTCAATCCTCGTACACCGCCTCCAGCGGAATGGTCAGATCGAGCGAGACCAGCATGACCGGCCCGTCCCGCAGCACATCGACGATCCAGCCGCGGCCGTCGCGGCGGTATAACCTCCACCAGACGCTCGGTCTGCGAGACCAGGACGATTTCGCGCAGGGACGGGATCTTCTGGTAGTTGGTCCGCTTCTCGCGGCGGTCGATGGCTTCCGTGCTGTCGGAGAGAACCTCCACGACAAGGACCGGATCCTTGACGACATGGGGGTCGTCGTCACCGCCGGCGAAAGTCGCAACGAGGTCGGGGTAGTAGAAGGCATTCGCCGCTTCTACCCGGACCTTCACGTCATTGGCGTAAGCTTGGCATCCGCGGGCGCGGGCGGTCTGCCGCAGGGCGACGAACAGGTTACCGACGATGGTCGCATGCCGGCGGCTCGCCCCAACCATGGCGAAGATCTCGCCGTCCACATACTCATGGCGCACCTCAGCCGTCCGTTCGGCGGCAAGATAATCCTGCGGCGAAATCCACGGCTTGCGCGATATGCCCGCCATGGCTTTTGCCTCCGTCGGTCGTGTCGGCTTGCCGGTATCCTACCAGCCCACCGGCCCCACACCAATCGGTGCATCCGCGCCAAAGAAAAAGGGCCGCGCACAGCCCGTGCGACGGCCCCTTCGGCATCCTGTTCCCGCACTGGCGGCCCGTCAGTTGGACGGGCTCGGCTCGTGCTGGGTCAGAAGCGCGTACATCGCGTCGCCGGATTGGGCTCCGCGCAGCTTTTCGCACATGGACTGGTCCCGCAGAAGGCGCGAGACGCGGGCCAGAGCCTTCAGATGGTCGGCACCCGCCTGTTCCGGGGCGAGGAGGAGGAAGATCAGATCGACCGGCTGCTCATCGATCGCGTCGAAATCGATGGGCCGCTCCAGGCGGGCGAAGACGCCGTGGACGCGGTCCAGGCTGGACAGCTTGCCGTGCGGGATGGCGATGCCATGGCCCACGCCGGTCGTGCCCAGCCTTTCGCGCTCCAGAAGCACGTCGAAGATCGCCCGCTCGTGCTGACCGGTCAGCTCGGACGCTTTGCGCGCCATCTCCTGCAGGGCCTGCTTCTTGTTGCTGGCCTTCAGGTTCGGGAGGATGGCGTGCGGAGAGATGAGGTCGAGCATGACGCTTCTTGACCAGAGGGACGGGTCGGCGCCGTCAGGCGCCGGCCTTCTCCGCCGGATCGACCCAGCCGATGTTCCCGTCGGCGCGGCGATAGACCATGTTCAGGCGGCCATGCGCACCGTTGTGGAACATCAGGGCGGGGGCCTGCGCCAGCTCAAGGCGCATCACCGCCTCGCTGACCGACAGGGTGGCGATGCTCGTCTCCATCTCCGCCACGACCATCGGCTGATGGGCGCCGTCGGCAACCGTTTCGACCTCGTCATGCTGTTCGTCGGCATCGGCCTCCAGCACGCGGTAGTTCGCGGGCAAAGCGGCGCCGTTCTCGGCCGCGTGGTGGTCGCGCAGGCGGCGCTTGTAGCGGCGCAGGCGCTTCGCCAGCTTCTCGCAGGCGATGTCGAAGGCCGGATACGGCTCGGTGGCGTCACCGGCGCTCTGCAGCATGATGCCGCGACCCACATGGGCCTGGATGTCGGCCTTGTAGAGGTGCGCGTCCTTGGTCAGGATCACGGTCGCTTCGATCGGCTTGTCGAAGTACTTGCCGACGACGGCGTTCAGGCTATCGGCCACATGGGTGCGCAGAGCGTCGCCCACATCGAGCTGCTTGCCTTTGACGGTGAGTTGCATGGTGGAACGTTTCCAAAAATTGGTCCGCTGGGACGGTGTAGAGACGACGTGTGGAGATGCGGTCCACCGCGTGCGGGCCGGGACGATAGGCAAGGGCTATCGAACTGTCAATCGAGCCCTCCCCCGCCCCGAACTGCCTACATGCGTGACATCTTGGCACGGCGTCGCTGCACCGATGACGGTATTTTCATCGCTTCACGATACTTCGCGACCGTCCTTCGCGCAATGTCGATCCCTTCGGCACGGAGAATCTCCACCAGTTTGTCGTCCGACAGCACGTCGTCGGGCTTCTCGGCATCGATCATCGTCTTGATGCGGTGCCGAACCGCTTCCGCGGAATGGGCGGCCTGGCCGTCCGCACCCTGGATGGCGGAGGTGAAGAAGTATTTCAGCTCGAAGACGCCGCGCGGGGTCGCCATGAACTTGTTGGTGGTGACGCGGCTGACGGTGCTCTCATGCATGCCGATGGCCTCGGCGATGTCGCGCAGGATCAGCGGCCGCAGATGCGAGACGCCATGGATGAAGAAGGCGTCCTGCTGGCGGATGATCTCGCTCGCCACCTTCAGGATGGTGGTGGCGCGCTGGTGCAGCGACTTGACCAGCCAGTTCGCCGACTGGAACCGCTCGGAGAGATACTCCTTGTCGGCCTTGGATTTGGCGCTGTCGGAGATGCGGGCGAAATAGCGGTGGTTGACCAGCACCCGCGGCAGCGTGTCCGGGTTCAGGTCGATCAGCCAGCCGCCGCCGGGGTTGGCGCGCATCAGGATGTCGGGGGTGACCAGCTGGGCCGGGGTGTGGTCGAAGGCGAGCGCCGGCTTCGGGTTCAGCTTGCGGATGTCGGCGACCATGTCGGCGACGTCCTCGGCATCGACGCCGCAGACCTTCATGATGGCCGGCAGGTTGCGGGCGGCCAGAAGCTCCAGATTGTCGAGCAGCGCCGCCATCGCCGGGTCCAGCCGGTTCTTCTCGCGCAGCTGGATCGCCAGACATTCCTTCAGCGAGCGGGCGAAGATGCCGGGCGGGTCGAAGCGCTGGCAGGCGGCCAGAACCCGCTCCACCCGGTCCGCCCCGCAGCCCAGCTGTTCGGCCATCGCCTGGGCGTCGAAGCCGATCAGCCAGCCGGATTCGTCCAGCATGTCGATCAGCGCCAGCCCGATCAGCTGGTCGCCGAGATCGGGCAGGTCGATCTTCAGCTGTTCGGTCAGGTGTCGCGCAGGTTCTTTTCGCTGGTCAGCGTCGCTTCGAGGTTGCTGTCGTCGTCGTCGAAGCCGCTGCGGCCGCCACGCTCGCCGTAGGAGCCGTAGACCTCGCTGCCGCCGTCCGAGCCATCGGAAAAGCGGTCGTCGCCGTAGACATTCTCGAAATCGGTGTCGAGCGGCGCCTCCGACGAGGAGGCCAGCGTGTCGGAGGACGTCATCTCCACAGTGTCGCGGGTGCGCCCGTCGGACGGGACCAGCCCCGGCCCGTCGTCGCGGCCGTTCAGCCCGTCGATGCTGAGGCCGTTCGCCTCCATGCCGCCGGGACCGTCGAGCCCACCCGGCGCCTCGCCGCCGGCCCCGTCGCCCACAGGGTCGCTGCCGCCGTCACCGGGGCCGCTGTCGCGCTCCAGCAGAGGGTTCTGCTCGATCTCGCGGTCGACGAAGTCCGACAGTTCGATGTTCGACAGCTGCAGCAGCTTGATCGCCTGCTGCAGCTGCGGCGTCATCACCAGGGTCTGGGCTTGTCGAAGGTCGAGACGTTGAGCAAGCGCCATGGCTGTTGAACCGGGACCAGTGGAAACGGAGGGCTACAGACTGAACCGGTCGCCGAGATAGACCCGGCGCACGCCCTCGTGCGCCACGATCTCGTCCGGTTGTCCCTCCATTAGTACCACACCATCGTGCAAAATATATGCCCGATCGACGAGGTCGAGCGTTTCACGCACGTTGTGGTCGGTGATCAGCACGCCGATGCCGCGGTCGCGCAGATGCCCGACAGTTCGCGGATGTCGTTCACCGCGATGGGGTCGATGCCGGCCAGCGGCTCGTCCAGCAGAATGAAGTGCGGCTGTCCGGCCAGGGCTCGGGCGATCTCCACGCGCCGCCGCTCGCCGCCCGACAGCGCCAGTGCGGCGAGCGGCCGCAGATGCGTCAACGAGAATTCGGCCAGAAGTTCGTCCAGCATCGCCTCGCGCGCGTCGCGGGTCGCTCTCCACCACCTCCAGCACGGAGCGGATGTTGTTCTCCACCGTCATGCCGCGGAAGATCGAGGCCTCCTGCGGCAGATAGCCGATGCCGAGCCGGGCGCGGCGGTACATCGGCAGCGCGGTGATGTCCTGCCCGTCCAGCGTGATCGTGCCGGAATCGGCGGCGATCAGGCCGGTGATCATGTAGAAGCAGGTGGTCTTGCCGGCGCCGTTGGGGCCGAGCAGCCCCACCGCCTCGCCGCGCTGGACGCTGATCGAGACGTCGCGCACCACCGGCCGCTTCTTGAAGGACTTGCCGAGATGCTGCGCCACCAGCCCTTCGACCGGGGCGGATGCTGCGGGAGTGCTGCCGGCGGGAGCGGCGCCGGGTCCGTTGGCGGTCAGCACGGTCACGGCTTCTTGCCTGCCGCGCCGGGCTGGCCGCCGGCCTTCTCGGCGGGAATCAGCAGGCCGCTGACCCGGCCGCCGGCGTCGCGGGCCGGCGATGACGCGGTTGATCTTGGTGTTCATGTTCATCTCGGCGGCTTCGCCGTTCAGCTGGTTGTCGCCGCGGGTGATCCGGACATTGCCCATCAGCACCGCGACATTGTCGGCCACCGAATAGACCAGCTTGTCCGACAGCGCCACGTCGGTGGGGGTGGTGACGACGACGTTGCCGGATCCGTCGATCCGCTCCATCTGGGTGGTGCCGTCCGGCAGCTTCTTCAGCCGGCCGATCAGCACGTCGGCGCGCAGCCGGTCGGTGCCGCGCACCGCCACCGCGTCGCCGCGCGCCACCGTCAGCTCGCGCGCCTCGTAATATTCCAGGCTGTCGCGGGCGGTGATCACATCCTTGGTGGTGACCAGCTTCAGATCCTTGCCGGTGACGACGGCGATCTGCTTGTCGACGTCATAGACGCCATGGTCGCCGAACACCTGCTGGGTCGGGCTGACGATCCGGACATTGCCGTCGGCCACCAGCTGGAACACCTCGTTCCCCTTGCCGGGCACCTCGCGGTAATAGGCGGTCAGCACGTCGGCGAAGACGGTCGAGTCGTTGCGCTTGGCCGAGGCGTTGCCGCGCGCCACATAGGCGCGCACGTCCTGGTGCCATTCGATCGCCTGGTCGGCGTTGATCTCGACCGGCTGCTTGCCGCCCATGCCGGGCAGGCCCCTGGGCGAAGGCGGGAGCGGCGAGCAGCAGCCCGGCGGCCAGCGCCGCCACGGCCGGGATCGCCGACAGGGAGAAAACGGTTCTGAACGGCGACCGTCTGGACGTCACGGCTTCTTGCTCCCGGGGCGTTCGGCGGCCTGGACCTCGGCCTTCGACTGGTTGAGGAAGACGACATTCTTGCCGCGGTCCGTCATGCGGAAGCCCTTGGCGTTGATCTCGCCCTGCGGACCCTGGCCGGCCACCGCCTGGTCGCCCCAGGCGTTGCCCTTGCGGATGTCGGCCTCGGCCTCGCTGGTGGTGAACTCGTTGCCGTCGTCGCGCAGGACATGGACGTTGCCGCGCATCAGCAGGATGCCGGTGACCTGATTGTACCAGCCCTTGTCGGACCGCATGGTCACCCAGGTGCCGGCGGTCTCGGTCATCTCCGCCTGCGGGTCGTCCAGCAGGACGATGTCGGGCTGGTCGGTCGACTTGTCGGCCTTGGCCGCCACCAGCGAGAAGGGCTGGTTGTGTTCGTCCAGGCTGAAATAGCGCGGCTTCAGCATCTCGCTCTGCCCGGCATCGGCGGAGATGCGCGGGGTCGGCGGACTGTTCAGAGACGGCCAGGCGGCCAGCAGCGCCATCATCGCCAGCGCCGCCGCCGGAAGCGCGAACTTCAGGGCCGAGACGAAACGGCTGTGGAACCGGCTGACCGGGCGCGTGTCGCGCCGCCGGTGCGCGCGCAGCACGGCCGGCGGCTCAGCCGGGCCCTGGGCGGGAGCGGACGCGCGGCGGTCCTGCCCGCCCGCAGGCGATGCTGCATGCGGGGCGGTTCCGGTGCGGTCGGGGCTGCGCAGGTCGTCCAGGCTCAACTCTCTGTCCCTCCGGCTCGGCGCTTGGCTTCCATAATGGACAAGAACGCGGTCAGGCCGCACCTGCGCGCAGGCAATCGTGGATGTGCACGATGCCCAGCGGCCGGTCGTCCTCGATCACGAACAGGGTGGTGATCTTCTTCTCGTTCATCTCCCGCAGCGCCTCGACGATCAACGCCTTCGGGCGGATGGTCTTTGGCCGCGGCGACATGATGCTGTCGGCGCGCTCTGCCAGAAGCTCCGGCGTCAGATGACGCGCACGTCGCCGTCGGTGATGATCCCGACCAGCGCGCCCGCCTCGTCGGTCACCCCGACGCAGCCGAGCCGCTTGGCCGTCATCTCGAAGATGACGTCGGACAGCGGCGAGTCAAGGCGGCACAGGGGCAAATCGGTCCCCTTGTGCATGATGTCCGTCACCTTCAGCAGGGCGCGGCCCAGCTGTCCGCCGGGGTGGAACTCGCGGAAATCGGCGGCGGAGAAGCCGCGCCGTTCCAGCAGCGCCACCGCGATGGCGTCGCCCAGCGCCAGCATCATGGTGGTGGAGGTGGTCGGCGCCAGCCCCAGCGGGCAGGCCTCCGGCACCGGCGGCAGGATGAGCGCCACGTCCGACTGCTCGGCCAGCGAGGAGGAGGCCCGGCGGGTCATGCCGATCAGCGGGATGCCGAAGCGGCGGGTGAAGGCGATGATGTCGGCCAGCTCGTGCGTCTCGCCCGAATTGGACAGCGCCACCACCGCATCGTTCTTCGCGATCATGCCGAGGTCGCCGTGGCTCGCCTCGCCCGGATGGACGAAGAAGGCCGGCGTGCCGGTGGAGGCCATGGTCGCGGCGATCTTGCGGGCGACATGGCCCGACTTGCCCATGCCGGTGACGACCACGCGGCCTTCGATGCCGTTCAGCAGGTCGAGCGCCCGCAGGAAGGCTCCGTCGAGGCTGTCCGCCAGGGCCACCAGCGCATCGGCTTCCGTCCGCAGCACGCGGGTGGCGCAGGCGAGGTCGCGGTTCTCCACGGCACTCGTTTCGGTCGAAGCGGCGGTCAGGCTGGACGTGATAGCGCTGGTCAAGGCGGTCATGCCTTCCGTTCAAAGGCCCGATAGGCAGGCCGTTCACAAACACGCGCCCGCCCGGATGGCTCCCGGCAGGCGCGTCGTGCAGTATGCCCGCCGGGGGACGCCGGGTCAAATCCACGGCCGGTCAGGGGAGGCGGTACGGCTCCCTCTCCCGCCCCGGGAGAGGGAAGGGGCCCGCCGCGAAGCGGTGGGAAGGGTGAGGGGGGAGGCACGAAGCCATGCGCTTCGGGATCCTTGCCCTACCCCTCACCCTCCCCACTTCGTGGGTCCCCTCCCTCTCCCGGGACGGGAAAGGGCGATGATCAGGCCGTTCAGTGCGCCAAAATGTCCGGGGTTTCCCAGCCGCCGAGATCCAGCTCGCCGCGGGCGGGCAGGAAGTCGAAGCAGGCCTGGGCCAGATGGGTGCGTCCCTCGCGCGCCAGCATGACGTCCAGCTTCGCCTTCAGGTCGTGCAGGTGCAGCACGTCCGACGCGGCATACTTCATCTGGTCGGTGGTCAGTTCGGGCGCCCCCCAGTCGGAGGACTGTTGCTGCTTGGAGATTTCCACCCCCAGCAGGTCCTTGCACAGGTCCTTCAGGCCATGGCGGTCGGTGAAGGTGCGGACCAGCTTGGAGGCCACCTTGGTGCAATAGACCGGCCGGCAGTCGACGCCCAGATAGGCCTTCATCACCGCCACGTCGAAGCGGGCGAAATGGAACAGCTTGGTCACGCCGGGATCGGTCAGCAGCCGCTTCAGGTTCGGCGCCTCGTACCGGCCGGGACGGAACTGCACCAGATGGACCGCACCGTCGCCGGCCGACAGCTGCACGAGGCAGAGGCGGTCGCGGTGGGGGTTCAGCCCCATGGTCTCGGTGTCGATGGCAACGCAGTTGTCGTGGGCGCCGGCGGCGAGGTCGAGGCCGTCGGGGAGGTCGCCGTCATGAAGGTCGATGGGCATGGTCGTTTCCCGGTGGTCAGGCCCCCGGCCACGGACCCTAGAAACGACGAACGCCGCTCTGCACTGCCTCCCTCTCGATCGAAGGAGCTGTGCATGCGGCGCAGCCGGGTAGAAAGAAATGGTGCCCAGGAGAAGACTCGAACTTCCACGACATTTCTGCCACAGGTACCTGAAACCTGCGCGTCTACCAATTCCGCCACCTGGGCTCGGTGCTCGGTGTGTGGGCGGTTGTTTAATGATCCGGCCGGGGGGCGTCAACAGCTTTTTTCCGGCCCCTTCATTTTTTTGCCGCATCGCGGGTTTTCACCCCATCGCCGGCCGGCGCGGCAATGCAGTCCCTAGATTGGCGGCGGCCCATTCGCTATAAGCATGCCCGCAGTTCCAGCAGTCCTCATGGCGACACACAGTCGGACGACGCGCGGGGGCGCGCGGAAGCGGGTCAGCCGCCGCGTGAAAGCCCCGGTTACGGCGCGCAACGACACGGGAGACGGTCGATGTCCTATCGCACTCAGGTTATCACGGTGTTCGGCGGTTCGGGCTTCATCGGCCGCCACCTGATCCGGCGCCTCGCCAAGTCCGGCGCCCAAATCCGCATCGCCACCCGCAATCCGGGCAAGGCCACGTTCCTGAAGACGGCCGGCGCCGTCGGCCAGATCGTCCCCTTCGCCACCGACTGCACCAAGGACGAGTCGGTCGCCCGCGCCGTGCAGGGCGCGGACGTCGTCATCAACCTGCTGGGCGTGCTGTACGAGCGCGGGAGCCAGAGCTTCCAGGGCGTGCATGTCGATGCCGCCGCCCGCATCGCCCGTCTGGCCGCCGCCAACGGCGTCAACCGGCTGATCCACGTCTCCGCCATCGGCGCCGACGCCAACTCCGCCTCCTCCTACGCCCGCTCCAAGGCGGCCGGCGAGCAGGCGGTGCTGTCCGCCTTCCCGGCCGCGACGATCCTGCGCCCCAGCATCGTCTTCGGGCCGGAGGACAACTTCTTCAACAAGTTCGCCGCGATGGCGCAGAAGGCCCCCGCCCTGCCGCTGATCGGCGGCGGCAAGACCCGCTTCCAGCCGGTCTATGTCGGCAATCTGGCCGACGCCGTCGTCGCCTCGCTGGAGAACGACGCCAGCCGCGGCAAGACCTACGAGCTGGGCGGTCCGCGCGTCTACAGCTTCCGGGAGCTGCTGGAGCTGACCCAGAAGGACATCCAGCGCCACCGCCCGCTGGTGACCATCCCCTGGAATATCGCCGAATCGCTGGCCGGCATCCTGGAGAAGGTGCCGGTGCTGGCCCCGGCGCTGACCCGCGATCAGGTGGCCCTGTTGAAGCAGGACAACGTCGCGTCGCCGACCGCGCTCGGCTTCAAGGATCTGGGCATCACCGAGCTTGCCACCTGCGAGGTGATCCTGCCGACCTACCTGTCGCGCTTCATCGTCGGCGGCAAGTACAACAGCCTCACCGGCAACGCCCACTGAGCGGCGGAGCCGGTCTCGTGGCTCGCGAAAGCCCCGGCCCCTGCGCCGGGGCTTTCGCATTGGAGCTTTTGCCTTGAAGAGGCTGCGTGCGCTTGCCTCCTTCATCAGCGGCGCCGTCATCGGCACGCTGGGCGGCCTGATCGGGCTGGGCGGGGCCGAATTCCGGCTTCCCCTGCTGGTCGGCGCCTTCCGCTTCGCGGTGCTCGACGCCGTCATCCTGAACAAGGCGATGAGCCTCGTCGTCGTCGCCGCCGCCCTTCCCTTCCGTGCCGGAACCGTCCCGCTCGGCCTCGTCGCCGCCAACGGGACGGTGATCCTCAACCTGCTGGCCGGCAGCCTGCTGGGCGCCTGGATCGGGGCGGGCTGGGCGATGCGGATGGACCCCGCCCGGCTGCACCGGGTGATCGCCCTGCTGCTGGTGCTGATCGCCGGTGCCCTGCTGTTCGGCCACGGTGCCGCAGGCGGCGGACCGCCGCTGGACGGGCTGGCGCTGATCGCCGCCGGGACCGCCGCCGGCTTCGCCATCGGCGTGGTCGCCTCCATCCTGGGGGTGGCCGGCGGCGAGTTGCTGATCCCGACGCTGGTCCTGCTGTTCGACGTCGACGTCAAGCTGGCGGGCAGCCTGTCGCTGGCGATCAGCCTGCCGACCATGATCGCCGGCTTCTCCCGCTACGCCCGCGACCGCAGCCTGTCCGTACTGGCCCGGAACCGGGGATTCGTGCTGCTGATGGCGGCGGGATCGCTGGCCGGCGCCTTCATCGGCGGCCGGCTGCTGGGCGTCGTGCCCGAGTCGGTCCTGCTGCCGGTCCTGTCGGCGATCCTGCTGCTGTCCGCCGCCAAGATGTGGCGGCACTGAGAGGATCTGCCGGGTTCCGCCCGGTTCGGGCATGGCACGCCTGCCCCTTCGCTGCTTGATTTCCCCGCCGGCCGCCGTCATGTCGGCAGTTCAACAGCGACGGGACGGGTGATGACAGGGGCAGAGGATATCCGCGGCGGCGCGGGCCGGGTGGTGGAGCAGGCCGCCGCCGCGCGCTGGGCGACCGTCACCGCCTTTTTTCCTGAACGGCACCGTCTTCGGTGTCTGGGCGACCCAGATCCCGCTGCTGAAGAACCGGCTCGACCTCAGCCCGGCGGTGCTGGGGGTGGCGCTGCTCTGCCTTGCCGCCGGCGCGCTGACCGCGATGGTCGCCAGCGGGCCGCTGCTGGGACGGCTGGGCAGCGCCCCGGTGACGCGGGTGACCGCCCTGCTGTTCGCCGCCTTCCTGCCTCTGCCGGCGCTGGTGCCCGACGTGGTGACGCTGTGCATCGTGTTGGCGCTGTTCGGCGCGTCGGGCGGCACCATGGATGTCGCCATGAACGCGCAGGGCGCGCTGGTGGAGCGGCGGCTCGGCCGGCCGATCATGTCCTCGCTGCACGGCATGTGGAGCCTCGGCGGGCTGGCCGGCGCCGGACTGGGCGGGCTGCTGCTGCCGCTGATGGAGCCGGCGGCACAGGCCGCGCTGGTGTCGGTCGGGCTGGTCGCGCTGTTCCTGGCCTTGCAGGGCCGTTTCCTGCCCGACCGCAACGCCTCGACCGGCGGGCTGGTCCTGCCCGACCGCAAGACTCTGCTGCTCGGCTTGCTCGCCGCCCTGTCCTTCATGAGCGAGGGCGCCATCCTGGACTGGAGCGCCATCCACCTGCGCGACGATCTCGGCGCCCCGGCATCGCTCGCCGGCATGGGCTTCGGCGTGTTCTGCGCCGCGATGGCGGCGGGACGCTTCAGCGGCGACCGGCTGCGCCACCGCTTCGGCGGGGCGACGCTGATGAGCGTCGGCGGGCTGCTGGCCGCGGCCGGGCTGGGGCTCGTGCTGGCGGCCGGTGCGGTGGCGGACGGATCGCCGCTGCTGGCGATGGCCGGGTTCGGGCTGACCGGGATCGGCCTGTCGAACATCGTCCCGGTGCTGTTCAGCACTGCGGGCGCGGTGGACAGCGGCCACGCCGACCATGCCGTCGCCGCGGTGTCGACCATGGGCTACACCGGCGTTCTGACCGGCCCGCCGCTGGTCGGCTTCATCGCTCAGGCGACCAGCCTCGCCACCGCCTTCGCGCTGATCGCCGTGCTCGCCCTGTTCGTGGCCGTCGCCGCGGCGCGGGCGGTGCCGCGGTCGCACTGATCCGAGGGGCCGAGGCCGCGACAAAAGTAAAGTCGCAGCGTTGCCTATTTGACAGGCGGCGACACCATTTCCTATTGTTTGGGAATCGCCCACATTTTGGTGCGGCTCGGCCGACGTGGTGTTTTGAACGCCCGATGTCCGCATCACATAGGGAGTTGGCAGTGGTTCGGAACAAGCAGCTGCGCGACGAGATGATGCTCTGCTTCCAGGGAAGCCCGACCGGCCACGAAAGCTCGGACGTTCGGGATGACTGTGGGGCATCGGCACCGACGCTTGTCCGTCCCTCGAAGCCGCTGAAGGCCCAGACCCTCGTTCTGCGCAAACGCAGCCCACGTTCGATACCGGACGGCTCCCCCGCAATTCCTCCCGGCTACCGTTTGGCCACGCGGGAGGAGCTTTACGATACCGGCCGCGGTCACTTCGACCCGAGCGAAGTGAGCGTTTGTCCGCCGCAGAGCCGCGAAGAGATCGAGGCACTTGGCCGTGTTGTCGCCATGCTTGAGGCGCAGCTTCGCTGAACGAGGTGTGAGCGGAGTCATCTCTCAGCGCCGTCTCTTGGTTCCGGCGGCACGTGGGGCGTGCAGAGCGTGGCTTTGATGCGGCCCTTCGTCGCCAAGGCCAATGCCCATTGCAATCGGCGGAGACTTCCGGAAGAGTCCTTGCAAGACCCCGGCAATCCGCATGCATGATGATCAGACCTGTCCTTGTAGACTACAACGGCATCGCGTTTCCGGCGGACGATGACGACGCGGCGGCGCTTCATGCAGTTCTGCTGAAAGCGGTTCGCAGTCCGATGCACCCGGACGATGTCCGGCCGATTGCCGGAGAGACGGTGCTGATCATGTCGGTCAATCACGGCAGACGTACAGCCGGCGTCGCTTACCGCTGTGCCGTCATATCGCCGCCTGCGGGGACGGTCTACCGCATCGGCAACCGGCTTACGGATGAGCCATACATCCTCTTGTCGATACGGCACATGGTGGTCGGGAAACGCTGAGCCCGGCAGTTTCCCGCCGGGCGACGTCGCAGGACCATCCGCCGCATCACAGATACAGGAAGGCCAGCATGCCGGTGCCGATGACGATGCGGTACCAGCCGAAGGGGTGAAGCCGTAGCGGCCGACGAAGTCGACCAGCGTCTTCACCACCAGGGCGGCGGCGATGAAGGCGGTGACGAAGCCGACCAGGATCAGAAGGCCACTGTCCAGGCTCATCACCGACCAGTTCTTGTAGAGGTCGTAGACGGTGGCGCCGGCCATGGTCGGCACCGCGAGGAAGAAGGAGAACTCGGCCGCCGCCTTGCGGTCGACGCCCATCAGCAGGGCGCCCAGGATGCTGGCCCCCGACCGCGACACGCCCGGCACCAGCGCCAGGCACTGACAGAAGCCGATCTTCAGCGCCAGCGGGGCGGAGAAATTCTCGATCTTGTGATAGCGGGCGACCGGGATCAGCCGCTCCACCAGCAGGATGGCGACGCCGCCCAGGATCAGGGCGATGCTGACCACCGTCGGGTTGAACAGCAGCGTCTTGATGACGCCGTGCAGGGCGGCGCCCAGCACCATCGCCGGCAGGAAGCCGATCAGCACCGCCATCACGAAGCGCCGCGCGCCGGGATCGTCCTTCAGCCCTGTGGCGACATGCCACAGCCGCTGGAAATACACCACGCAGATCGCGAGGATGGCGCCGAGCTGGATCACCACCTCGAACACCTTGCCGGGCGGCCCCTGGAAGCCCAGCAGTTCGTCCAGCATGATGAGGTGACCGGTGGAGGAGACGGGCAGAAACTCGGTCAGCCCCTCCACCAGCCCCATCAGGGTGGCGTCCAGATATTGATCGATCATCATCGTGGCACGGAGCCTTCGGCACGGTTGGATGTTGCGGTGCTTATAGCAGGCGGGGCCGGTGCTTGGCGACGGCGAGGGTCGGTACCCCTATTTGCGAGATAGTCTCATTTGTGGACTAATTTTCTGTCTCGTTTTTGTGACGCTATGCCGCACCGCTCACGCATTCCAGCCTTGCGGGAGAAAAGGTCAACAAAACGGACCTATCGGTTCTTTTGTGCTTCCGCCGCTCTCGCGCATGCGTTATATGACGAGCGTCCGCCACTTTGCGGACGTTCGATTTCAACCCAGCCGGTCGGTGTAGGCCAACGCCGCAGCCCCCGGTCAGGCCCAGCAAGGCGATGTCCCCGCTGCAGACGACGGGGCCGCGAAGCGAAGGAGCAGACGTCATGGCGAACCAGAAAATGTTGGGCTTCGTGCACACCGCGCAGAAGATGCCCGACAAGCGGTCTGCCGCCGACCGTCGCCAGGACTTCGCCGAGATCTACGCCCGCTTCAGCGACGAGCGCGCCGGCGAGCAGGCCAACCGCTGCTCGCAATGCGGCGTTCCCTTCTGCCAAGTGCATTGCCCGGTCTCCAACAACATCCCCGACTGGCTGAAGCTGACCGCCGAGGGCCGCCTTGAGGAGGCCTACGAGGTCTCCCAGGCCACCAACAACTTCCCCGAAATCTGCGGCCGCATCTGCCCGCAGGACCGTCTGTGCGAGGGCAACTGCGTCATCGAGCAGTCGACCCACGGCGCCGTCACCATCGGCTCGGTCGAGAAGTACATCAACGACACCGCCTGGGAGAACGGCTGGGTCAAGCCGCGCAAGCCGGCCCGCGAGCTGGGCCTGTCGGTCGGCGTGATCGGCGCCGGCCCGGCCGGCCTCGCCGCCGCGGAGGAGCTGCGCGCCAAGGGCTACGAGGTTCATGTCTACGACCGCTACGACCGCATGGGCGGCCTGCTGGTCTACGGCATCCCCGGCTTCAAGCTGGAGAAGGACGTCGTCGCCCGCCGCGTCCAGCGTCTGGCCGATGCCGGCGTCATCTTCCATTCCAACTTCGAGGTCGGCCGCGACGCCTCGCTGGCCGAGCTGCGCGAGCGCCATGTGACGATCCTGGTCGCCACCGGCGTCTACAAGGCCCGCGACATCGAGGCCCCCGGCGCCGGCCTGAAGAACATCGTCCCGGCTCTCGAATACCTCACCACCTCCAACCGCGTCGGCCTGGGCGACTCCGTCGAGGCTTACGAGGACGGTTCGCTGAACGCCGCCGGCAAGAAGGTGGTGGTGCTCGGCGGCGGCGACACGGCGATGGACTGCGTGCGCACGGCGATCCGCCAGGGCGCGACCTCCGTCAAGTGCCTGTACCGCCGCGACCGCAAGAACATGCCGGGCTCGCAGCGCGAAGTGGCGCATGCCGAGGAGGAAGGCGTCGAGTTCGTCTGGCAGGCCGCTCCCGAGGCCTTCACCGGCAACGATGTCGTCACCGGCGTCCGCGCCGTGCGCATCCATCTGGGTGTCGCCGACGCCACCGGCCGGCAGACCCCGCAGGTGATCGAGGGCTCCGAGTTCACCGAGCCGGCCGACCTCGTCATCAAGGCTCTCGGCTTCGAGCCGGAGAATCTGCCGGGCATGTTCGGTTCCCCGGACCTGACCGTCACCCGCTGGGGCACGCTGCTGGTCGACCACCGCACCAAGATGACCAGCCTGGACGGCGTCTTCGCCGCCGGCGACATCGTCCGCGGCGCCTCGCTGGTGGTCTGGGCCATCCGCGACGGCCGAGACGCCGCCGAGGCGATGCACGCCTACGCCCAGACCGTCGGCGCGCCCAAGCTGGCGGTCGCGGCGGAGTAAGGTTTCCTTTCCACCGCTTCACCCGTGCCTTCACCCCTACCCTCCCCCGCTCTCGGCGGACCTAGGGTCCGCCTGCCGCGTCAGCACAAAGCAAGGCTTTGTGCGAGAGCTGGGCGGGGGAGGGAGTTTGGGGCGGAGCAGCGGCAGTCCCCTCCCCCGCGATCGGACCGGCCTTCGGCCGGCCGAGAGCGGGGGAGGGTTAGGGTGGGGGCACCGCCTCCACGACCTTGTCTACACCCCAGGGGGCCATCCCTTCCGCCCCCAGGTCAACGTCCAGACTGTGAAAGGGTCGTTCCATGACCACCGAGTTGAACCAGGGTGGAGCAGTTCGTCGCCGATTTCCGCGCCAACGCCGCGGCGCTGACCACTGCGCACGCCTACAATCCGGCCGACGAGCACGACGCCTGCGGCGTCGGCTTCATCGCCGCGATCGACGGCAAGCCCCGCCGTTCGGTGGTCGAGAAAGGCATCGAGGCCCTGAAGGCCGTCTGGCACCGCGGCGCGGTCGACGCCGACGGCAAGACCGGCGACGGCGCCGGCATCCATGTCCAGGTGCCGCAGAAGTTCTTCAAGGACCACGTCAAGGTCATCGGCCACACCCCGCCGGAGAACAATCTGGCGGTCGGTCAGGTCTTCCTGCCGCGCATCAGCCTGGACGCGCAGGAAGCCTGCCGCTGCATCGTCGAGACCGAGATCCTGGCCTTCGGCTACTACATCTACGGCTGGCGCCAGGTGCCGATCAACGTCGACATCATCGGCGAGAAGGCCAACGCGACCCGGCCCGAGATCGAGCAGATCATCATCGGCAATTCCAAGGGCGTGTCGGACGAGCAGTTCGAGCTCGACCTCTACATCATCCGCCGCCGGATCGAGAAGGCGGTGCATGGCGAGCAGATCAACGACTTCTACATCTGCTCGCTGTCGGCCCGTTCGATCATCTACAAGGGCATGTTCCTCGCCGAACAGCTGTCCACCTTCTATCCGGACCTGACCGACGACCGCTTCGAGTCGTCCTTCGCCATCTACCACCAGCGCTATTCGACCAACACCTTCCCGACCTGGCCGCTGGCCCAGCCCTTCCGCATGCTCGCCCACAACGGCGAGATCAACACGCTGAAGGGCAACGTCAACTGGATGAAGGCGCACGAGACCCGGATGGAGCATCCGGTGTTCGGCGCCAACATGGCGGACCTGAAGCCGGTGATCGGCGTCGGCCTGTCGGACTCGGGCGCGCTGGATTCGGTGTTCGAGGTGATGGTCCGCGCCGGCCGCAGCGCGCCGATGGTCAAGATGATGCTGGTGCCGCAGGCGCTGACCAGCTCGCAGACCACGCCGGAAAACCACAAGGCCCTGATCGCCTATTGCAACTCGGTGATGGAGCCGTGGGACGGCCCGGCCGCGCTCGCCATGACCGACGGCCGCTGGGTCGTCGGCGGCATGGACCGCAACGGCCTGCGCCCGATGCGCTACACCATCACCACCGACGGCCTGATCATCGGCGGGTCCGAGACCGGCATGGTCAAGATCGAGGAGAACCAGGTGGTCGAGAAGGGCCGCCTCGGCCCGGGCGAGATGATCGCCGTCGATCTCCAGGCCGGCAAGCTGTTCAACGACCGTGAGCTGAAGGACCATCTGGCCACCCAGAAGCCCTGGGGCCAGTGGGTCAAGAACACCACGCATCTGGACGAGCTGGTCAAGTCCGCCGCGCTGAAGGGCGAGGCGTCGGAAATGGAGAAGGAGGAACTGCGCCGTCGCCAGATGGCCTTCGGCCTCGCCATGGAAGACATGGAGCTGATCCTCCACCCGATGGCGGAGGACGGCAAGGAGGCCGTCGGCTCGATGGGCGACGACAGCCCCATCGCCGTGCTGTCCGACAAGTACCGCGGCCTGCACCATTTCTTCCGCCAGAACTTCTCCCAGGTCACCAATCCGCCCATCGACTCGCTTCGCGAGCGCCGGGTGATGAGCCTGAAGACGCGGCTGGGCAACCTCGGCAACATCCTGGACGAGGATGAGAGCCAGACCCGGTTGCTGCAACTCGACAGCCCGGTGCTGACCACCGCCGAATTCCGCGCCATGCGCGCCTACATGGGCGAGACGGCGGCGGAAATCGACGCCACCTTCCCGGCCGATGCCGGCCCGGACGCGCTCCGCGACGCGCTGCGCCGCATCCGCCAGGAGGCGGAGGACGCCGTGCGCGGCGGTGCCAACCACGTCATCCTGACCGACGAGGCGATGGGTCCGGCCCGCGCCGCCATCCCGGCCATCCTGGCGACCGGTGCGGTCCACACCCATCTGATCCGCTCCAACCTGCGCACCTTCACCTCGCTGAACCTGCGCACGGCGGAATGCCTGGACACCCATTACTTCGCGGTGCTGATCGGCGTCGGCGCCACCACCGTCAACGCCTATCTGGCGCAGGAAGCGGTGGCCGAGCGCCAGCGCCGCGGCCTGCTCGGCTCGCTGTCGCTGGAAAAGGCGATGACGAACTACAAGAAGGCCATCGACGACGGCCTGCTGAAGATCATGTCCAAGATGGGCATCTCGGTCATCAGCAGCTACCGCGGCGGCGGCAACTTCGAGGCCATCGGCCTCAGCCGCGCCCTGGTCGCCGAGCATTTCCCGGCGATGGTCAGCCGCATTTCCGGCATCGGCCTGAACGGCATCCAGAAGAAGGTTCTGGAGCAGCATGCGCTGGCCTATGCCGGCGAGGCGCTGCCCCTGCCGGTCGGCGGCTTCTACCGCTTCCGCAAGTCGGGCGACCGCCATGGCTGGGAGGGTGGGATCATCCACACCCTGCAGCAGGCCGTCACCAACGACAGCTACACCACCTTCAAGAAGTATTCGGAGCAGGTGAACAAGCGGCCGCCGATGCAGCTGCGCGACCTGCTGGAGTTCCGCACCACCAAGGCCGCCGTTCCGGTGGACGAGGTGGAGAGCATCACCGCGATCCGCAAGCGCTTCATCACGCCGGGCATGTCGATGGGAGCATTGTCGCCCGAGGCGCACGGCACGCTGAACGTCGCCATGAACCGCATCGGCGCCAAGTCCGACTCGGGCGAGGGCGGCGAGGATCCGGCGCGCTTCCGCCCGGACAAGAACGGCGACAACTGGAACTCCGCCATCAAGCAGGTGGCGTCGGGCCGCTTCGGCGTCACCGCCGAATACCTGAACCAGTGCCGCGAGCTGGAGATCAAGGTCGCCCAGGGCGCCAAGCCCGGCGAAGGCGGCCAGTTGCCCGGCTTCAAGGTGACGGAGATGATCGCGCGGCTGCGTCACTCGACGCCGGGCGTCATGCTGATCAGCCCGCCGCCGCACCACGACATCTACTCGATCGAGGATCTGGCGCAGCTCATCTATGACCTGAAGCAGATCAACCCGGACGCCAAGGTCACGGTGAAGCTGGTCAGCCGGTCAGGCATCGGCACCATCGCCGCCGGCGTGGCGAAGGCCAACGCCGACATCATCCTGATCTCCGGCAACTCCGGCGGCACCGGCGCCAGCCCGCAGACCTCGATCAAGTTCGCCGGCCTGCCCTGGGAGATGGGCCTGTCGGAGGTCCATCAGGTCCTGACGCTGAACAAGCTGCGCCACCGCGTGCGGCTGCGCACCGACGGCGGCCTGAAGACCGGCCGCGACATCGTCATCGCCGCCATGCTGGGCGCGGAGGAGTTCGGCATCGGCACCGCCAGCCTGATCGCCATGGGCTGCATCATGGTCCGGCAGTGCCATTCCAACACCTGCCCGGTCGGCGTCTGCGTCCAGGACGAGAAGCTGCGCGAGAAGTTCGTCGGCACGCCGGAGAAGGTCGTCAACCTCTTCACCTTCCTGGCCGAAGAGGTCCGCGAGATCCTGGCCCGCCTGGGCTTCCGCTCGCTGACCGAGGTGATCGGCCGCACCGACCTGCTGCATCAGGTCAGCCGAGGCGGCGCCCACCTGGACGACCTCGACCTCAACCCGCTGCTGGCCCAGGTCGATCCGGGCGAGAACGCGCGCTACTGCACCCTGCAGGGCCGCAACGAGGTGCCGGACACGCTGGACGCCCGCATCGTCGCCGATGCCCGCCCGCTGTTCGAGGAAGGCGAGAAGATGCAGCTCGCCTACAACGCCCGCAACACGCAGCGCGCCATCGGCACGCGGCTGTCCTCGATGGTGACGCGGAAGTTCGGGATGTTCGGGCTGCAGCCCGGCCACATCACCGTCCGCCTGCGCGGCACCGCCGGCCAGTCCTTGGGCGCCTTCGCGGTGCAGGGCATCAAGCTGGAGGTGATGGGCGACGCCAACGACTATGTCGGCAAGGGCCTGTCGGGCGGCACCATCGTCGTCCGTCCGGCGACCAGCAGTCCGCTGGAGTCGAACAAGAACACCATCATCGGCAACACGGTGCTGTACGGCGCCACCGCCGGCAAGCTGTTCGCCGCCGGCCAGGCGGGTGAGCGGTTCGCGGTGCGCAACTCCGGCGCCACCGTGGTGGTGGAGGGCTGCGGCTCCAACGGCTGCGAGTACATGACGGGCGGCACGGCGGTCATCCTGGGCAAGGTCGGCGACAACTTCGCCGCCGGCATGACCGGGGGCATGGCCTACCTGTACGACCCGGAAGACTCGCTGCCGCTGCACATCAACGAGGAAAGCGTCATCTTCCAGCGGATCGAGGTGCCCCATTACGAGGCCCAGCTCCGTGCCCTGATCGAGGAGCATGTCGCCGAGACGCAGAGCCGTTTCGCCGCCGAGATCCTCAACGACTGGCAGCGCGAACTCGGCCACTTCTGGCAGGTGGTTCCGAAGGAGATGTTGCACCGTCTGGCCGTGCCGGTGACCCTGCCGCGCGCCATCCCGGCGGAGTAAAGCCCCCTCCCGCAAGAGCGGACCATCCCCTCTCCCCCCCGCTCACGCGCAAACGGAGTTTGCGCTGACGCGACAGGCGGACCAAAGGTCCGCCGAAAGCGGGGAGAGGGTTGGGGTGAGGGGGGTGCACGGCGGGGATCTTCAAGAGTCGCGTACGAAAACGGCGCGCCATCCGGCAGGACGGCGCGCCGTTTCTCATTCAGGGTTGCGTCAACCGGCGGGTGGAGACAGCTCCAGCGTCATGACGATGCTGTCGAACTGGACGCCCGGCGCCAGGATCACCGACCGCGTTCCAACTGGGCGGAAACCAGCCGACGCATAGAAGCGTTCGGCGACGAGGCTGGACAGACAGTCCAGCCGGCGGACGCCGGCGACCCGCGCCTCCGCGATGCAGCGGCCGAGAAGGGCGGTGCCGACGCCCCGGCGCAACCAGCCGGGATGGGTGGCGAAGTGGCGGATGTGGCCGACCGTTGGATCCACAGGCTGGCAGGGCGCCCCCGGCGGCTCGCGGGTCCAGCCGCCGCAGCCGATGACGGCGCCGTCCTGCGCCACCGCCAGATGATAGGTGCCCGACCGCAGCAGCAGCGGGTTGGCCCGCATCATAGCCGGCAGGGCGCGCTCCAGCACGTCCGCCGGATAGCCTGCGGCCATCAGCGGCGGATACGACGCCTGGAGCAGTGCGCCGACCGCCTCGGCATCCTCCGGCCCCGCCGGCCGGATGGAGACACCGGAATCGCTCACGGCTCGAATTCCCACGGCTCATCCTTGGCCGCCGCGATCCACTCCCGCATCGCCGGCAGGGCCAGCACGGCGTCCATGTAGGCGCGCGACGTCGGTGACACCGCGACGCCGTAGGTCTCCAGCCGCGTCACCACCGGGGCGAACATGGCGTCGGCGATGGAGAAGGGACCGAACAGGAACGGCCCGTCCCTGCGGTCCCCGAAGCGGGCGCGGGCGTCGGCCCACAGCGCCTCGATGCGCGCGATGTCGGCGGCGGTCGTGTCGGTCATTCCCTGGCCCTTGCGGTCGCGCTTGAGGTCCATCGACATGGTGGTGCGCAGGGAGACGAAGCCGGAATGCATCTCCGCCGACACCGAGCGCGCCACCGCCCGCGCCGCCCGGTCCGCCGGCCACAGCCGGACCTCGGGCGCCAATTCCGCCACATACTCGCAGATTGCCAGCGAGTCCCAGACGGTCAGCCCGTCATGGATCAGGGTGGGCACGCGGCCCGATGGCGAATGCTCGGCGATTCGGGCGGCGGTGTCGGGCTGGCGCAGGGGAATGACGGTCTCGGTGAAGGCCAGACCGGTGTGCTTGAGCGCCAGCCACGGGCGCAGCGACCAGGACGAATAGGTCTTGTTCCCCATCACCAGGGTCAGGTCGGACATCGGACGGCACCTTTCGAAGCGGGCAAACAGCGGGGGCGTGAGCATGACCCACCTCACGGACCGCAACAAGCCTTCCGGTTGCGCCGGGGCAGGCATCCGCCCTACCCGCGCGACAAACCTCCTCCGGATGTTTCCTTGGAGCGGCTATACTGAGCAGCTGAATGGGCGAATAGGCCATCCATTTGGAAAACGTCGTTGATCTGTGGCTTTCCGCGAGGCACTCCATGACCCGGAAACTGTTCTGGGACGATCCCTACCGCACCCGCCTGGAAACCCGCATTGCCGGGGTGGACGGCGACGAGATTACGTTGGAGGCCACCATCCTCTACGCGCTTTCCGGTGGGCAGGAGAGCGATGCCGGCACCATCGGCGGCTTCGAAGTGCTGGAAGCCCGCAAGGACGGCCGCGAGATCCGCTACAGGCTCGCGCCCGGCCACGGCCTCGCCCCCGGCGACGCCGTTGCGGTGGCGATCGACTGGGAGCGCCGCTACCGGCTGATGCGCCTGCACTTCGCAGCCGAGATCGTGCTTGAACTGGTGATGGGCCGCCTGCCCGGCATCCACAAGGTCGGCGCCCACATCGCCGCCGACAAGGCGCGCGTCGACTTCGCCTTGAACGAGCCGATCACCCCGCTGCTGCCCGAATTGGCCGAACAGGCGGCGCGCATCGTTGCCGCCGACACCCCCATCCTGAGCGGCTTCAGCGACGAGGCCGCCGAGCGCCGCTTCTGGGAGATCCCGGCTTCGCCCGGGTTCCTTGCGGCGGCACGCATCTGCGCCGAACGGGCGAGATCGGCGCGCTGACGCTCAAGCGCCGCAACACCGGCAAGGGCAAGGAGCGGATCGAAATCGCACTGGTCGACGCTCAGCCGACAGCCGTGGCCCGGTCGGGAAGCCAATAGACTCCTGATGGACGATTGAAGGCCGGAAAAGGCCATCGTGGTTCATTCAAGCACTGGCAGCTTTGACTCCCTATGATAGGATAGTTTGCCTAGATCGCCGGGGAGGCCGTGGTATGTTTCGATGAGTCGTTTCATTGGAGCCGTTCGTTCGCTCCGCCATTCCGGCGTTATCGCCGAACCGCCACGTCCCCGGCGTTTGAGACAATGGAACATCACCGGAAGGCTGTTTCACAGTGTTTCATCCGTTCCATTCGTGCCTGTCGAAACGACGCGACGGGTGGAGCATGGCGGCCGGATGGAACAGTGGAACATGCTTGGAAAACCGTTCCACACTGTTCCACACCTCGGCTTTCACAGCCCGCCCATGCCTGCCCGGCGCATGCCACCCCTTTCCAGCCGCCCACCGGCGCGCCATCCTTGGGGGATGGGCATCCGCATCGGATGCGTGACGTGATCTCGCAAGAAGGATCCTCAGTCTTGCTCGCCACCCTGCTTGCCGTCGACGGCCCCGACACCGTCGCCCTCACCCCCGTGACCAAGGCCGGGCTACCCGACTGGCTGGCCGCGCAATCGCCGGCCACAGCATCCTGGGTCAAGGCGGTGGGCTTCACCGGCGAGGCCGGATCGACCGTCTTCCTGCCGGGACCGGACGGGGGCGTCGCCCATGTGCTGGCCGGCGTGTCGGCCGTCGACGATCTGTGGGCCTTCGCCGGCCTGCCCGCCTCGCTGCCGGCCGGCTCCTACAAGATCGATGCGGCGCTGGACGCCCGGGCGGCGACGCGGGCGGCGCTGGGCTGGGCGCTCGGCAGCTACCGTTTCAGCCGCTACAAGAAGCCGCCGGAGAAGGGCTTCGCCAATCTGGTCTGGCCGGCGGAGGCCGACCGCGGCGAGGTGGAGCGGGCGGCGACCGCCACCTGGCTGGTGCGCGATCTGGTGAACACCCCGGCCTGCGACATGGGACCGGCGGAACTGGCCCAGGCGGCGCAGGATCTGGCCGCCGAGTTCGATGCGGCAGTCGAGGTGATCATCGGGCAGGACCTGCTCGACCGCGACTATCCCGCCATCCATGCCGTCGGCCGCGCCAGCCCGCGGGCGCCGCGGCTGATCGACCTGCGCTGGGGCAACCCGAACCATCGCAAGGTGACCATCGTCGGCAAGGGCGTGTGCTTCGACACCGGCGGGCTGGACCTGAAGCCATCGTCGGGCATGCTGATGATGAAGAAGGACATGGGCGGAGCGGCGCATGCGCTGGCGCTCGGCCGGATGATCATGATGGCCGGGCTGCCGGTGCGGCTGCGCGTGCTGGTGCCGGCGGTGGAAAATGTCGTGTCGGGCGACAGCTTCAAGCCATTGGACGTGCTGAAGACCCGCAAGGGCCTGACGGTGGAGGTCGGCAACACCGACGCCGAAGGCCGCCTGATCCTGTGCGACGCGTTGGCCGAGGCCGATTCGGAAAAGCCGGAGCTGCTGATCGACTTCGCCACCCTGACCGGCGCGGCCCGCGTGGCGCTGGGTCCCGACCTGCCGGCGCTGATGTGCAACGACGACGCGCTGGCCAACGACCTGACGGAGGCTGGGAGCGCGGTGGACGACCCGATGTGGCGGCTGCCGCTGTGGGCGCCCTACCGCAAGGGGCTGGACAGCAAGGTGGCGGACATCAACAACGTCACCACCAACGGCTTCGCCGGCGCCATCACCGCCGGGCTGTTCCTGCAGGAATTCGTGTCGAAGGACACGCCTTGGGCGCATCTGGACACCTATGCCTGGAACGGTTCCGCCCGTCCCGGCCGTCCGGAAGGCGGCGAGGCGCTGGGCCTGCGCGCCGCCTATGCCGTGATCGCCAAGCGGTTCGGCTGAGGTTACAGCCGGCGGGGGCAAGGGGCGGCAGGAAGGGTGGGGAATTGGCTGAATTCGTCCCCGCCCCTTTCCCCTGAAGGGATGGAATGCGCAAGCGGATCGTATTAAAACGGAAGAATAGGAAACCTGACGTGCAAGAATGAACCGCCCGCCGTCGGCGCGAGGTGGGCGGATCGGTGGAGGCGGACAGATGGCGTTGAAGGTTCGCGAGGATTACCGGACCCTCACCGGCCCGGAAAAGGCCGCCATCATGATGCTGGCTCTGGGCGAAGAGCATGCCACCAGACTGTTCTCGCTGATGGACGACGAGGAGATCAAGGAGCTGTCCCAGGTGATGGCGAACCTGGGCACCGTCTCGGCCAACCTGATCGAGCGCCTGTTCGTCGAGTTCGCCGAGCAGATGTCGGCCACCGGCTCCCTCGTCGGCTCCTTCGATTCGACCGAGCGCCTCCTGATGAAGACCCTGCCGAAGGACAAGGTCGACCAGATCATGGAGGAAATCCGTGGTCCGGCCGGCCGCACGATGTGGGACAAGCTGGCGAACGTCAACGAGTCGGTGCTGTCCAACTACCTGAAGAACGAGTATCCGCAGACCGTCGCCGTGGTGCTGTCCAAGATCCGTCCGGAACATGCCGGCCGGGTGCTGACCCAATTGCCGGAAAGCTTCGCGATGGAAGTCGTCATGCGCATGCTGCGCATGGAGGCGGTTCAGAAGGAAGTTCTGGACGATGTGGAGCGCACGCTGCGCACGGAGTTCATGACCAACCTCGCCCGCACCAGCCGCCGCGACAGCCACGAAATGCTGGCGGAGATCTTCAACGGACTGGACCGCACCACCGAGCATCGCTTCATGGCGGCGCTGGAGGAGCGCAACCGCGACAGCGCCGAGCGCATCAAGTCGCTGATGTTCACCTTCGAGGATCTGTCGAAGCTCGACCCCGGCGGCGTCCAGACGATGCTGCGCACGGTGGACAAGCAGAAATTGGGCACCGCGCTGAAGGGCGCGTCGGAAACGCTGAAGGACCTGTTCTTCTCCAACATGTCCGAGCGCGCGGCCAAGATCCTGCGCGAGGACATGGCCGCCATGGGTCCGGTCCGCGTCCGCGACGTGGACGAGGCGCAAATGTACATGGTGCAGTTGGCAAAGGATCTCGCCGCCCGCGGCGAACTGGTCATCTCCGAAGGCGGCGGCGAGAACGAACTGATCTACTGACCGGCGATCCGGCCATGGAGGTGCCGCATGGGAGACATGGCGGACGGAAAACGGGATTGGGTGGCGGTCCGCCGCGACGCGGAAACTGGCATCGAGACGATCCGTGCCCATTTCCGCGGCCATGCCTATGACCTGCACGACCATGACGAACTGCTGGTCGGCGTCACCGAACAGGGGGTGCAGGCCTTCCGCTGCCGGCGGCGGCTTCACACCAGCACCCCGGCCGCGTCATCCTGATCGAACCTGGCGAGGCCCATGACGGCCATAGCCCCGCTGAGGACGGCTTCACCTATGCCATGCTCTACCTGCCGGTGCCGCTGCTGACCGCGCGCACCGATGCCTTGAACGGCTTGATGCCGCGCGCCGCCGGCTGTCTGGGCTTCCGCGACACGCTGGCCGACGATCCCGGACTCGCCGCGACGATCCTGACCGCCTTCCTGGCCCTTCACCGCGGGGAGGGGCGGCTTGCCCGCGACCTGTCGGTGGACCGTCTGGCGGCGAGGCTGGCCGGCCATCTTGCCCCGCCGCCGGACCGCCAGCGCCTGCGCCCCGACCGCGCCGCTGCCCTGGCGCGCGACCTGCTGCACGCCCGCATGGCCGAGGATGTCGGACTGGACGAGTTGTCGGCCGCGGCCGGCGTCGACCGTTTCCGTCTGAACCGCGCCTTCCGTGCCGCCTTCGGCCTGTCGCCGCATGCCTATCTGGTCCGGCTGCGCCTGCGCGCCGCCCGGCGCCGGCTGGCCGACGGCGAGGCGCCGGCCCTGGTCGCGGCAGAGGTCGGGTTCGCAGACCAGAGCCATCTCGGCCGCTGGTTCCGCCGCGCCTACGGCATGACGCCCGCCGCCTACCGCGATCTGTGCACGAACGTTCCAGACTGAGACGCGATCATCCGGCATCTGGATGGGCGAAGGAGAACTCTCATGCCCGATACCCAGATGACCGAACCCATCGCCGCTGACGCACCCGTCCGCTTCGACACCAAGGTCGCGCTGGTCATCCGCGCTGATCTGCCGGTGTGGCAGAAGCTGAACGTCGCCGCCTTCCTGGCCACCGGCATCGCCGCCGCGGCCCCCGAAGCGCTGGGCGAACCCTATGTCGACGGTGCCGGCCGCCGCTATGGCCGGATGCTCGGCCAGCCGATCATGATCTTCGCAGCCGATGGCGACCGGCTGCGGGCGGTCCGCGACGGCGCCTTGGAACGGGGGCTGACACTGGTGCCCTACGTCGCCGCCATGTTCGCCACGGGGCACGATGCCGCCAACCGTGCCGCTTTCCGGGCCGAGGATCCGGCCGGCCCCGATCTGGTCGGGCTGGCCCTGCGCGGGCCGAAGAAGGCGGTCGACAAGACGGTGAAGGGGCTCGTCCTGCACGGGTAGAAGGCGACGGCCGTTTCCGCCCTCACAGCTCCTGCGGCAGGGTGATCGTCACCATCGTGCCGGCTCCCGGCGTGCTGTCGAAGGCGATCCGGCCGCCGAGCGGGCCGGTCACCGTGTTGAAGACGACGGCCAGACCCAACCCCTTGTGGCCGCGGGGGCGGGCGGTGGTGAAGAAGGGATCGGTCAGGAGCGGCAGATGCTCCGCCGGAATGCCGGCACCGCGGTCGCGGACGATCAGGTTCCAGGCCGGGACCGCATCCAGCATCGCCGGCTCCACCGCCACCTCGACGGCGCCGGGACCACCGGCATAGCCATGGGCGGCGGCGTTGGCGAACAGGTGGTGCAGCACCCGCTCCAGCGGTTGGGTGCAGCCGATCCAGGGACAGGGGGCACCCGGCATCACCCGCAAGGCCAGCGGCAGGTCCGGATGCTGGACGGCGAACAGCGCCGCGATGTCGGCCGCCGTCTGGCGCAGGTCCAGCGCCTCCAGCGGTTCGGCGTTCTGGCAGGCGGCGATGGCGGAAAACGCCTCCACCAGATCCACCGCGCGCGCGAGATTGGCGTCGAGCAGGGCGGCCGGCTCCCGCAACTCCTCTGTCGCGAGCGGGCCGTTGCCGGGACGGGCCAGCTCCTGCAGGTGGCTGGCGGCGGTGACGCAGACGCCGAGCGGCGTGTTCAACTCGTGCGCCAGCCCGGTCACCGCCTGGGTGATGGCGCGCTGGCGGGCCAAAGCCGATTCGGCGATGCGGGTGCGGCGCTCCAGATCCTCGCGCACCACCCGTTCAGACACCTCGCGGATCATCCGGCTGAGTTCGCGCAGCAGCTTCGCCAGCAGATCGGGCGAGGGGGAGATCAGCGCCAGGAACAGCTCGCGTTCCAGCTCGAACACCGTCACCGGCGTGGCGGCGATCACCGAGGCGGAGCGGGCGCCGCCGTCGATCAGCGCCATCTCACCGAAACAGTCGCCGGCGCGGCGGAATCCGACCTCCACCTGACCGCCGAACTGGTCGTTGCGCACCACCCGCACCGTGCCGTCCAACAGCACGTAAAGCGAGCTGGCGCCGTCGCCTTCGCGCATCAGCACCGTGCCGACCGGTGCATCGAACACCCGCCCGCGCGAGGCCACGGCCGCGCGCTCCTCCGGCGAGAAGGCCTCGAACAGCACGATGCCGTCGAGGATTCCGCCGGGCGTGGTGGTGCCGGTGGCTGCGCTGGTCATGGCGGACGGATGCTCCCAAAGGGCTAATCCCGGCAGCATAAACCAAGCAACCGGGGCACAGCGAGACGTTAACCGATGCGTTCGCGAATCGGAAACTTGCTTTCGCGCATCAGGCGGTCCAGCAGGCCGCGCGACCCGGTCTCGCACAGGTCCAGCACCTCTTCGAAGCCGTCGGGGCCGCCGTAGTAGGGATCGGGAACCTCGCGGCCCTCAAGTCCCGGCGCATCGTCCAGGAACAGGCGGAGCGCCGCGGTGGTACCCGGCGGAGCGATGCGGCGCAGCTGGGCCAGATGGCCGCGGTCCATCGCCAGGATATGGTCGAAGCGGGTGAAGTCGGCCACAACCACCTTGCGGGCGCGCAGAGCCGACAGGTCGACGCCGCGGGCCAGCGCCGCGCGTTGCGTGCGCGGATCGGGCGGCTCGCCGACATGATAGCTGTGGGTGCCGGCGGAATCGGCGGTCACATGCGGCCCGAGACCGGCGCGCTCGGCCAGATGGCGGAACACCCCCTCGGCAGTCGGCGAGCGGCAGATGTTGCCCGTGCAGACGAACAGGACCTTGACCACCTGCGGTATCCCCCTTCCTTCTTTTCAGCGGCTTTACATCCGGGCGCGACGAGCGTACGCCGCAGCAGTTTTCCACATGACCGGTTTCCGAACCGTTAGATCGGATCGCGTAAAATCGGACTCGATTTGAAGCGTGAATCCGATCGCCAGATATCAAGGGGATGCCATGCCCTCACCCGCGCTGACCAACCGCCTGCGTCCGACCGACTCGATCGTCATCCTGACCGGGGCCGGAATTTCCAAGGAGTCGGGGCTGGACACCTTCCGCTGCGCCGGCGGCATCTGGAGCCAGGTCGATCTGGAGGATGTGGCGACGCCGCAGGGCTTCGCGCGCAACCCCGACCTCGTCCACCGCTTCTACAACGACCGCCGCCGCGGCCTCGCCGACCCGGCGGTGCAGCCCAACGCCGCGCACCGGGCGCTGGCGGAGCTGGAGCGGCGCTGGAAGGGCGATGTCCTGCTGGTGACCCAGAACATCGACGACCTGCACGAGCGCGGCGGATCGACGGCGCCGCTGCACATGCATGGCGAACTGCTGAAGGCCTTCTGCCTGCATTGCCGCACGGTGACGGAGGTGCAGGGCGACCTGTCGGTGCACGACCATTGCCTGACCTGCGGGCGCAAGGGCGGCATGCGGCCGGACGTGGTCTGGTTCGGCGAGATGCCCTACCAGATGGAGCGCATCCAGCGGGCGCTGGAGGAATGCGACCTGTTCGTGTCGATCGGCACGTCGGGCCATGTCTACCCCGCCGCCGGATTTGTGGCAGAGGCGCGGTCGGCCGGCGCCTATACGGTCGAGCTGAACCTGGAACCCTCGGAAGGCGCGTCCTATTTCCACAGCTCGATCAACGGCCCGGCGACCGAGGTGGTGCCGGCCTTCGTCCAGGATTTGCTGTCGATTGTCCGATGACATGATTGAGGGCGGCTCGACGCTCGACCGCCTGTTCGCGAGGGTCCGCGCCTGCACGCTGTGCGCGGGCGTCCTGCCGCACGGTTGCCGCCCGGTCCTGCGCGGCAGCCCCACCGCCCGCCTTCTGATCGTCGGTCAGGCTCCCGGCGCGCGGGTGCATGCCAGCGGCATACCCTGGGACGACGCGTCGGGCGACCGGCTGCGCAAATGGCTGGCGATGGACCGGACAGCCTTCTACGACGAATCCCGCATCGCCGTGGTGCCGATGGGGCTGTGCTATCCCGGAACCATGCCGAAGGGCGGCGATTACCCTCCGAGGCCCGAATGCGCGCCCCTGTGGCACCCGCCGGTGCTGGAGGCGTTGTCGGGTGTCCGGCTGACCCTGCTGATCGGGCAATACGCCCAGACGCGCTATCTGCGCGACCGCCGCAAGGCGACGATGACGGAGACGGTGGCAAGCTGGCGCGACTACGGCCCGGCCACTATCCCGCTGCCGCACCCGAGTTGGCGCAACACCGCCTGGCTGAACCGGAACCCCTGGTTCGAGGAGGAGCTGGTGCCGGCGCTGCGCCGCCGGGTGGCGGAGGCGCTGGAGGGTTGAGGCGCTGGAGGGTTGAGGCGCGACCCCCTACTCCTCCCCTACTCCATGGTCTCGATCCGCTCCATGTCGTCGTCGGAAAAGCCGAAATGGTGGCCGATCTCGTGGATCAGGACATGGCGGACGATGGCCGGCAACTCCTCCCCCGTCTCACACCAGTAATCCAGGATCGGACGGCGGTAGAGGAAGATCATGTCCGGCCCGCCGCGCAGGTCGGCGACGCTTTGCCGCGTCAGATCCACCCCCCGGTACAGCCCCAGCAGGTCGAATGGACTTTCCAGCTCCATCTCCCGCTCGGTATCCTCATCAGGAAAATCCTCGACATGGATGACGAGGTTCCCGACCGGGGCCAGAAGCTCCGCAGGGATGGTTTCAAGCGCTTCTTCGGCCATGCGCTCCAGGTCTTCGACCGTGGGCGGAACCGTATGGGGACCTGAAGGTTTCCGTATCATGCCGCAGAAGGTAGCGGACCGCCGCCCGTTCGCCAAGAAGCTGCGGGCGGCAAAAGAGGAACGGAAGAAAGGGAGGTCATCATGTCCGATCGTTTGGTCGGCGCGCATCGCCAGACGGCGCTGAAGGAACTGCACGGCTGGTCGGAGGTGCTGGAACGCGACGCCATCCGCAAGACCTACCATTTCGCCGATTTTCCGGCCGCCTGGGGGTTCATGAACCAGGTCGCCCTGCTGGCCGAGAAGACAGGCCATCATCCCGAATGGTTCAACGACCTCGGCCGGGTGGAAGTGATCCTCTACACCCGCAGCGCCGACGCCGTGACCCCGGCCGACATCGACTTCGCCCACCGCCTGGATCAGATGGCCCCGCTGCACGACCGGTAGGGCCGGCAATCAAAAGCCCTTCTCCCGCCCTGGGAGAAGGGCTGGCAAGCGTCAGGCGGCGCGGATGCCGGACAGGAAGGTCTCCACCTCGCGGCGCAGATCCGCCGCCTGACGCGACAGGCCGGTGGAGGCGTCCAGCACCTGCGATGCCGCCCGGCCGGTCTGGGCCGCCGCCTCGTGCACTTGCGCGATGTTGCCGCTGACCTCGCCGGTGCCCTGGGCCGCCTGCTGGACGTTGCGGGAAATCTCGGACGTGGTGGCGCTCTGCTCCTCGATCGCGGCGGCGATGGTGGCGGCGATCTCGTTCATCGTGCCGATGGTGCCGCCGATCCCGGCGATGGCGTTCACCGTTCCCTGCGTTGCGTTCTGCACGCTGTTGATCTGGGCGGAGATGTCCTCCGTCGCCTTGGCGGTCTGGTTGGCCAACTGCTTCACCTCGCTGGCGACGACGGCGAAGCCCTTGCCGGCCTCCCCCGCCCGCGCCGCCTCGATGGTGGCGTTCAGCGCCAGGAGGTTGGTCTGGCTGGCGATGTCCTGGATCAGTTTGACCACCTCGCCGATGCGCGCGACCTCTTCCGCCAGATTGCGGACGGAGCCGGTGGTGTCCTGCGCCTCGCGCACCGCCTGGGCGGCGACGCCGTTGGAGCGCGAGACCTGTTCGCCGATCTCGCGGATCGAGGCGGTCATCTCCTCCGTCGCCGAGGCCACGGTCTGCACGTTCACCGACGTCTGCTCCGCCGCGGAGGTGGAGGCGGAGGCCTGACGGCTGGTCTCCTCCGCCAGCGCCGCCATGGATTCGGCGGTCTCGCTCAACTGCGCGGAGGCACCGGACACGCTGGTCAGGATGGCCGACACCGTGCGGTCGAAGCCCTGAACCATCCGTTCGACGGCGGCGGCGCGCTTCTCGCGGGCGGCACGCTGGGCCTCCTGTTCGGATTGCAGGCGGACGCGTTCGACGGCGCTTTCCTTCAACACCTGGATCGCCCGCGCCATCGCGCCGATCTCGTCCGGCAGCTTGGAATAGGCGATGTCGACGCCGAGATCGCCATCGGCCAGCCGCACGACTGTGGAGGTCAGGGAACCCAGCCGCCGTGTGACCTGGGCCGACAGCACGATCAGCACGATGCCGAAGGTGATGCAGACCGCCGCCAGGACCACCGCGGCAAGGATCAGCTGGGTCCAGGCCTGGGCCACGCTTTCCCGGTTCGTCTCATGCGCCACCGACAGGGCGGCGTCGCGCATCGTCAGGATGTTGTTCAGCATCGGCGTCACCCAGGGGCGCCACTCGGAAAGCGTCACCGGCGGCGCTGCGCCCTTGCGGGCGGCGTCGATCACGCTCTGGAAGCGCTTTTCGCCCTCCGTCATCATGGTGGTGCGCACATGCTCCAGCGCCCTGGTCAGCTCCGGCGGGTTGCCGAGGTTGAGCACCGCCTGCTGCATCATCTGCCAGAGGCCGCCGATCCTGCCGGTCATCTCGGTCGCCGCCTGCAGCCGCTCGGGCCCGAAGGCCATACCGGCGACGAACAGCCCGACGGAGGCGGAGCGTGTGCCGCCGACGTCGCGCATGTCCTGGGCCAGCCGCGCCAGATTGACGTGACCGAACAGGTCGGGACCATTGACGATGGTGGAGCGGTAGGTTTCGTCGATGGCCTTGCCGACATTCTGGTTGGCCGCGGCAATGGCATCGATAGTGGCCGCGGCGATGGTCGCCGGCCGAACCGCCTTGGCCTGCTCCGCCGCCTGACGGGCGGCCGTCCGCGCCGCCTTCAACTGGTTGGTGGCGGTGACGATCGGGGTAGGGGCCAGGCCGGCGGCCTCGATCTGCTCACGAGCCTTGGTCAGCGCCGCATCGCTGGCGGCGATGGCCGCCTCCAGCGGCTGGGCGGTGGCGGCGTCCAGCGGCTTGTCGCTGTCGAAGGCGACCGCCCAGCGCCCCCGTTCGCTCGCCAACAGGGGACCGACCTGCAGAGTCGCCTCGAAAGCCGAAAGCGAGTTTTCCGTCCGGTGGCGCTGCCGGAGATCCGCCACGGCATTCCACGCAAGGACGACGGCCATGCAGATCGGAAAGGCGGCGATCAGAACATTTGCGCACAAAATTTTTGCGCGGATATTCATCCGGTGTCCCCCGCATGGCGCGATAGATCCATTTAGGGGCAATATTAGCAATGAAGATTTGCCGTACGTCAGTCAGGGGCCATCCTGATCGGCCTGCCAGTCATGGATTGTAGAAAATTCATTAATCGAAATCTATGCGTTCAATGATAGCCTAAGGCGCCACCCACCAGCTTTCCATCATCGGTCCATACAGCGGAGTGATTGCCGGACGGTGCAGGGTCGACCGGCGGGCGATCCGGTCCACCGGGCTGTGGAACAGCGGGACCATGTAGTGCCCCCACAGCAGCACCCGGTCCAGCGCGCGCACCCGACCGACCAGTTCCGCCCGCGTGGTGGCCGCGGCGATGGAGCGGGCGAGTTCGTCGACCACCGGGTCGCGGATGCCGGCAAGGTTGCGGCTACCCTCCTGACCGGCTGCGTCGGACCCGTAGTAATAGAGTTGCTCGTTTCCGGGAGACAGGCTGGACGCCCACCAGCGCATAGTCATATCGAAATCGAAACGGTCCAGCCGCCCCTGGAACTGGGCGCTGTCCACTGTCCGGACGCGCGCTTCGATGCCCAGCGGCTCCAGCGAACGGGCAAATTCCAGCGCCACCCGCTCCTCCGATGGATCGGAGAGAAGGATTTCGAAGGCGAAACGATTCCCGGCCGCATCGGTCAGCCGGCCGTCGCGCACCCGCCAGCCGGCCTGCTCCAGCAGTCGCAACGCCTCGCGCCGGCCGGCGCGCAGGCCCGCCGGGCCGTTGCCGGTCCCGCCATCCGGCAGGGCGAAAGGGTGGGTGAACAGGTCAGGCGGCAACCGGTCGCGGAATGGCTCCAGCGCCCGCAACTCTTCCCCCTCCGGCAAGCCGCGGGCGGCGAGGTCGGAGTTGGGGTAATAGCTGGCGGTGCGGGTCAGCAGCCCGTGGAACAGGCTGCGGCCGATCCAGTCGAAGTCGGTCGCCATGCCCAGCGCCCGGCGCACCCGCACATCGGCGAAGATCGGCCGGCGGGTGTTGAAGATCAGGCCGCGCGCCGGCTCCGGCCGCCGGTTCGGCAGTTCCTCCCGCACAATGCGGCCGTCGCGCAGGGCCGGGCCGTCGTAGCCGCTGGCCCATTTGGCCGGATCGCTCTCGTAACGAACGTCGCCCTGTCCGGCCTTGAACGCCTCCAGCGCCACGGAATCGTCGCGGTAATAGTCGAATTCCAGCCGGTCGGCGTTGAACTGCCCGACGCGGGTCGGCAGGTCGCGGCCCCAATAGTCGCGCACCCGCTCATAGACGATGCGGCGGCCCGGATCGACGGCGGCGATGCGATAGGGGCCGCTGCCGAGGATCGGTTCCAGCGTCGTGCGGTTGAAGTCGCGGCCGGTCCAGAAGGCCTTCGAATGGATCGGCATCAGTCCCATCAGCAGCGGCATCTCGCGGTCGATGGCTCCGTCCGGGTTGGAAGCGAAGGCAAAGCGGACGGTCTGCGGATCGGGTGCCTCGGCCGCCGCGACCTTGGCGTAGAACAGGCGCCGGTTGGGCGTGCCGTGCCGCCGCTGCATCTCCAGGGAGAACAGCACGTCGGCGGCGGTCACCGGCGTCCCGTCGTGCCAGCGCGACTTGGGATCGATGCGGAAGGTGACGGCGGAGCGGTCGCCGGCCACCTCCACCCGATCGGCCAGCAGACCGTAGAGCGAGAAGGGCTCGTCCCACGACCGCGTCAGCAGCGTTTCGAACACATAGCCAAGGCCAAGCGCCGGCACGCCCTTGACGATGTGCGGGTGGAGGCTGTCGAAGCTGCCGGTCACCGCCTGCCGGATGGTCCCGCCCTTAGGCGCGTCCGGGTCGACGTAGGGGAAGGCGGTGAAGTCCGGCGGCAATGCCAGATCGCCATGCATGGCGATGCCATGCGTTACACTGGCGTGCGTGGCGATGCCGTGTTCGGGAGCCTCCGCGCATGCCGGACGGAGCGCCGGCAGAGCCAGAAGGATGAGGAGCAGGATGATCGGGCGGGCCATGCCCGGCAGGGTTGCCCCTTTGCCGCACCTGCGCAAGAGCCCACGCAAGTTCCTTGGCCTTGATCGGCGTTCCGCCTAAACTCCGGCCCCGCGTGGCGCCGGACCGGGCATCGGCGCCGAAACAAGAACGTGCCCTGAATACGCCAGTCGAAGGAACGCGATACATGGATCTGAGCAAGCTCGCCGCGGGTAAGAATGCCCCCTGGGACGTGAACGTCGTCATCGAGATTCCGATCGGCGGCCAGCCGGTGAAGTACGAAGTCGACAAGGAATCGGGCGCGGTGTTCGTCGACCGTTTCCTGCACACCGCGATGTTCTATCCGTGCAACTACGGCTTCATCCCGCACACCCTGTCGGGTGACGGCGATCCGGTGGACGTCTGCGTCGTCGGCCAGCACGGCGTCGTCCCGGGTGCGGTCCTGCGCTCGCGTCCCATCGGCGTCCTGTACATGGAGGACGAGGCCGGCGAGGACGAGAAGCTGCTGGCCGTTCCCGTCGACAAGCTGCACCCGTTCTACACCGACGTGAAGGACTACACCGACCTGCCGTCGATCGTGATCGAGCAGATCGCCCACTTCTTCGAGCACTACAAGGATCTCGAAAAGAACAAGTGGGTGAAGGTCCGCGGCTGGGGCAACGCCGAAGAGGCGGCCAAGAAGATCGAGGAAGGCCTGGCCCGCGCCCTGGAAGCCAACAAGGGCACTCCGGGTCCGGTGGTCTGAGGATTGGTTTGAACCGTGAGGCCTCAGCCCAGGCGGCTTGAGGCCACATGGTCGGGTATGCATTTCCCCGCCTCCGGCGATCCCGCCGGCTGTGCGGGGAGATGTCCCAGCTTGAGATATCCCAACCCGGCAAGCGTCCTGCGCACCGCCAGATCCAGCGGTGTGTGAGGTTCCTCGCCCAGGAAGGCCAGCAGGCGGCGATTGTCGAGCCGCACCGGCTCCTGCCACAGATAACGCATCTCGCTGAGTTCGCGGAACAGCGGCACCGCCGGACCGGCCAGCCGCAGCACCCACCAGGGCATCCGCCGCACCGGCAGGTCGGGCTCGCCCAATGCGCGGAGGATGGCCGCGACCATCCGGCCGCCATCGGCATCCCAGTGTCCATCCATGTGGAACATCGCGTCGTCGCTCAACTCCGCCTCGCGGTCGAGCAGGCGCATCGCGGTTTCCGCCACATCGGGCAGATAGGCCCATTGATGGCCGATCCCTGGCCGGCCCGGCTGGTTGATCCGGGTCGGCGGCTTGCCGGGCGTCAGCAATCCCTGGCTGAACCAGCTGTTGCCCGCCTGCGGACCGAAGAAGTCGCCGCAGCGCAGGATCAGCAATCTCGCCCCCTGCCCCACCGCGCGATGCAACCGACGCTCCATCTCCACCCGGATGGCACCCTTGCGGGTGAGCGGGTTCTGCGCCGCCGTCTCCGGGATCAGCGGGAAGACGTCGGGGCCATAGTTGTAGACGGTGCCGGGCAGCAGGATGCGAGCACGGTTGACGCAAGCCGCGGCGATGCTGTTGTCCAGCATGGGTAGAACCAACCGGTCCCAATGACGGTATCCCGGCGGGTTCACCGCGTGGACGATCAGCGCTGCGCCCTCGGCCGCCGCCGCCACGTCGGCGGCATTCATCGCATCGCCGAACATCCACTGAACTCCGTCAGGTCGCAGCCGCTCCGCCGGTTTGCAGCGCAGACCGCGCACCGTCCAGCCGCGTGCCGCCAGCGCCCGCGCCATCTCCCCGCCAAACCCGCCGGTCGCACCCAGAACCAGGGCGGTCCTGCCCGTGCCGGTCGCCTGCCGTTCCATTGTTGTCCCCATCGCTTTTCGCTTCATGACGGCGGAAGGATGGGCCGGGGATCGGATGAACGGAATTGTCGAACTGTGGCGGGTTGCTATACTGAAATCGATGAACCCGCCACCACCCAGCTGGGACCTCTACCGCAGTTTCCTTGCGGTGATCCGTGAAGGGTCGCTGTCTGCGGCGGCACGCGCCCTGGGGTTGACGCAACCCACCCTCGCCCGCCATATCGCGGCGCTGGAGGAGGCGGTCGGCGGCTCCCTGTTCGTGCGCTCTCCGCGCGGGCTTGATCCGACCGACGCGGCGCTGGCCTTGCGTCCGCAGGCGGAGGCATTGGATGCGGCGGCGGCCAGCCTGTGGCGCACGGCGTCAGGATGGGGAGCGGAGGTACGCGGCACGGTGCGGGTCACCGCCAGCGAGGTGGTGGGCGCCCGCATCCTGCCGGCGATCCTGGCCGGCCTTCGGAGCCGCCATCCGGCGCTGGAGGTCGAGCTGGTGCTGTCCAACGGCATCGACAATCTGCTGCAACGCGATGCCGATGTCGCCGTGCGGATGGTGGAGCCCGACCAGCAGGCGCTTCTGGTGCGGCGGGTCGGCAGCATCGCGCTGGGTCTGCACGCCCACCGCCGCTACCTGGAGCGCCACGGCACGCCACGCAGCCTGGAGGAGTTCGACGGCCACAGCCTGATCGGCTTCGACCGCGAGACGCCGGACATCCGCGCGATGATGCAGCGCGTGCCGGGCCTCACCCTGCCCCGCTTCGCCCTGCGCACCGACAGCCATCTGGCGCAGCTGGCAGCGATTGAGGCCGGGTTCGGCATCGGCATCTGTCAGGTCCCGCTGGCGCGGCGGAACCCCGATCTGGTCCGCCTGCTGACCGAGCGCTTCGAGTTGCCCATGGGGGTGTGGGTCGCCATGCACGAGGATCTGCGCTCCACCCCCCGCTGCCGCGCCGTCTTCGACGGGTTGGCGACGGGCCTGGCGGATCACGTGAAGTAGCGTCAGCTGCTCCAGCCCATCCGGCGCTCCACCCCGTCGGCGGCCTCCTTCAGGATTTCGGCGCTGCGGCGCAGGGCCGCCTGCTCCTCCGCCGACAGGTTGGGCAGGACGGTGTCGAGCACGCCGCCGGCGCCGATGACGCGCGGCAGGGACAGCACCACCTGCGGCACCCCGCAGACATCGTCGGTCAGCATGGCGCAGGTCGCCACCATCCGTTCGTCGGCGCCGATGGCCGACACCAGCCGGGCCAGCCCGCCGGCGATGCCGAAGGCGGTGTGGCCCTTGCCGTTGATGATGCGGTAGGCGGCGCGGCGCACCCCCTCGTCGATGGCGGCGCGGTCCTCCACCGTCAGGCTGCGGCGGAGCTGGTCGGCCGCCTGCTCGACAGGCAAGCCGGCGACGGTGGCGCTCGACCACAGCAGAACCTCCGAGTCGCCATGCTCGCCGACGACATGAGCATGGACGGACCGCGGGGTGACTGCCAACTGCTCGGCCAGCAGGGCGCGAAAGCGCGCGGTGTCGAGAACGGTACCCGACCCGATGACCCGGTTGCGCGGCAGACCGCTGATCCGCGTCGCGATCTGCGTCATCACGTCCACCGGGTTGCTGGCAACCAGCAGGACGGCGTCGGGGGCGGCCTTCAGCACCTCCGGAATGATGGCGCCGAACACCTTGGCGTTGCGCTCCAGCAGCTCCAGCCGGGTTTCCCCCGGCTTCTGGGCGACGCCGGCCGACAGCACGACCACGCCCGCCCCCTCCAGCGCGGCATAGGAGCCGGCGCGGACGGTGACCGCATGGGTGAAGGGCACGGCATGGGCGATGTCCTGGGCCTGGGCTTGGGCCAGCGCCTCGTTCATGTCGACCAGCACGACCTCGCTCGCGGCGCCGGTGGTCACCATGGCGAAGGCCGCAGTGCTGCCGACGAACCCCGCCCCGACGATTCCGACCTTCATGAACAGGCTCCTTTGCGCAAGTTGGCGTCCGGTGGGTCGACAGCTTGGCGACGGTCGGCGTCCCGCCGCAAGTGCGCATCCTGTCAGTTGGGCGGTTTTGCATAGGCGCGACGAAACGCCCCTTGCCCAATGGTCATACCAGCCCGTAATGTTGCGGCGCAGCAAATGGCGGGGATGAAAGTCCGGGCCGGCGCTGTTCGTCATCAAAACCGTCGGCGACCCGTGGCAGACTGGGGCCGGCGCCCTACCCCAGCACCGGATCCGGTCATGACCGTTCGCAACCTCGACAAGCTGTTCAAGCCCGCCTCCATCGCCCTGATCGGCGCCAGCCGCAAGCCGGGCACGGTGGGGGCCGTGGTGGCCCGCAACCTGTTCCAGGCCGGATTCGACGGACCGGTGATGCCGGTCAACGCGACCGAGCGCGCGGTGGAAGGGGTGCTGACCTACAAGACGGTGGACAGCCTGCCGATCACGCCGGACCTGGGCGTCATCTGCACGGCACCCGATACGGTGGCGGCGACCATCGACGCGCTGGGCAAGCGCGGCACCAAGGCCGCCATCGTCATGACCAACGGCATGTCCGCCGACCAGACCCAGGCGATGCTGGACGCGGCGAAGCCCTATCTGATGCGGGTGCTGGGCCCCAACAGCCTGGGCGCCATGGTGCCGGGCCGCGGCATGAACGCCAGCTTCGCGCCGGTGGCGCCCCGCAAGGGCGACGTGGCGCTGGTGGCGCAAAGCTCGATGGTGCTGACCTCCGTCGCCGACTGGGCGACCTCGCGCGGGATCGGCTTCTCGCATCTGGTGTCGCTGGGCGACCGCGGCGACGTGGATTTCGGCGACCTGCTGGACTATCTGGCCTCCGACGTCACGGTGCGCGCCATCCTGCTCTATATCGAGAGCATCACGCAGGCCCGCAAATTCATGTCGGCCGCCCGCTCCGCCTCGCGCCAGAAGCCGGTGATCGTCATCAAGGCCGGCCGCTCCGACGAGGCACAGGAGGCCGCGGCCTCGCACACCGGCGCCTTGGCGGTGTCGGATGCGGTCTATGACGCGGTGTTCCGCCGCGCCGGCGTGCTGCGGGTGAACGATCTGGCCGAACTGTTCGACGCCGCCGGCACGCTGGGCACCGGTGTGCCGATCACCGGCGACCGGCTGGCGATCCTGACCAACGGCGGCGGCATGGGCGTCATGGCCACGGACAAGCTGATCCAGGCCGGCGGCCAGCTCGCCGCGATGGCGCCGGAAACGCAGGAGGCGCTGACCAAGGCTCTGGGTCCGCAGCCGGGTGGCGCCCCCTTCCGCAATCCGCTGCGCATCGGGGCCGACGCCACGCCCAAGCGCTATGCCGATGCGTTGAACGCGCTGATGCAGGACACCGGCAACGACGCGGTGCTGGTCCTGCACTGCCCGTCCGCCCTGACCGACAGCGAGGCCATCGCCCAGGCGGTGGCGGAGACTGTGCAGGCCAACAAGGCGCGCCGCCACCCGGTGCTGACCAGCTGGATCGGCGACCAGTCGGCGGTGAAGGCGCGCAAGCTGTTTGCAGACGCCCGCATCCCGACCTACAACGGCCCGTCCGACGCGGTGCGCGCCTTCATGCATCTGGTGCGCTACCGCCGCAGCCAGCAGCTTCTGATGGAGACCCCGCCATCGGTGGCGGAGGATTTCCAGCCCGACGAGATCACCGTGAAGAAGGTGATCTCCCGCGCCATGGCCGAGAAGCGCGAGTGGCTGAGCGAATATGAGGCCAAGCGCGTGCTGGCCGCCTACGGCATTCCGGTGGTCGACACCCGCGTCGCCGAGACGCCGGAGGAGGCGGGGAACGCCGCCCGCGTCATCGGCGGCCCGATCGCGCTGAAGATTCTGTCGCACGACATCACCCACAAATCCGACGTCGGCGGCGTGGCTCTCGGCCTAACCAGCCCGGAGGACGTGAAGGCGGAGGCCGAGGCCATGCTCGCCCGCGTCGCCGAACTGGCGCCCGAGGCGAAGATCGAAGGCTTCACCGTGCAGGAGATGGCCGTCAGCCCCGACGCCTACGAACTGATCGTCGGCATGACCGAGAACGAGATGTTCGGCCCGGTCCTGCTGTTCGGCGAGGGCGGCATCGGCGTGGAAGTGGTGGAGGACTACGCACTGGCCCTGCCGCCGCTGAACATGAAGCTGGCGGCCGAGCAGATGAGCCGGACCCGCATCCATCGCCAGCTGCAGGGCTACCGCTCGCGCGCGGCGGTCGATCTCGACGCGGTGGCGCTGACGCTTAACAAAGTCAGCCAGTTGGTCGTCGATTTCCCCGAGATCGCGGAGATGGACATCAACCCGCTTCTGGCCGACGCCAACGGCGTGATGGCGCTGGACGCCCGCATCAAGGTCGGCGTGCCGACGCTGGCCGGCGCGGCACGGCTGGCGATCCGGCCATATCCCAAGTCGCTGGAGGACCGCATCACCATCAAGGACGGCCGCCAGTTCTTCGTCCGCCCGATCCTGCCGGAGGATGAGCCGCTGGTGCACCATCTGGTGGAGAACCAGACGGCGGAAGACTTGCGCCTGCGCTTCTTCGCGCCACTGAAGCGGCTGTCGCACCAGGCGGCGGCGCGGCTGACCCAGATCGACTACGACCGCGAGATGGGGCTGATCGCCGTCGGTCCCGATCCGCAGACCGGCGACACCATCATGTACGGCGTGGTTCGCATCACCGCCGACCCCGACAACCGCCGCGCCGAATATGCGGTGATGGTGCGGTCGGACATGAAGGGCCAGGGGCTGGGGTATATCCTGATGAACAAGATCCTCGATTACGCCCGCTCGCGCGGCATTCGGGAAGTCTATGGCGAGGTTCTGCGCGAGAACACCAACATGCTGAACATGTGCCGCGCCCTGGGTTTCGTCCGCAAGGAGAACCTGGACGAGCCCGGCGTGGTCGAGGTCCGCATCGAACTGGGTGGCGGGCTGGCGGCGTGAGTCGTCCTATACCGGCGGTTGACTACGAGCGTGGATGAGGCAATATCAGGCTTGGCGGGCAGGGGCGCCTCTCCCCTGCCCGCCGGCCCGATCCTTACCGGTAGAGGTCAAGCAGCCGCTTGACGATCTCCAGCACGAGGATCAGGAGCTTGAGGATTTGCATCATCCTCTTCACTCCTCGTAAGCGGCGGGGATGGCGGCCAGTCCGCCATCCCGTCCGCGCCGCCACTCTGGCGCACGCATAGGTATTGCGGAAGCGCTTTCGCTCGCAAAATCGGGACTTCAAGGAACTGCGACGCGCCGTCGCGGGCGCACCCCGCCGACATCGAACTCGGTGAGGCGCGCCGGTGGCTTATCCTTGACTTATAGCCAGCCGCGCCGGCGGAAGTACCAGAGCGGGACCACGGCCGACAGCACCATCAGCAGGATGGCCATGGGATAGCCGAAACTCCATTCCAGTTCCGGCATATGCTTGAAATTCATGCCGTAGGCGGATGCGATCAGGGTCGGCGGCATCAGTGCCACCGAGACGACCGAGAAGATCTTGATGATGGCGTTCTGCTCGATGTTGATCAGACCGAGCGTGGCGTCGAGCAGGAAGTTCGCCTCGTGCGCCAGGAAGCCGGCATGCTCGGTCAGGGAGCGCAAGTCGCGCGTCATCGTCTTCAGCGCGGTCTTCTGTTCCTTGTTCAGCCGGCCGCCGCTGACCGAGGTCATGAACACCACCAGCCGGTCGAGTCCGGCCAGGCTGTCGCGCACCTTGTGGGTCAGGTCGCCGGCCCGGCCGATGCCGCGCAGCACATCCTGCAGTTCGTCCGGTTTCTTGGCCGCCTTGCCGAAGCCGCCGCCATCCAGCGAATCGTCGAAGATGCGGGCCGACAACTCGTCGATGCGGGCGCCGACCAGTTCCAGCACGTCGGCCACCCGGTCGATCACCGCGTCCAGCAGGCCGAACAGCGCGCTCTCCCCCGTCGCCAGCAGCTCCGGCTGGCGGACGCAGCGGGCGGCGAAGGTGATGACCGGAAGCGGTTCGGTGTAGCGCAGCGTGATCAGGTGACGCGGGGTCAGCACGAAGGTCAGTTCGCCCTGCTCCGGATGGGGCGAGGTCGCGCGCGAGATGATGGAAGAGGTCATATAGATCCCCTCCCCTTCCACATAGAGCTGGCTGGAGGCCTCGATCTCCTTCATCTCCTCGCGCGTCGGCAGGTCGCAGCCGGTCAGCGCGCCGACATGGGCACGCTCCGCTTCCGTCGGGCGCAAAAGGTCGATCCAGACCGCGCCGGCCGGCAAATCCTCGCCGAGTTCGAGCGGCTGGCGCACCACCCGCCCGTCTTCGGCACGGGCATGGACGGTGATCAAAGGGCAGCCCCGATCATGGCCTCTGCCGGCACCGGCGCGCCGGCGGCGCGGCAGGCGGCGGCAAGCGTGTTCAGCATCAGGCAGGCGATGGTCATCGGGCCGACACCGCCGGGCACCGGGGTGATGGCGCCGGCGACCTTCACCGCCTCGTCGAAGGCGACGTCGCCGACCAGCCGGGTCTTGCCGGGCTCCCCCGCCGCGACGCGGTTGATGCCGACGTCGATCACGGTGGCGCCGGGCTTGATCCAGTCGCCGCGCACCATTTCCGACTGGCCGACCGCCGCCACCAGGATATCGGCGCGGCGGCATTCCTCCGGCAGATCCACGGTGCGGGAATGGGCCATCGTTACCGTGCAGTCGGCCTGCAGCAGGAGCTGCGCCATCGGCTTGCCGACGATGTTGGAGCGGCCCAGCACCAGCGCGCGCTTGCCCTTCAGGTCGCGGCCCAGCGTGTCGCGGATCAGCAGGAGGCTGCCCAGCGGCGTGCAGGGCACGATGGCGCCCGGCTGGCCGGTGGCGAGCAGGCCGGCGTTGACCACATGGAAGCCGTCGGCGTCCTTTTCCGGCACGATGCGGGCCAGCACCTTCTGGCTGTCGATATGCCTGGGCAGCGGCAGTTGGACCAGGATTCCGTGCACGGCCGGATCGGCGTTCAGGCGGTCGATCAGGGCCAGCAGGTCGGGTTCGGCCATGTCGGCCGGCTCGTGATGGTCGAAGCTGTTCATGCCCAGTTCGACCAGGGCCCGTTCCTTGGAGCGGACATAGACCTGGCTGGCCGGATCCTCGCCCACCAGCACGACGGCCAGACCGGGGGTGACGCCATGGCTGGCCTTCAGCGCCGCCACACCGTCCGCCACCCGCGCGCGCAAGCCGGCCGCAAAGGCCTTGCCGTCGATGATCTTCGCGTCCGCCATGCTACTCTCCACCCTCGGTGCCCACATCGTCGATCAGGGCCGACAGCCGCGGCAGGAGAGCCGCCGGGTCACCGGCCACATGCAGTATCTTGTTCCGGTCGGTGGCGCCGGCCACCACCGTCAGGCTGGTCTTGGGCAGTTTCCATGCCTTCGACAACAGTTTTATGACAGCCTCGTTGGCTTTGCCGTTTTCCGGCACCGCCGTGACCGCCAGCTTGAGAACCTTCCCGCCTCCGGCGGTCTCGGCCGTGCCGGTCACCGCGTTGCGCGACGCCTTGGGCGTCACCCGGAGGGCCACCCGCAGGCCGTCGGCCACCGCTTCGAACGGAGAGGACGCCGCCACGGTCAGAAGCGCGGCCAGTACTGGGCCATCAGGTTCTGGATGAAGGAGATCGCCAGCAGAACCACGATCGGCGACAGATCCAGACCGCCCATGTTGGGCAGGACGCGGCGGATCGGGCGCAGCACCGGTTCGGTGATGCGATACAGGAAGTCGCCGATCACATAGACCGCGCGGTTGCGCGTGTTCACCACGTTGAAGGCCACCAGCCAGCTGAGGATCGCCGACAGGATGAGGACCCAGAAGAACAGGTCCAGAATGGTGTTGATGAGCATATACAGCGCGATCATGCCGGCCCAGCTCCATAGCGGTTCTTTGGGATGGCCGCGCGCAACGCACTGCGAAGCGGGCGCCAGCCTTTTCCGGGCACCCTAAGCACAAGCGGAGAGACCTGTCCAGTACGGCGGCCCGCCGATAGGCCGGGTGGCCTGCGGTGCATAGACCGGTACGCCGCCGACGCAGGGGTCGGTCCCAGGCCATTGCGCCCACGCTTCATTTTTTCTGAATCAAGCGCTTGACAGCCCCCCCCGTCATGGACAATATCCGCGCCACGCCGGGGCAACGAAGACGCCACGGTGTGAGTGTGGGGCCGTAGCTCAGCTGGGAGAGCGACGCGTTCGCAATGCGTAGGTCGGGAGTTCGATCCTCCTCGGCTCCACCATTAATTGTGTTCCCATTGATTTGGCTGGGAAATCCGCCCCGAACGGGGCGTCTGACCCGGTGTGTGACACAGCCCTGTCGCACACGGTGTCGGCCGAATCGCCTCCATCCCCTTCAAAATCCGCCGTTTCTGCCCGCCCTGGGTGTCGCACATCCCTGTCGCCCAAGCGGCGTTCCATGGGGCTGTGGCTGCGGGGAGCCGTCTGGCAGTTCCGGACGCGGGTTCCGGCCGACCTCCAGGCGGTTCTGGGCCGGACGCACATCAACCGCTCCCTCAGGACCAGCAACTACCCCGACGCCATCCGGGAGGCTCGCCGAGTGGCCTTCGAGATCGAGGGCCTGTTCGATGCGGCTCGCGGGGGCACCGGAAGCGACCCGGCCCACGCCGCGTGCGACAGGGCCTGCCCGTCGCCGCTGGTCCCCTCGGTGACGGCCAACACCGTCCTGCCCGATCCCACCGGCCCCGCCATCCACATCGACCTGGACCTGCTGGCCAGCCGCATCGCCGAAAAACTCCAGGCCGCCCAACCGGTCGCCAAAGAGGCGGTGGTGCCCACCGCTGAACCCGCCAAGGCGAAGACCATCCAGCAGGTCTACGACGCCTACATGGCCGATCCCGGCGTCATCCGCTCTGGAAAAACGGTCCTGGCCTACGAGACCGTGTTCGGGCTGCTGATCGAGATCATCGGCCAGGACACGCCGGTGTCCGACATCGGCCGGGAGACCTGCCGCGAGGTCATGGACACCCTCCGGTGGCTGCCGCCTAACTCGACCAAGCGGTATCCGAACCTGACCGCCCGCGAAATCGCCCAGAAAACACGCGATGCCGGTAAGGCGTCCGGCCTCAGCCCCGCGACTGTGAACGGCTACATGACGAAGCTGTCCGCCCTCCTAACCTGGGCGGTCAACGAGGGGTTCATCGACCGGAATCCAGCGAAGGGACTTGGCGTCGTGGACACGACCAACCGCAAGGACAAGCGGCAGCCGTTCACCCCGAAGCAGCTTCAAGCCATCTTCACCGCCCCGCTCTACACCGGTTGCCAGGACGACGACTACGGCTACGCCAAGCCGGGAGACGCCCGTCCCCGACGGGGACGCTTCTGGGTGCCGTTGATCGGCTTGTTTTCGGGCATGCGGCTCAATGAGATCTGCCAGATGAACACGGAGGATGTCCGGGTGATCGACGGCACCCTGTGCTTCGTGGTCACGGCCGAGGCGATCAAGGGAACCGACGATAAGCGGCTCAAGACCGGCAGCAGTGAGCGGGTCATCCCAGTCCATCCGACGCTGCTCGCGGCGGGATTCGAGGCGTACGTCAGCGAGCAGCGGCGAAAGAGGAATGCCAAACTGTTCCCGGAACTACTTCCAGCAAAAACTGGATACTACTCCGACGTTTTTTCGAAGTGGTTCCGCCGGTTCCTTCAAAAGGCAGGGGCGTCGGCTGGCCGGACTTGCTTCCACAGCTTCCGCCATAATTTCCGGGATGCTCTTCGCGAAGCTCGGGTTGATCGTGAACTTGCCTTGGCTCTTGGCGGTTGGGCTGGCGATAACGGCGACATGGGCTCTGAAAGTGCCGAGTTCTATGGTCGAGGGTTCCGGGCATCAACCCTGCTGGAGGCTATCACCAAGGTCAGCTACCCAGAACTCGACCTCAGACACCTGATCAGTCCCAAGGATGTCGGCTCCTCGGCTTTCGGGAACCTCGGGCATGTTCGATAAACCGCCGCCGCTGTCGCTTTGTGGTACGGAAGGCCGTCGTTGCCGCTTCCCCACTGGTAGCCACAAAGCCGCCTATCAGAGCATGCAGTCGCGACAACTCCTTTCGGACCTGCTGCTCATATCTCCGCACGTCCCGTTCCAGCAGGATGATGCCCTCGGCCGTCGCGGTGCCGTACTCCAAAATGGCACGAAGGTCGTCCTCTCGAAGGCCTCGTTGGCGGGCACGAGCAGTGGCATGGGTGGTGAACTCGAAGTTGCTGGCCATGGCCTGCCCCCTTTATTGTTGGCGGCGGAGTTCATCCGCCAGAGTCCAGTCCCGATCCATTGGACGCTTGATCCAAAGATCCCGCCATGCATTCCGCTGCGTGTTGTTAGCAACTTGCGATGCGAATTCCGATGGTGAGTAGTGCCCCTCAAAGAGGGGAGACTCGTTCTCCATGACAACTATCTTCTCATTGGAGACGACTGCATAGTGGTACGCCCCCTTATACTGCATACGTATTCTCGTGCCATTCGGCAGGAAGAGCGTGGACCACTGGTACCCATACTTTGGGTCTCCGAAGAGGTTTACATCCCTCAGCAGATCATCAGCGATCCGCTCTTTGTAGGAATCGCACCAATATTCATCGTGCTTTGTCCTCTCCAGGTAATCTTTGATCACGCTGATGATCCACGAGGTCACGTCCACGCTCTCGCCTTTGCGGAGGATAAACTCGGCGTAGAGGTCTGCGGGGAGGTTGATCCCGACCGTTCCGTTGCTCGACACAGCAGTATCCATCAGTCCGTTTCAGTGCTTCAGATCTACAGCACTGAAACGGACTGGGTCAACTGAATTCGGTTGGGGCTGGCCCGAGCATGTTGGCAATCCAGTGCTACGCAGGCCGCTCGCTGTCTGGCAGACTGAATCCGCTGGAGGACTTCCCTCCGCCAACAACGCCTCAATACGAAGGTGAGCCTGCCCCATCACCCTATCGGGGGTCAGGGGACTCTCGGCAATCGGCAATACGACCTCGGGAACGTCGGAAGCCTCGGCCGTTTTCGGCCTCACCGTCGCACGAATCCCTTAAAGCTCGGGATTTGAATGGTGATCCGCTCCGGCGGCGAGTTCAGCACGTCCCGGCCGGTCGGCGTGATGCGGAAATGTGCCCGCCGGGTGAGGTCCACCAGCCCGGCTTTGGTCAGGTAGCTCTTCGCCCAATGGACCCGGTTGGCAAAGGTCGTCTGCCGCCCCGAAGGCAGAAGCTGGGCTCGCTCCTCGTCGGTCAGGGCGAACACGTCGGCAAGCTGGTCCACCACATCGCCGATGCGGACCTCGCCACCCCCGGCGGCAGCCTTCAGGACGGGGAGCATCAGGGTCTGGAAATCGGGAATGGCCATCAGGTCGGCTCCACGCGTCGCAACGTCAGGAAATGCTCGTTCTGGTCCAGCCACGCCTTCCTGGCCTCCCAGTCCGGCAGGATGGTTCCGACCAGCCCCCAGAAGGCCCGGTCGTGGGTGCGGTGCCGCAGGTGGCAGAGTTCATGGACCACCGCGTATTCCAGCACCGTCCGGTGGGCGAAGACCAACTGCCAGTTCAGGTTTACGACGCGGTCGATCCCGCAGCTTCCCCAGACATGCTTCTGGTCCTTGACCCGGACATCCTTCGGCTTCAGCCCGTTCGGCTCGCCGTGCCGGCGGACGAGGTCGGCGACATCCTGGCGGAGCCGCTTCCTCAGCCACAGCCGCAAGGCCGACTCGATCAGGTCGTCGTGGGAGGCGAGAGCCACGGACCGCGGGCAACCGACCAGGAAGCCGTTGCGGTAGGCGACGCTCACCAGCGTGTCGTCGCACGGCTCGACCCGCAGCCGCATGAGCCGGCCGCGGTAGGGGATCTTGGCTCCGCTGACGAACCGCCGGACGGCATTGGAGCGGGCCATCCGCTCGGCCATGTGGCGGGTCTGCTCGTACAGCCATGCCCTGCGGCGGTGGAGCACGCCGGCAATCTCGTCCTCGGTGGCGGCGGTGGGCACGACCACCTCGACGCTGTCCGGGGTGACGGTGATGCGTGCCCGCGTCGCCGCGTCGGAGCGACGCAGGACATAGGGGATCTCGACGCTCCCGACCGTCAGCATGGGCATGGATCAGACCTTGGCGAACTGCTTGAGGGCGAAGTCCTCGACCTGTTCGGAGACCTCCTTGAGGGTCCCCAGGCCGAATTCGTGGGCCAAGCCGCGGACCTGCTGCCGCAGCGACCGCCGCAGCCCCTCCTTCTCCTGCCACAGTCGCGGGGCGGTCGCATCATCCTCGTAGAGGGCGGCGATCCGCTCCGCCAGCCCGTCCGCTCCTTCACCGGCGTCGAAGGCCAGGAGGACCTGGAGGACGCCATAGGCCCCCTGCGACATTCCGGCGTCCTCATGGGCGGTCGCCTCGGCTTCCAGGTCCTTGGCGAGGTCCTCCGCCATCTTCAGGGTGTCGGCCCAGGAAAGCTGGGCACCCTCCAGCTTCTCCAGCAACTCCCGCAGCCGGTCGGAGAATTTGCCGTACTGGTGGGCGTTCTGGCCCAGCCGCTCGTAGACGACCTTGCGGAGTTCGGTGGTCTTGCGGATCGCCGCCGTCTTGAGGTCGTCCTCCGTCTTGCCCTCGACCTTGAAGTCCTCCCAGAACTCCGGGTCGGTGATGTGGCGGAGCTTCACCGTCACGCTCAGCCCGGTGGCGTCGAGGTGGCGTTCCAGCATGTCGCGGATCTTGCGGCTGTAGGACCGCTGGTCGAACGCCTCCCGCTTCTCGATGGCCTGGGTGGCGTACTGGAGGAACAGGGCCACCCATTTCAGGTCGGCGGTGAACTCCAGCACGCAGGGGTCGGGGCTGACGGCCTCGTACAGGCCGATGAACTCGCGGGCCGCCTTGCGGAACTCGATCCACTGGGTCTCGTCGGGTTTCAGCCGGGCGACAAGCTGGTCGAACTCGGCCTTCAGGCTGTCCTTGTCCAGTCGCCCGCCGGCCCGCTTCACCCCCTTCATCATGTGGAGCACCGCGGCGTGGGCGGCCCGAAGCTGATTGCGGAGGTCGTCCAGATCCCGCATGGCGTTGCGGACATCGTCGGCCCGGTAGGAGGCCAGAGCCTTGTCCAGATGAGCGGACACGCCGATGTAATCGACGATCAGCCCGTTCCGTTTGCGGGCGTCGGCGACCCGGTTGGTGCGGGCGATGGCCTGGAGCAGGCCGTGCTCCTTCAGCGGCTTGTCGAGATACATCACGGATTCGGCGGGAGCGTCGAACCCGGTCAGCAGCTTGTCGCAGACGATCAGGAAATCCGGCCGGACGCCCTTCTTGCCGAACGCCTTCTTCACATCGATCTCGGCCTTGTCGTCCAGATAGTGGGCGACAAGGTCGTCGCGGATCGATTGGGTGTACGCGTCCTCGCTCGGCTTCCCGTCCTCCTGCGATGACGAGTAGACACAGGCCGACATGTCCGCCGCCATCGCCTGGGCGTCCTCGGCGGGCATGCCCTCGGCCACCAGATCGGCGGCGATGACAACGTCCAAGGCCCGCTTGTAGAGGATGACCGCCTCGCGGTCGAAGGCGACGATCTGGGCCTTGAAGCCGTCGGGGCGGGCGTATTCCTTGAAGTGGGTCCAGATGTCGTAGGCGATCAGGTCGATCCGCTTCGGGTGCTTGACCAGATCGGCGACCGTCACGCCCCGCTTCTTCAGTTCCGCCAGCTTGTCGTCGGGCAGGTCGGCGAACCACTGGTCGAACAGGATGTCGATCTTGGCATCGTCGATGTGCCAGTCGGTCTTGCGGCCGGTGTAGTAGATCGGCACCGTCGCCCCGTCGGCCACGGCGTCGTCGATGCCGTACTTGTCGAGATAGCCCTCCCCGACCACGCCGAAGTTGGCGTAGGTGTCCTTGTCGTCCTTCTTGATCGGCGTGCCGGTGAAGCCGAAGAAGCGGGCGTCGGGCAGAGTCTTCCGCAGGAAGGCCCCGAGGTCCTTTTCCTGGGTGCGGTGGGCCTCGTCCACCATGACGATCCAGGTGGCGGAGTTCGCGACCGCCTCTTCCGACCCCTGGAACTTGAAAATGGTCGAGAGGGCCGTCAGCCCGTCGGTGCGGCCATCCATCAGATCCCGCAACTCCCGGACGCTGCCGATGTCCGTCGGGTTCGGCAGGCCGCAATTGGTGAAGGTCTTGCTGATCTGGGTGTGCAGATCCACGCGGTCAGTCAGCACCAGGATGTTGGGGTTGGTCAGTTCGGGCGAGTCCACCGTCCGGTGGGTCTTCAGCTTCAGGGCGGCGAAGGCCATGGTCAACGACTTGCCCGACCCCTGGGTGTGCCACACCAGCCCCCGGCGATGCCGGTTCTCCACCACCCGTTCGACGATCTTGTTGACCGCCCGGAACTGCTGGTAGCGGCACATCTTCTTGACGATGCCCTCCTCGGTCTTCTCGAAGACCACGAAGTGGGCGATCAGGTCGAGCAGGCGGGACGGCTCCAGCAGGCACCACAGCCCCTTGGACAACACGTCGGTGAAGTCGGACTCCCGGCGGGGCCACGGGTCCCGCCACGCCGCGTAGAACTTCGACGGGCTGCCGGTGGAGCCGTAGAGGCAGTTGGTGCCGTCGGTGACGAGGTTGAAGACATTGGATAGGAACAACCGGGGGATGTCCCGCTCATACTGCCGGATCTGGTCGAACGCCTCGCCGGTCTTGTCCTTGTGGTTGATCGGGCTCTTGCACTCGATCACCACCACCGGGATGCCGTTCAGGTGAATCACCACATCGGGAATCCGGGTCCGTTCGGCCTTGACGCGGAACTGGCGGGTGACGGTCAGCCGGTTGTTGGCCGGGTTGGCGAAATCGACCACCCGCAGGGTCCGCCGCGTCACTTCCCCCTGCACCGGCCGGCTGAAATCGCCGCGGAGCTTTTTGAGCCACATTTCGTTGTCGGCGACCGACACGAGGTCGGCGTAGGCGGCCTGGGCGTCGGCCAGGGAGACGCCGTTGATCCGCTGGATGGCCTCGATCAGGTGGGGGCGGAACAGCACTTGGTTCTCGCCGTCCCGCAGGTCGGCATGCTCCTCCGGCGGGACGAAGCGGTAGCCCATGGCCTCAAGGCAGGCGATGGTTGGTCGTTCGGCGAGGTGCCATTCCATGCCAGTCGGCGCCATATGCTCCCCCGGCGGGATGCCGTCCCATCCCGATGCGCAGCGTAACATGTTACGATACGTCTTGACGGCGTCACCCGCATCACACTATGTATCGTTCAAATGGTTCGGGCTTTCTCGAACGGCGTCGAGGCTCTGGAGTGATCCAGGGCCTTTTCGCTTTTACGGCTAGGGGAAGATCTTCAATCCGATCCCCTCATAGCCTTTGATGCGGTAGGCTGGGCGGTTCAGGCGCGCCATCCCGGTCAGACCATCGTTCATCAGTTTCTTCTCCACGATCTCGAAGGCGCGGTTGGGCTGGTCGGGCGCCAGCACATGGCGGGCGATCGGATGCGCCGCCAGATCGGCCAGTTGCAGGCCGGCGGAATTGCAGGCTTTCGACGCGAAGCGCAGCTCGAAACGATGGTTCCAGCCTTCGTTCTCGTCCAGGATGCGGCGGAACTGCAATTCCAGATCCTTGTCTTCCGCCTTGCCGCGCGATTCGGCGATGATGTGGGTGCGCTTTCCCTGCTGCCCCCGCGCGATCAGGAAGCGACAGGTCCGCTCCAAACAGTATTCCAGGGACAAATGATAGGGGTTGTAGGGATTTTTGTATTTTTCCTTATGACGAACCTTGTCGATCGCCGTGACGCACAGGGTGAAGGGTGAGTCCCCGATGACGGCGGACAGGCCGTCCAGGAAGGCCTTGCGCCGCGCGGCGTCGCGCAACACGGCGAAATCCCCCTGCTGCTTGCGGATGTCGCGGCTGTGCAGCACGGTCAGGTCGTGTCCGAACGTATCGAACTTCAAGCGGTCGAGCGCCGGAGCGACGCCGGTCGCGTAATCCGTCTTGCGCAGGATGCAGAAGGCCAGGGCGAACAGGGGAAATTCGGGGTTGATCGAGGTCAGGTTGTGATCGCCGCTCTCGTCCACGAACACGATGAAGTCGCTGAAGTCGCTCTCTGTCTGGCTCAAAATTCCATTCCCGCCGAATGCGATCCGGGAGGTGCCTATTTCGCTCCCGGATCGTTTGCTGCCATCGGGCCTCTCGTCGGAACTGCGGAGGTCCCTTTCCCAATCATCTTAAAGGCTCTGATGCAGAGGGGGCAACCACCGGAATGGAGCGAGGCAGCCCTGTGCGTCACGCTTCGGTCAGGAGGTCGGCGGAAACCCGCTTCCGGCCGGTCAGGAGGTCGGACAGGAGGGCGGATTTGGTCTTTTCCAGTTGGGCCAAGGTGTCCTTGGAACACTGTTCCGATTGGGAAAGAGCATTGAGGCGATGGACAACTTCCTCTTGCTCTCTCTCTGGCGGCACTGCAACAAGCTGACCGGTGATCTCCGACTTATGAACGTGAAGAAGGCTCGCCTTAAATCCATGGGCCTTTGCTTCGATGCGAGCCGTAACCAGCCTCATCGCGTGATAGAGCCAGAACTTATTCACGTCAGGTGACGGATGCACTTTGAAGATATGTTGGTTGAGCACACCGCGGGGGCCATCCCAGATGTAAGGACCAAACGACACTCCTCTGACTCCAGCCCAAGAAAAAAGCAGATCGCCGGCTTCTACAATCCATTTAGGCTTCGGTGTTCCAGCAAAATGATTGAATTCTCTCGAGCCATTGAGGTTCTGAATTCGGATAATCGGCAGGCCGTGGTCTGTCCAATCCGGTGGACGAAATCCATTTCCATTGGTGAGGGAGCACAATTCTCCGAGTGTCTTCAGCCGCCATGTCTCTGGAATGGCTCCGATCTCGGTTTCAATAAAGCGGATGTGTCCGATACCTCTAGTCAACAGTTGGTTTAGGACGCTCTGCCTAACCTTGCGATTCTGTTCAATCACCGCCCTCGTCGCAGTAATAGTATCGTCTACACTGGACAATGCCTCCGCGATGCCGCATTGCTCAGAAAGCGGCGGCAAAAGGAAGCGAAACTCCGCAAGGTGGTCGAAATAAATGCGGACTCGGACACCGCCGTCACCTGCCTGCTCAGTAAACTTTACCCAATCGCGACCTTTCCGCAGATGGTCCAAATACCGGTGGTCCAACTGCCGCGGGTCGCATTCGAAGACCACATAGTCGGGGCTGACAATGACGTTGTCGCTCCCCGTCGAGCACGCGATGGACCCGATGTTCAACCGCATAGGGTTGTATGCGAAAGCCCCCGGCTTCACCACTTTACAGCGTTCGACACTGGCACCGCGGACCCGGTCCCGCGTCGGCACCATGCCTTCATGCTTGAAGACGCCATAGAGTCGCTCGGCATCGATTGCTGAACCATCGTTGCGAAGGCGGGATTCTCTTGCGACATCACCGAGGCGAACGGGCCACCACCCCTCCGGCACCCTCATCGCCCGCTCCCCTTCCGGGTCTTCGACATCTCAGCTTCGATGGCCTTCAGTTCCTCCATTCCCGCCGCGTCGGCGGCGATGGCGTCCTGCTGCTTCCGCTGGCGGTCGAACTCGTCGTAGCGGTCGTGGGCGATGCGTTTCATGGCGTCGTGGCTGATCCGGCCGTTCCCGCTGAGCAGCGGCCGTTCGTTGACAGCGATGGTGCGGGGAGACGATAGCCGCCCCTCGGCGTGAACCGTCAAATGATCTTTGACAGTTGCCCCCTCGGCTCGAACCTGTAAGACGGACTTACAAGTTGCATCTTCGGTCCGGCGAAGACTGACGGTGCTGTCCGGCATGGCGTCCTCACGCTCCGTCCGGCAGGTAGCCGAGTTCCCGCAGGAACCCCATCATCCGGGCCTCGGCGGCGTCCCGCTGCTCCCGCAGTTCCAGGAGCTTCTGGACCTCCTCGGCCACGTCCAGGTCCTCCTCCTCCTCGGTCAGGTGGACATAGCGGCTGATGTTGAGGTTGTGGTCGTTGCCGGTGATCTCCGCCATCGGCACCACGCGGGCGAGGCGATCCACATCGGCATAGTCGTGATACGCCTGGGCGAGCGTGGCGACGTTGGCGTCGGACAGGTGGTTCTGGGCCTTGCCTTCGATGAACTGCTCGGCCCCGTTGACGAACAGCACCTTCCCCCGGCGGTCCTTCGGCTTCGACTTGCGGACGATCAGGATGCAGGCGGGAATGCCGGCCCCGTAGAACAGGTTGGGGGCAAGGCCGATCACCGCCTCGATCAGGTCGTCCTTCAGCATGCCCTCGCGGATGCGGCCCTCCGCCCCGCCACGGAACAGGATACCGTGGGGCAGCACCACCCCCAGCATGCCGTCCTGCCGCAGGCTGGCGACCATGTGCTGGACGAAGGCGAGATCGCCGTAGGATTTGGGCGGGCAGCCGTAGCGGTCGCGGCCGAACCGGTCGCCCTTGCTCCAGACCTCGTGGCCCCAGTCCTTCAGGGAGAAGGGCGGGTTTGCCAGCACGCGGTGGAAGGTCCGGATCGCCTTGGTGCCGTCGCCGGTCAGATGCTTCGGATCCAGCAACGTGTCGCCACGGGCGATGTCGAAGTCCTGGATGTCGTGCAAGAACAGGTTCATCTGGGCGATGGCCCAGGTGTTCAGGTTCTTTTCCTGCCCGCACAGGGTCAGGCTGCGGGCGTTCCTGCCCTGCCGCTCCAGATGGTGGAAGGCCTCCAACAGCATGCCGCCCGATCCGCAGGTCGGGTCGTAGATGGTCGTGCCTTCCTCGGGCCGCAGGCACTCCACCAGCAGCCGCACCACCATCTTCGGGGTGTAGAATTCGCCGCCCTTCTTGCCGGAATCGTCGGCGAACCGCTCGATCAGATATTCGTAGGCTTGCCCCAGAACGTCCGGCTCCACGTCGGCGTTGCGGAGGCGATGCTTCTCGAAATGCTGGAGCAGCTTCTCAAGCGACGCGTCGGGGAACCGTTCCTTGTTGTTGAAGTCCACGTCCTGGAAGACGCCCCGCAGGCGGTGATTGGCGTCTTCGACGGCGTGGAACGCGGCGTTCAGTCGTTCGCCGATGTTGGTCGCCTTCGACCGAACGTCGTTCCAGAACCGCCCCTCGGGAATGTGGAAGCGGTGCTCGTCCGGGTCGGCGGCCAGAGCGGCGTCGCCGTACTTGGCCATCCGCTCCTCGTACTCCTCCTCCCACACGTCGCAGAGCCGCTTGTAGAACAGCAACCCAAAGATGTAGTGCTTGTAGTCCGACGAATCGATGGAACCCCGCAGGATATCGGCGGCTTTCCACAGGTGGGATTCAAGCTGGTCCAGGGTCAGAACGGCCATCGCGAGCCCAACGTCTCTTCAAAGATGTGCAAAGCGGCGGCACTCTATCAGACCGGGTGCGGCAGGCAACGGCGTTGACCGGAAGCGGGGCTGCGGCAGGGTGGCCGGCTCAGTCCTCCTCGTCGAAGTCCTCGTCGGGGTCCGGGTACTGGGGCGGGGCCTTGCCGACCGACGCGACCACTCTGGGATAGCGTTTGCGTGGCTCCCGCTCGCCGAGGGCCAGGACCTCGACCCGGAACCGCCACTCGTCTCCATAGTCGAACAGGAACGTCATCGCCGTCCCGACCTTCGAGAACGCCTGGGCCACCGTCGTCTTCCTGACGCTGAGGGAGTCGCCGCCCTCGCCCATGTCGGCGAAGAGTTCATACCGGGGCTTGGCGTCGTAGATGTTGCCGGTGAGCTTGGGGAAGAACCCGAAGGCGTGGTCCAGGTCGAAATCGTAGGCCCGGACGATGGCCTCGGCGAGGTCGTGGAGGGAGCGGTCGCTCGGGATCTCGATGTCCCGGTAGAGCTTGGGCCGAAGGGCGGCCCGGACGATGTGGGTGGCGGCTTCGGCCATGGTGTTGCTCTCCTGTCAGTGCGGCGGCCCGACGCGTCACGCCTGCGGCAGGCTTTCGCGAAAGTCGGGAACGCCGGCCAGGAAGATGGCGTCGGACTGGTGGTTGACATAGGCGAGGAAAATGTACTCGTTCCAGTGGTTTGCGGTCGGGCCGACCTTCAGCAGGGGTTTCGGCGTCCGCGACTTTCCGGCCGCCAGCCGCGGCCATCCGGGCGACCTCGCGGCCGATGTAGTCCAGGAACCGCTGCTCCGTCCCGTCCAGCACCACGTAGGGCGTGGTGATCACCACATGATGGCCGATGTCCGGGAGCGGTGGGGGCAGCAGGCGGGTGTACCAGAGTTGGCCGGGTTCCCCCGCATACCCCGTCGCGGAGTGGCACCGCCGGACCTGCCGGGTGACGATGTCCTTCAGCAGAACCAGCGGGCCGTCCATGCCCATGTGGACATAGAACCCCATGCGGGACTCCTGCATCGGCCGGACGATGTCGGCGATCCAAGCCGGCATGCCGGTGGTCTCCGCCATCCGCAGGATGCAGGTTCCCATGGTCTCCCGGCTGGCCCCGAACTGGAGGTCGAAGAAGGCCCACATGTTGAAGTGGCTCGCCGTCAGCGGACTGATCGGCGGGCCTTCGGGCATGTACTCGTCCTCGGCCTTCGCCACCGCCTTGGCGTAGCCCTTCGCCTCGGGCATGGCGGAGATCGCCTCGGCGAACATCGACACCAGCGTCAGCCCCTGGGCGTAGAAGGCGAAGGCCGGATCGTAGCCCTGCTCGACAAGGTCCTTGAAGCGGCTGCCGTCGAGACCGGCCTCAACGGCACGCTCCCGGCTCGCCCGAAACGCGGACAGGTCGATGACGTTCGACCGGATCTGGGTCGCCACCTTCCGGGCGATCTTGTCGGCGACGCTTCCCATAGGGGCTCCTGCTGTCGGTTTTGGCCCACGCCTCAGTGCGGGTGGACGTGGTGGGCATCGGGGAAGTGGGCGTGCCGGTGTCGTAGTCGGCCGTGACGATGCTTGTGGGTGTGCGGTTCGGTCACCGGGCCGTCGTGACCGTGCTGGTGATGCTCGTCGTGGACGTGCGGGTGATCGTGCTCGATCTCCTCATGGACATGCTCATGGTCGTGATCCTCGGTCAGGTGCAGCCAGACACCGATTCCCATCAGGACCGCCGCGGCGACCATCCCGGCCGTCAGCGGCTCCCCAAACATCGCCAGCGAGGCGATGGCTCCGACGAAGGGGGCCGTGGAGAAATACGCTCCGGTCCTGGCGGTGCCGATGTGCCGCAGGGCGATCACGAACAGCACGAGGCTGACGCCGTAGCCCAGCAGCCCGACCAGCATGGCCGCGATCATCGTCGGCACGGCGGGCATGCCGTCGCCGAGGGCAAGGGCGATCCCGACATTGACGCCGCCAGCGACCAGCCCCTTGATCGCGGCGATGTCCATGGGGTCGGCCAGCGAGACCTTGCGGGTCAGGTTGTTGTCCACCGCCCACATCAGGCAGGCAGTGGCGACCGCGGCCGGTCCCCAGCCGCTTGCCCAACCGTTTGCCCAACCGTTTGCCCAACCGTTTGCAATGTCCAGCGATCCGCCCCAGGACAGCACGGCCGCCCCCGCGACGATGGCGATCATGCCGGCGACGAGCCGCCGGTCGAAGCCTTCATGGAAGACGAACCATGCCAGGAGAGCGGTGAACACCCCTTCCAGATTGAGCAGAAGCGAAGCGCTCGATGCCGGCGTGACCGCCAAGCCGGACATCAGCAGCACCGGTGCGGCGATCCCCCCGGCCAAGACGGCGCCCAGCAGCCAGAACCACTCGGTGCCGCGGATGCTCCGTTCGCCCCGCTCCGCCGAGACCGCCAGCCCACGGACCAGCCGGACCAGCCCCAGGCCGGTTCCGGAGCCGAGATACAGCAGGCCCGCCAGCATCCAGGGCGACAGGTCATGGACCAGCAGCTTCGCCAGCGGCGTGCTGACGCCGAAGAGCACGGCAGCCAGAATCGCGGTCGTCGAACCCGTGCGAACCATGGGAGCTTCACCCGTCCGGTGGCTGGAAAAACCCGCCTCCCGACAATGACGGATCTCAGCCGTTCTCCGCCAGCACCGTCCCGGCCAGATAGAGCGAGCCGCAGATCAGGACGCGCGCCGGTCCCGGACGATTGGCCACGAGGTCTGCCAGGGCCGTATCCACGCTGTCGGCGGCCGCATGGTCGCGGATGCCGCAGAGCTTGGCGGTCTCGCAGGATTCCTCCGAGGTGAAGCTGGCTTCCTCGCCGGGGATCGCCACCGCGCGCAGGGAATGGGTGAAGGGAGCCAGCGGGCCCAGGAACTCGAACGGGTCCTTGCTGGACAGCATGCCGTAGATCACGAACAACGGGAGGGCAGGAGAGTCCTCCGATCGACCGTTGCCGGGCTGGCCGCGCGACCAGTCGACCGCCTGCCGGGCCAGCACCTCACCCGCCGAGTCGTTGTGGCCGCCGTCCAGCCACAGCTCCCAGCCCGGCGGCAGGCTTTCGGCCAGCGGGCCGCGGGTCAGGCGCTGCAGCCGGCCCGGCCATTCGACGGTGGCGAGACCCTTGCGCACCGCCTCGTCGTCCACGGCCAGCGGCAGGTGGTCCAGGCAGGCGATGGCGACGCCGGCATTGGTGATCTGGTGGACGCCGGCCAGACCCGGCATCGGCAGGTCGAGCTGCCGCCTGGCGCTCTCGAAACGGAAGCCGTCCGGTCGCTCCTGCACCGACCAGCTCTGTATGGGAGCGGCGATGGCGTTGGCGCGCAGCTTCAGCGCCCTGAGCGCGTCGGCCTCCGGCTGCGGGGCCAGCACAACCGGGACGCCCGGCTTGAAGATGCCGGCCTTCTCGCTGCCGATCTCCAGCAGCGAGTCGCCCAGGAACTGGCGGTGGTCGTAGGAGATGCGGGTGATCGCCGTCACCGCCGGCTTCGCCACCACATTGGTGGCGTCCAGCCGCCCGCCCAGCCCGGTCTCCAGCAGGACCACGTCGGCCGGCATGCGGGAGAAGGCGAGGAAGGCGGCGACCGTCGTCACCTCGAAGAAGGTGATCGGGTTGCCGGCATTGGCGATCTCGCACTCCTCCAGCAGGGTGGCCAGATGATCGTCGTCGATCAGCCGCCCACCCTGATGCCCGCCCAGCCGGATGCGTTCGTGAAAGCGCACGAGGTGCGGAGAGGTGTAGACATGGACGCGGTAGCCGGCCGCCTCCAGAATCGCGCGCAGGAAGGCGACCGTCGATCCCTTGCCGTTGGTGCCGGCGACATGGACCACCGGCGGCAGCTTCCGCTCCGGATGGTCCAACGCCGCCAGCAGACGGTGCACCCTATCCAGCGACAGGTCGATGACCTTGGGATGAAGCCCCTTCAACCGGTCCAACACCGGGTCGGAACGGGTCGCGGCCGGCCGGGCGGGCGGATGGGCCAGCGGAAGGGAGGCGTCGGTCATGATCGTCTCTGGTCGGGTGGGCAGGGGGTGCCGGTCAGTCGTCGCCGGCCTGGATCGGAGCCGCCGGCTGAGAGAACGCCTGCTGCGTCGCGACCGGCTGGGCCGCAGTCGCCTGCGTCGCCGATTGGGGCATCTGGGCCGGCTCGCCGTCGGCCGCCTCGGCGGCGGTCAGGTCGATGTCCTCCACCACCGCGTCGATGCGCGGCGTCATCAGCAGGCCGATGGTGCGGACCAGCGTCGGGCGCAGGTCGCGGCGGTGGACGACCATGTCGACCATGCCGTGTTCCATCAGGTATTCGGAGCGCTGGAAGCCTTCCGGCAGGGTTTCGCGGATCGTGCTCTCGATCACGCGGGCACCGGCGAAGCCGATCTGTGCGCCCTTCTCGGCGATGTGGATGTCGCCCAGCATGGCGAAGCTGGCGGTGACGCCGCCGGTGGTCGGGTCGGTCAGCACCACGATGTAGGGCAGGCCGGCTTCCTTGACCATCTCCACCGCGATGGTGGTGCGCGGCATCTGCATCAGCGACAGGATGCCTTCCTGCATGCGGGCACCGCCCGATGCCGGAACCACGATCAGCGGCGCGTTCTTCGCCACCGCCAGACGGGCGGCGGTCAGCAGCCCTTCGCCGACGGCGATGCCCATCGACCCGCCCATGAAGCCGAAGTCGAAGGCGGCGACCACGGCGGCATGGCCGCCGATCCGCCCCTCGCCCACCACGATGGCGTCGGTGCGGCCGGTCTTCGTCTGGGCTTCCTTCAGGCGGTCGGTGTAGCGCTTCTGGTCGCGGAACTTCAGCGGATCGGCGACCGACTTCGGCAGCTCGACACCCTCGTAGGCGCCGTCGTCGAACATCGACTCCAGACGCTTGATGGGGTCCAGCCGCATGTGGAAGCCGCAATGCTGGCAGACGTGCAGGTTCTCTTCCAGATCACGGTGGAACAGCATCGACTCGCAGCTCGGGCATTTGTGCCAGAGATTGTCGGGCACTTCCTTGCGCGCGTAGAGCGCGCGGATCTTGGGACGGACGTAGTTGGTAAGCCAGTTCATGATGCCTCGTTCAGACCGGCGGCGAAGAGCTGGATTTCACGAGCTATCTCCGCGACGTCGATCTCTTCGGTCAGCAGGGTTCCATGGGCGATTCGGTTGCGGATGTCGTAAAGCTCTTTGATGCGCTTGTAAACGTCCCCGCCCTTGTCGGTGAGCAATGCCACCCGCTGCATGAGTTGCATGTTGCGGACCTTATCGTCGAGGAGGTCCCAGGCGCGGCGATCCCGCCACTCCGTCTGGCTCCGCATCCGCTTGATCAAGGCCGATGAATGCGTGTTCAGTTTTGCGTCGAACAGCGCAAACAGCAGAACGAAAAATGCCTGCTGATTGACCAATGCCAAGCGGTCCAAACGCCGGAGAGCATCCGGATCGTCATTCCAGAAAGATGCGTCCTGTTGGATACGCTCCAGGTTTTCGCTGGCAATCTCGAACGCCCGCAAGGTGTCGGCAAAGTCTTTCACCCGACCTCCCGCAGAAGATCGAGCAGGCATTCACGACCCCACGGCTTTCCGCCCGTCTGCCAACTGCCCGTCGTCCAGTATGTCCACTCCGGCCCTTCGGCGTCCGCCTCCTTGGCAAGCAGGCGGTCGCCGGCGCGGATGGTGCCGACATACAGCTTGACCCGCCCGCGGGTGAACAGGACCCAGCGGGCGTCGGGCTGGAACATCAGGATGTCCCGGCCGTCCCGGCGGATCCGCAGCAGCGGGATCTCGTAGCCGGGAAGCTCCAGGATCTTCTGCATGTTCTCGTGCCGGGGGAGCAGGCGCGAGCGGTCGACCTCATAGCCCTCGCCGGGCGGCAGCCAGCCGACGATCTCGTCATAGAGCGCGTCGATCCGCCGCTTCCAATCGGCGATCTCCGCCTCCGCCTCCTCCCGGCTGGGGAGCGGCTTCTCCGGTTCGTCGTCGTCGATGTAGAGATAGGCCATGACAGGTCTCCCGGTGGCGCCCCCCCTATATAGGCTCACCCCCGCGCCGCGCGCACGCCCTTGGCCAGTTCGCCGACGAAGCCAAGCACGTCCTCGACCGCGGCCGCCCCGTCGACCCCGGCGGCCAGGCTGTCGGCCAGACGGGTGACGATGGCGGAACCGACCACGGCGGCATCGGCGACGCGGGCGACCTCGGCGGCCTGATCCGGCGTCTTGATGCCGAAGCCCACGGCGACCGGCAGGTCGGTGTGGCGCTTCAGCCGGGCGACCGCCGCGTCGATGGCGGTGTTCGACGCGCTGGCGGTGCCGGTGATGCCGGCGATCGACACGTAATAGACGAAGCCCGACGTGTTGCGCATCACCATGGGCATGCGCGCCTCGTCGGTGGTCGGCGTGGTCAGGCGGACGAAGCTGACGCCGGCCTTCAGCGCCGGGAGGCACAGCTCCTCGTCCTCTTCCGGCGGCAGGTCGACGACGATCAACCCGTCCACCCCGGCCGCGCGCGCGTCGGCCAGGAAGGGCTCCACCCCATAGGCGTGGATCGGGTTGAAATAGCCCATCAGGATGATCGGCGTGTCGGCGTCCTGCCTGCGGAAGCCGCGCACCATCTCCAGCGTCTTGCGCACCGTCATGCCGGCCTTCAGCGCGCGCAGCGAGGAGGCCTGGATCGCCGGGCCATCGGCCATCGGATCGGTGAAGGGCATGCCCAGTTCGATCAGGTCGGCGCCGGCGGCCGGCAGGCCGTTCAGAACCGCCTGCGAGACGGCGGGATCGGGATCGCCGGCGGTGATGAAGGTGACCAGACCGGCACGTCCCTCCGCCTTCAGCGCATTGAACCGACGGGCGATGCGGCCATCGGCCCCAACATCGGCACTCTTCATGTCGGCACTCACAGTTCCACTCCCAGATGCTTGGCGACGGAGAAGATGTCCTTGTCGCCACGGCCCGACAGGCACAGCACCATCAGGTGGTCCTTGGGCAGTTTCGGTGCGCGCTTGATGACCTCGGCAAGGCCGTGGGCGGATTCCAGCGCCGGGATGATGCCCTCGGTGCGGGCGCAGAGCTGGAAGGCGTCCAGCGCCTCCTGGTCGGTGGCGTAGGCGTATTCGACGCGGCCCACGTCGTGCAGCCAGCTGTGCTCCGGCCCGATGCCGGGATAGTCGAGGCCGGCGGAGATCGAGTGGCCTTCCAGGATCTGCCCATCCTCGTCCTGCAGCAGGTAAGTGCGGTTGCCGTGCAGCACGCCGGGCCGGCCGCCGTTGATCGAGGCGGCATGGTCGAGCGGCCCCTTCTCGATGCCGCGGCCGGCGGCCTCGACGCCGATCATCTGCACCGACGAGTCGTCCAGGAAGGGGTGGAACAGGCCGATGGCGTTCGACCCGCCGCCGACGCAGGCGACCAGACTGTCGGGCAGGCGGCCTTCCAGCTCCTGCATCTGGGTGCGGACCTCGTCACCGATCACCGACTGGAAGTCGCGGACCATGGCGGGGTAGGGATGCGGGCCGGCGGCGGTGCCGATGATGTAGAAGGTGTCGGCGACGTTGGTGACCCAGTCGCGCAGCGCCTCGTTCATCGCGTCCTTCAGCGTGCCGCTGCCCGACGTCACTGGGCGGACCTCGGCGCCCAGCAGCTTCATGCGGAAGACGTTGGGCTGCTGGCGGGCGATGTCGGTCTCGCCCATGTAGATGACGCAGGGCATGTCGTAGAGCGCGCAGACGGTTGCGGTCGCCACGCCATGCTGGCCGGCGCCCGTCTCGGCGATGATGCGGGTCTTGCCCATGCGCCGGGCCAGCAGGATCTGGCCGATGCAGTTGTTGATCTTGTGCGCGCCGGTGTGGTTCAGCTCCTCGCGCTTGAAGTAGATCTTGGCCCCGCCCAGCTGCCCGGTCAGGCGCTCGGCGTAATAGAGCGGGTTGGGGCGACCGACATACTGCTTCAGCTGCTGGCGCATCTCGCCTTCGAAGGCGGGATCGGCCCGCGCCTCGCGATAGGCCTTCTCGACCTCCAGGATCAGGGGCATCAGCGTCTCGGCGACGAAGCGGCCGCCAAAGATTCCGAAATGCCCGCGCTCGTCGGGACCGGAGCGGTAGGTGTTCAGTTTGGTCATCGTCTGCGGCACTGCCTGAAGTCGAAGGAAAGCCGGGATAGGGCTCGGTCTTGCGGGCGGCATATCGGGTCCGGACGCCGGCCGAGCGCGCCACCATACCGGTGGGACGCGCCGATTTGAAGCGCCGGGCCACGGCAATCCATGATTTCCACCCGTCCGCAAACATGGAGCGGGGCTTTGCACGGACAAGGCCGCGCCCTTACACTGGTGCCTCCTTTATTGCGGAGCATGCTTCCGATGACGCAGCGGACGCCGCCGTCGCTTCTCCCCACGGATCTCCAGCCGGCTCCCCGCCGGATTCTGGTGGTGGAGGACAGTCCGCTGAACCAGATGCTGGTCACCGCCATCCTCGCCCAGGCCGGCCACCGCGCCGACACCGCGAACAATGGATTGGAAGCGGTGATGGCGGCGCAGGCCGGCGGCTACGACCTGATCCTGATGGATTTGTCGATGCCGGAGATGGACGGGCTGACCGCCACGCGGCTGCTGCGCGACCTGCCGGGGCCGGCCGGCCGGGTGCCGGTGGTCGCCATGACCGCCGACACCGAGGAGGCCGACCGCATCCGCTGCCAGGACGCCGGCATGAACGACCATGTCGCCAAGCCGGTGGACCGGGCGCTGCTGCTGGAGACGGTGGAGAAATGGCTGCGCGCCTCCCTGTCTGCCGGTGCCCTGTCCGCCGACGCATCAGCCGGCTTCGGCCCCTGCGCAGCGGCAGCTCCCGAAGCGGCGGGCGAGGTGCTGGACCGCGAGGTCCTGGCCGAGCTGGCCCAGGATCTGGAGGCGGAGCTGCTGGCCGACGTGCTGCGGCAGTTCGTGGAGGAAACGCAGGAACGGGTGGCGCGCATCGCGGCGGAGACCGACCGCGCCGTGCTGACGCGCGAGGCGCACACGCTGAAAAGCACCGCCGGGACCTTCGGAGCCCGCGCCCTGTGCAGCGCCGCCCGTGCGTTGGAGATGGCCTGCCGGGCCTCGCTTGGGGCGCAAGGAGCGGAAGGCCAAGGGGACGGGGAGGGAGACGGGGCGGCGGACACGGTGGAAGGGCTGCGCGGCGAGATTCCCCGGCTGGCCGGGGACGCCATCGCGGCCTACCGCGCCGCCGGGTATCCGGTCTGACTCAGCGGGGGCCCGTCACTCGACGACGCTGATGTTCACCGCGGAATCCTTGCCGTTGTTGCCGCGCTCCACCTCGAACTGAACGCGCTGGCCTTCCGACAGGGCATGCAGGCCGGAGCGCTGGACCGCGGTGATGTGCACGAACACGTCCTTCGAACCGGCTTCCGGCGCGATGAAGCCGTACCCCTTGGTGGTGTTGAACCATTTTACGGTGCCGTTGGTCATGAGCCTCCCCCTGGTCACTGCGAGACAAGTCTTAGCAAAACGGATTGGTCCGGAATCGCCGGCATCGGCCGCGCCATGAGGTCTGCCGGGCAAGCGGAACCAAGACATTGTGCGGGGAGGCTAGCCGCATGCTGTGGTTGCGGGCAATTCCGTCTCACGGCATAGGACAAAGGATGACGAAATCCCGAGTGGAATTACGACCAAGGCGACGGAACTTTGTCGAAGGGTATTAGCCCGTTTCTTGGCAGATTCGGCGCTTCGTCAGGAAATTCTTGCTGAAATAAAGGCTTAGAGTTTTCCTTCGGCTTGCCAGGCAAGACGTTTGCGGTAGATCGTCGAGGCGCTGATCTGCAGCAGGGCGGCGGCGCGCGGGATGTTGCCGTCGCAGGCGGCGATGGCATCCTCGATGGCGTCCTTCTCCACCTCCCACAGGGGCTTGATGGAGTCGGGGGAAGGGGGGACATGCGGGCGCGGCGCCGGGGCGGCACCGGCCGCCGCCAGGGCGGGTACTACGGCGGGAACCAGCGGCTGCGGCGCGCCCAGCGGCGGCGGCAGCATCTCCGGCGTCACCGTGTCGCCGTCATGCAGGACCGCGACGATGCGCACGACATTCTGCAGCTGCCGGACATTGCCCGGCCAGTGGTAATGGCGCAGCGCCTGTTGCGCTTCGGGGGAGAAGCTGGTGAAGCCCTTCTTCTCCTCCTTCGCGAATTCCGCCAGATAATGGCGGGCGATCTCCAGCACGTCGTCCTCGCGCTCGCGCAGCGGCGGCAGGTGGATGGGAATGACATGCAGGCGGTAATAGAGATCCTCGCGGAACCGCCCCTCCTCCACCTCGCGCAGGGGATCGCGGTTGGTGGCGCAGACGATGCGCAGGTCGACCTTCTCCAGCTTCGACCCGCCGACGGGGGTGAAGGTGCCGGTCTGGATGAAGCGCAGCAGCTTGGTCTGCAGGTCGGGTGCCAGTTCGCAGATCTCGTCCAGGAACAGGGTGCCGCCATCGGCGCGTGCCGCCGCGCCCTCGCGGTCGGACACCGCCCCGGTGAAGCTGCCCTTCACATGGCCGAAGATCTCGCTTTCCATGAGATCCTTCGGGATGGCGCCGCAGTTGATGGCAATGAAGGGCCTGGCCGCCCGCTGGCTCTGGCGGTGGATCGCCTCGGCGCAGACCTCCTTGCCGGTGCCGGACTCGCCGGTGATGAAGACGGTGGCTCGCGAGGAGGCGGCGCTGTCGACGATGCGGTAGACCGCCTGCATCGCCAGCGACGAGCCGATGAAGCCGTGATAGCGGGCGCGGTTCAGGTCCTTCTCGAAGGTGTCGACCAGCTGGGCCAGCCGCAGACGCTCCATCGCGTTGCGGACCGTCACCACCAGCCGGTCGGCGGAGAAGGGCTTCACCAGGAAATCATAGGCGCCGTAGCGCATCGCCTCCACCGCCGCCTTCACCGAGCCGTGGGCGGTGATGACGATGACCGCGCAGGGCAGGGCCTGGGTGTCGATGCGTTTCAGCACCTCCATCCCGTTCATGTCCGGCAGCTGCAGGTCCAGCAGCACCACCTTGGGCGCGCCGTCGTTCAGCTGCGCCAGCGCGTCGGCCCCCGTCTCCACCGAGATGACGGTGTGGGATTCCTTCTTCAGGTATTCCGCATAGACACGGGCCAGCGACGGCGTGTCTTCGATCAGCAGGACGGGGATGGAACCGGGCGGCATGCTGTGGGCGACACGCAGAGGTAGGGGCGGGGCTGCCCCTATTGTCTAACAGATATTTCTGAAAATCCCACCCCCACGCGCATGCGCGGGGCGTGAACGCATCGATATCACTGCCGGACCGGATAGGTCGCGGTGCCGCCGCTTGCCGGGGGAAGCGCGATGAACTATCAGCAGCGGGCATCGAGGTGTCGGAAGAGGGGGTTCGCCATGGCCGATCACGCCATTCTGGCCGGCAAGCGCGTGCTGCTGGTCATCGCCGGCGGCATTGCCGCCTACAAGAGCCTGGACCTGATCCGCCGCCTGCGCGAACGCGGCGTGACGGTGCGCGCGGTGCTGACCGAGGCCGGCGCCCGCTTCGTCACGCCGTTGTCGGTACAGGCGTTGACCGAGGACACCGTCTACCGGGACCTGTGGTCGCTGACCGACGAATCGGAGATGGGCCACATCCGCCTGTCGCGCGAGGCCGACCTGCTGGTGGTGGCGCCGGCCACCGCCAACCTGCTGGCGCGCATGGCCGCCGGCATGGCCGACGATCTGGCCGCCACCGTCCTGCTGGCCACCGACAAGCCGGTGCTGGTCGCCCCCGCCATGAATGTGCGGATGTGGCAGCATGCCGCGACCCAGGCCAACATGGCGCTGCTGGAAAGCCGCGGCGTCCGGCGCGTCGGCCCGAACGAGGGCGTGATGGCCTGCAACGAATACGGCCCCGGCCGCATGGCCGAGCCGATGGAGATCATCGACGCCATCGCGGGGATCTTCGCGGAGGACGCGCACCGCCCCCTCGCCGGACGCCGTGCCGTCGTCACCAGCGGCCCGACGCACGAGCCGATCGACCCGGTGCGCTACATCGCCAATCGCTCGTCGGGCAAGCAGGGGCATGCCATCGCCGCCGCCCTGGCGAAGCTGGGGGCGGCGGTGACGCTGGTCAGCGGCCCGACCCGCCTGCCCGACCCGCCCGGCTGCAGCGTCGTCCATATCGAGACGGCGCGCGAGATGCTGGCGGCCTGCGAGGCGGCGCTGCCCGCCGACATCGCGGTCTGTGCCGCCGCGGTCGCCGACTGGCGCGTCGAGGGCGCGTCCGACCGCAAGCTGAAGAAGGACGGCGGCGGCCCGCCTGCGCTGGCCCTGGCCGAGAACCCCGACATCCTCGCCACCCTGTCCCGGCCCGGCGGGCGCCGCCCTGCGCTGGTCGTCGGCTTCGCGGCGGAGACCGGCGACGTGCTGGCCTACGCCACCGCCAAGCGCGCCCGCAAGGGCTGCGACTGGATCGTCGCCAACGACGTCTCCCCCGGCACCGGCACCTTCGGCGGCAGCGACAACACCGTCCACCTGATCCGCGCCGACGGGGTCGAGTCCTGGCCGACTATGCCCAAGGACGCCGTCGCCGCCCGGCTGGCCGAGGCGGTGGCGGGGCATTTCGCAGGAAAGTAGCGTCTACCCGGTGCCTCTCTACCACCGCCCAACCACAGGATCCCCCATGTCCCCCACCGTCGCCTTCCTCCGCCTGCCCGGCAACGACGACCTGCCGCTCCCCTCCTATGCCACCGAGGGTGCGGCGGGGTTCGACCTGCGCGCCGCGGTGCCGGCGGATGAGCCCGCCGTTCTGGATCCTGGCAAGCGGATGCTGGTGCAGACCGGCTTCGCCGTCGGGCTGCCGGCGGGGTGGGAGATGCAGATCCGGCCGCGTTCCGGTCTGGCGGTGAAGAACGGCGTCACGGTGCTGAACACGCCGGGCACCGTCGACTGCGACTATCGCGGGCCGGTCGGCGTCTGCCTGATCAATCTGGGGGAAGAGCCCTTCACCATCGCCCGCGGCGACCGCATCGCCCAGGCGGTGATCGCCCCGGCCCCCCAGGCGGCGCTGGTGGAGGTCCCGTCGTTGGACGAGACCGCGCGCGGTACCGGCGGCTTCGGGTCCACCGGCGTCGCCTGAGAACCCCATCCCCCGCCTGCGTTTCTGTGGCATGATCGCCGCGCCGGAAGGGGTATGACGCAGCGGGCGAAGCACCCCCTCCGGCACTGGCGGCAGGCGAGGGGGTGGTCATGCGGAGTCCCCGGCGGAGCGTGGCGTTCCGCATCCTGGCGGGATTGACGGTCATCGGCGGGCTGGCCGCGGCGACCAGCGTCGTCGCCGTCTCGCTGTTTTCCCGCTTCCATCAGGGATACGAGCAGATCGCCACGGCCAAGGTGCCGGGGCTGGTCGCCGCCGCGCAGCTGGTGCAGCAGAGCGGCGCCGTGGCCGCCATCGCCCCCGCCCTGGTCGCCGCCCAGGACCAGACCGCGCGCGAGGCGGTGATGGCGCGGATGGGCGACCAGATCGTCCGGCTGGAACAGTTGATGGCCCGGCTGATCGCACACGGCGGGCAAAGGAACGGCGGCCAGACGAATGGCGGTCAGACGAATGGCGGTCAGGCCGATCTGGGCGAACTCGACCGCCGCAAGAACGAACTGGTCGGCACGCTGCTGACCCTGAACGCCCAGGTCCGGCAGCAACTGGCCCTGACCGCAGAGACCAACGCCCGCGCCCAGGCACTGGCCGCCCTGACCGGCCGGCTCGGCGCCGCCGAGTCGCGGGAGGAGGAGGCGCCCTGGCCGATGGAGACGCGCTCCGGCCTTCCGGATGCCGAGGCGGCGGAGCGCAGCCGCGACGCGCTGGAGCGCTGGCGCCGGGACCTGACCGCGGCGGCCACCACGCTGCTGGCCGCCTTGCGCGCCGACCGCGACAGCCAGCTGGACGGGTTCCAGGCGGAGACCCGCATGGCGCTCGACAATGCCGCCGCGGCGCTGGCCCTGCTGCCGCCGGAGCGTGCCGCCCGGCTGCAGCCGCTGCAGCGCGAGGTGGAGGAGGCGGCCTTCGGGCGATCCCCCCTGTTCACCCTGCGCGCGGCGGAGCTGTCGCTGCAGCGGGCGGTCAAGCGTTCGGCGGCACGCAATCAGGCGGTGTCGGACCAGCTGGTCGGCATCGTGTCCGACTATTTCCTGGCGGTGGAGCAGGACGTCGCCCGCCGCTCGTCCGAATTCGAGCGGGTGATCCGCGACGGCGAGCGGGCGGTGGTCGCCATGGCGCTGCTGTCGATCCTGGGCGCCGCCGCGATTTTCGCCTATATCCACCGCAACGTGGTGGCGCGGCTGCGCCGGCTGCGCAGCGCCATGCAGGCGGTGGAGACGGCCGAGCCGGCGGCAATGCCCGACCTCGACCTGCCCCCGGCCACCCCGTCCGGCAGCCGGGACGAAATCGGCGAGATGGCCCGCGCGCTGGCCTATTTCGTCACCACCATCCGCGCCCGCGAAAGCGCACTGGCCGACGGCGAGCGGCGGCTGCGCACCATCCTGGAACAGAGCCCGGTCGGCGTCTCCATCGGCCGCACCGACGGCACCGTCGCCTTCGCCAACGCCCGCGCCGCCGAGCTGGCCGGCCGGCCGCTGGACGCGTTCGTCGGCAGCCGCCACGCGCTGGCCCTTCCGGGCGCCAGCATCAGCCGGGGTGGGACCGGTCAGCAGTGGGAGGCCGGAAACGGCGGCGTCCTGGTGCGCGATGCGGAGGTCGCGGTCGACCGGCCCGACGGCAGCCGGGTGTGGGCACTGCAGACGCTCCAGCGCACCAGCTTCGAAGGCGAGCCGGCGGTGCTGGCCTGGAGCTACGACATCACCGCGCGCAAGCAGGCGGAGGAGGCGCTACGCGCCGCCAAGGAACAGGCGGAGATCGCCGCCCGCTCGAAGGCGGAATTCCTGGCGACCATGAGCCACGAGATCCGCACGCCCATGAACGGCGTGCTCGGCATGCTGGAGCTGATGGCGCTGACCCCGCTGGACGAGGAGCAGCGCACGCTGGTCTCCACCATGCGCGAGAGCGGGGCCGCACTGCTGCGGATCATCGACGACATCCTGGATTTGTCGAAGATCGAGGCCGGGAAGCTGGACCTGGAGGAGCTCGACCTGCGCCCGGCCGAACTGGTGGAAGGGGTGGCCGACCTGCTGGCGCCCCAGGCCCACCAGAAGGGGCTGGCGCTGATCTGCGACATCGACCGGTCGGTGCCGGCGCGGCTGCGCGGCGATTCGGGCCGGCTGCGCCAGATCCTGTTCAACCTGACCGGCAACGCCATCAAGTTCACCGACCACGGCCGGGTGGTGCTGCGCGTCCATGCCACCGAGCCCATACGTCAGGATCAAGTGCGCCTGCATGTGGCGGTGGAGGACACCGGCATCGGCATCGGGCCGGAGGGGCAGGCCCGGCTGTTCCAGCCCTTCAGTCAGGCCGACAGCTCCACCACCCGGCGCTTCGGCGGCACCGGACTGGGGCTGGCCATCTGCACCCGGCTGATCGAGCGGATGGGCGGACGGATCGGCGTCGAGTCGGTGCCCGGCCGGGGATCGACCTTCTGGTTCACGGTGGACCTGCCGCGGGGGGAGGATCCCGTCTTGCCCGCCCCGGCGCCGCTGGCCGGACTGGCCGTGCTGGTCGCCGACGAGGATGACGTGCAGCGCGACGTGCTGGCCCGCTACCTGGAGCAGGGCGGGGCGACGGTGACCGCCGCCGCCACGGTGGCCGATGCGGCCTCCCGCCTGGGGCGCGGGGGGGTGGGGCTGCTGGTCACAAGCGGGTCGATGGCCGGGCGGCTGGAACCGCTGGCCGGTGCCTGCGGACCCGGGCTGCCGCGGCTGCTGCTGGGCGACGGGCGGGGGAACGGTCCCGCGGTCGCTTCGCCCCACGGCGGACCGGGCGGGCTGGCCCAGCCGGTCCACCGCGCCGCCCTGATCCGCGCCGCCGCCCTCCTGACCGGCCGTGCCGCACCCGACGCGGAGCGGGCCGGTGCCGTGGATACCGAAGCGGAGCGGTCCGGTCCGCCGCTCCTTATCCCCGCCCGCGCCGGAGCGGGAGAGGGAGAGCGGGACAGCCCGCCGGCCCACGGCCCGGTCCTGGTGGCGGAAGACCATCCGACCAACCAGCAGGTCGTCCTGCGCCAGCTGCGGCGCCTGGGCTGCGCGGTGGATCTGGCGGCGGATGGGGAGCAGGCACTGGCGGCATGGCGCGCCGGCCGCCACCGGCTGGTCATCACCGACTGCCACATGCCGGTGATGGACGGCTACGAGCTTGCCCGCCGCATCCGGGCGGAGGAGGACGGGACCGGCCGGTGCACCGCCATCGTCGCCATGACCGCCAATGCGCTGTCCGGCGAGATGGAGCGCTGTCTGGCCGCAGGCATGGACGATTACCTCGCCAAGCCGGTGACGCTGGCCCAGCTGTCGCAGGTGCTGGCCCGCCGGCTCGACACCCCTCCCCGCCCGCCGGAGGCGAAGGAACCGCCGGGGCGCAATCCGCCCGTCCGCCGGACGACTCGGCCCTGCCGGTGCTCGACCTCGACCATCTGCGCGAGACCTTCGGCGGAGGCCGGGAGGACGGCATCGACAGCGGCACGCTGGACATGATGGACTTCTTCATCGAGACGACGCGGCCCACCCTGGACCGGGTACGGCAGGCGCTCGACGCCGGGGAGATGGAGGAGGCGCGGGCGGCAGCCCATTCCGCCGCCGGAGCGGCACGCACCGCGGGCGCGCGGGTGCTTGCCGCCGCCTGCACCGCGCTGGAGCGCGCGATCGTGGAGGCGCGACTGGAGGAGGTGGAACGCCATGCCCATGCGATGGCAGCGGCCTTCCCGGAGGTCGAAAAAGCGATTCACGCGCTGCGCCACACGAAAGAGACGGTGCCCCAGCCGGAAGAGAGCATGGCGTGACCGGACGTGTTGGGGCGAAATCTACCTGGACGGGAACGCCAACCCGAAAAGGCGCACGGTGGACGCGAGTTGCTTGTCGGTGGGGTATGGCTGAACTACTCTGGATATCCTGATTCATTTCGACTGATTCAGCCGGGCCGTCGCCAAGCCCCGGCGATCCGGGGGTGGAAAGCGTGGTCGGTTTCGCTGGCTTCTTTTGGAACAAGGAAACCCGGCGCGAGGCCGAACATGCAGCCGCAGACCGCGACCGCTGGCGGGCGATGCTCGCCGCCTCTCCCTACCCCTGGTGCGCCTGGACCGAATCGGGCGGGGGCGCCCTGTCGGAAGAGACGGCGGTCCTGCTGGGCATCTCCAAGGCCGACGCCCTGCCGGACGCGGTGTCGTCGCCCGACTTCACCGCCGCCCTTGCCCGCCTGCGCCGCGACGGCGAGCCTTTCCGGTGCGAAGGGCTGGCGCCGGATGGCCGGCGGCTGGTGCTGACCGGCCGGCGCGGCTGTGCCGGCGACAGCTGCTGCGACGTGGTGTGGATCGAGGACGTCACCTTAGCCCGCGACGCCGCGCAGGACGCGACCCGCCGTCACGAGACGGAAACCGGGGTTGCCCGCTCCCGCCTTGCGGAGCTGCAGGCGATGGCCGACGCCCTGCCGATCCCGGTGTGGATGCGCGACCGTTCGTTACGGCTGTCGTGGTGCAACCGCGCCTATGCCCGCGCCGTCGACGGCGATCCGGACAGCGTGGTGGCGGAAGGACGGGAACTGACCGCCACCGGCCCGGCTCTGGCCGAACGGGCGCGCAGCGGCGGATTCGCCCAGTCCGACCGCGCACCCGTGGTGATCGGCACCGAGCGCCGCCTGCTGGAGGTGACGGAGGCGCCGCTGCCGCTGACCGATGGCGGCGGCACGCTGGTGGTCGGTTATGCGCTGGACCTGACCCCGCTGGAGGAACTGCGCGGCGAGCTTGACCGCCACCTGACCGCCCATGCGGAGGTGCTGGAACGGCTGGGCACCGCCATCGCCATCTTCGGCCCCGACACCCGCCTGACCTTCTTCAACCAGGCCTATGCCCGGCTGTGGGACCTTGACGAGGCGTGGCTGCGCACCGAGCCTACCAACGCAGAGTTGCTGGAGGAGCTGCGCGCCCGCCGCCGCCTGCCGGAATATGCCGACTACCAGACCTTCAAGCGCGAGCGCCTGACCCGCTACACCCATCTGGTGGAACCGCTGGAGGAGATGCTGCACCTGCCCGACGGCACCACGCTGCGCCATCTGGCCGCCCCCCATCCGCAAGGCGGGCTGATCACCATCCTGGAGGACGTCACCAACACGCTGGCGCTGGAATCCTCCTACAACACGCTGATGGCGGTGCAGCAGGAGACGCTGGACAATCTGGCGGAGGGCATCGCGGTGTTCGGCGGCGACGGCCGGCTGAAACTGTCCAACCCGGCCTTCGCCCGCATCTGGGATCTGGCGGACGGCGACCTGCACGGCGAACCTCACATCGCCGACGTCTTCGAACGCATGCGCCCGCTGCTGGAGATCGCGCTGCCGGACAGGCCGGGGGAGGCCGCCGCCTCCGGCTGGGAAGCCCTGAAGGAGGAGCTGATCGGCGCCACGCTGGAACGCAGCGTCCGCTCCGGCCGGGTGGAGCGCAGCGACGGGTCGGTGGTGGAGTTCTCCACCCTGCCGCTGCCCGACGGGGCGGTGCTGAACAGCTATCTGGACGTGACCGACGGCGCCCGGCTGGAGACGGCGCTGCGCGCCTCCAACGCGGCGCTGGAGGCCGCCGATCAGCTGAAGAGCGAGTTCATCGCCAACGTCTCCCACCATCTGCGCACGCCGCTGAATGGCATCATCGGCTTCGCGGAGGTGCTGGCGAACCAGTATTTCGGCGAACTGAACACGCGGCAGATGGAGTATGTGCGCAGCATGCTGACGGCGGGGGAGCGGCTTCTGGAGCTGATCGACGACGTGGTCGACCTGACCAGCCTGGGGGCCGGCGTGACCACGCTGGAGCGCGAGGCGGTCAGCCTGCCCGACCTGCTCGACTCGGTGGCCAGCCTCACCCGCGAATGGGCCCGGCGCGAAGGGCTGCGCATGGAGGTCGTGGCTCCGGAGGCGCTGGGCGAGATCGAGGGCGACGGCAAGCGGCTGAAGCAGGCGCTGTTCACCCTGGTGGTCGGCGCCATCCGCAACCCGCCGGCCGACCGCCGCATCCGGCTGGCCGGCGAGCGGCTGAACGGCAGCATCACCCTGTCGGTCAGCGGCGCCGCCCCGCCGGACGCCGATCCGCAGGGGGCCGCGGCTCTCGGCGTTTCGCTGGCGCGCAACGTGATGGAGCTGCATGGCGGCCGGCTGGAGCTGGACGAGTCCGGCGGCACCGGCGTCTACCGCAGTGCCCATGTCCGCTGCATCATGCCGGTGCGCGCGCCCGCCAACGGCGTGAAGGCCGGGTGACCGGGACCCAAGACGCGTCCCCGGCGTTAATCTTGTCCATCCGATCCCGTGCAGTGCGGAGCCGCCGACGATGCCCAAGCCCCTGACCCTGTCCATCCCCCATTCGCTCGGCCGGGCGGAGGCCAAGCGCCGGCTGGTCGACGGCATGGGCGAGGCGCGGGCCCGTCTCAGCGCCGTCGCGGCCAGCGTCGACGACAGCTGGACCGACGACCGCCTGAACTTCCGCGTCGTGGCGCTGGCCCAGACCATCGCCGGCCACATCGACGTGCTGGACGACAGCGTCGAGATGGAGGTTCAACTGCCCTGGGCGCTCGCCCTGCTGGCCGACAAGATCAAGAACAAGGTGTCCCGCCAGGGCACGCTGATACTGGAGAAGAAGTAAGGAGCGGGGGAGATGTCGGCTGACGATGCCCCCACCTAACCTCCCCCGCTCTCAGCGGACCTACGGTCCGCCTGCCGCGTCAGCACAAAGCTCTGCTTTGTGCGAGAGCTGGGCGGGGGAGGGACTGTCTCTGCCTTTCCGTACAAGCACTTATCCCCTCCCCTGCGGAGCGGGGGAGGGTTAGGGTGGGGGCACCGCGGAAAGCACCTCCCACCCCATCCTTACCTCCATCACCCCTCCGAAGGCTCTTCCACCCTGCGGCGGGCGAGCGGGTGGTGGTCGTGCATGACCTTCTTCAGTCGTTCCGTCACCACATGGGTGTAGATCTGCGTCGTCGCGATGTCGGCATGGCCTAGCATCTTCTGGACGGAACGCAGATCGGCGCCATGGTCCAGCAGATGGGTGGCGAAGGCGTGGCGCAGGACGTGCGGGCTGACCTTCTCCGGATCGATGCCGGAATCGATGGCCAACTGCTTCAGCAGCTGGGCGAAGCGCTGGCGCGTCAGGTGCCCTTCGGCGGAGATGCGTGACGGGAAGAGGAAGGGACTGTGCCCGGCCTCGGCACCGGCGGCCGGCGGAATGAAGTGGCCGCGCAGCGGAATATAGGCGGCCAGCGCCGCCAGCGCCGGGTCGGACAGCGGCACCATGCGTTCCTTGCCGCCCTTGCCGCGCACCAGCAGGCCGCGCCCGTCGCGCATGATGGCGGCCATCGGCAGGCCGACCAGTTCCGACACCCGCAGGCCGGTGGCGTAGAGCACCTCCAGCAGGGCGACCAGCCGCAGCCCTTCCGGCCCGCCGCGCGCCTCGGCGGTGGACAGCATGGCGCCGACCTCCGCCTCCGTCAGGATCTTGGGCAGCGGACGGCCCTGCTTGGGGCTGTCGAGCGGCGAGGCGGGATCGTCGACCCGCCGGCCTTCCGACAGCAGGAAGCGGTAGAACTGCCGCATCGCCGACAGCCGCCGCGCCACCGTGCGCGGGGCGCCGTCCTTGCTCTGCACCGCCAGATAGGCCCGCAGATCCTCGGTGCCGGCCGCCTCCAGCGCGACGCTGCGCTGGGCGAGCCAGCGTCCCAGGTCGGCAAGGTCGCGCTCGTAGGCCAGCCGCGTGTTCACCGCCGCCCCGCGTTCCGCCGTCAGCATGTCGAGGAAGGCGTCCAGATGCGGGGAGGTGGCGAGCGGGCGCGGCTTGCACGGCCGGCCGCGACGCTTGGCGGGTCTCTTGGGGGCGGTCATCGTGGTGGCAGGCTTTCGGTGCATGAGGTCATTGCGCGCCGCGTTCGGAAAGGGCGGGGGCGGAAGGGGCGGGATCGGGAGCGGCGGGTCCGGCGATGGCCGCCATCGCTTCGCGGGCGAGGGCGCGGGCGTCCGGCTCCAGCCCGACGGCCTTCAGGTTGGCCGCCACCCGCGCGGTGACGACCGGCGGCCGGCCGGCCGGTCCGGCCTCCCCCAGCAGGAGCAGGGCGGCGACCACCGTCTCGCCGACCCGCCCGCCACCGGCGGCATCGCCCAGCCGCTGCCAAAGCGCCGGATCGACCCCGGCGTCGCTGCCGCTGGGCGGCCCGGCGCCGTCGGTGGCCTGCATCCAGGCCTCGTCCGACACCGCGACGCCCGTCGCCTGCAGAAGGGCTAGCTGCCCGGCGATGCGGCTGCGGGCAGGACCGTCGGCACCGCGCAGCGCCTCCTCCAGCCAAGCGATCAGCGCGCGCGGATCTTCGGCGCCGCGCCCTGTCGCCACGACCGCCAGAGGCCACAGCCAGGCGGTGTCGGCGCTCCGCCCGCTGCGCAGGGCCAGATCATGCCAGCGCCGCGCCTGATCGAGCCGGCCCTGCGCGTAATAGAGCCGTGCCGCCGCCGGAGCCAGGGTCGCGGCGTCCCCGATCGGCGACACGGTGTCGAGCAGTCCGGCCGCGGCACCGCCGACCGGCCCGGCGCGCAGGCGCGGATCGACCAGCTCCACCGCCAGGGAGGCCAGCGCGACGCGGCGCTGCCCGTCCATCGCCGCCGCCATCGCCTGATGGACCAGGGCACGGGTGCGGGCGCCGCGGTCGCGCCGGGCGATGTCCCTCACCCGCAACAGCTCGTCGCCGGACGGCGGCACCTGGACATAGAGGTCGAGCAATTGGCGGGCGTCGAGGAACAGGGAGGCCGCCGCGCGTTCCCCGGCTGCGGCACGGGTGGCGGGATCGGTGGACGGGTTGGTGGCGATGGCTGCCAGGGCCGGCAGGTTGTCCAGCGGCAGCCGGTCGGGCGGAACCCCGATCCGCGCCGTCCGCATGGCGGCCAGCGTCAGCGCCAGCCCTTCGGGGTCGCCCTGCAGGACCAGCGAGCGGGCAGGGGGCGGGGCGGCGCCGGCCAGGGCATCGGCCACCATCAGGAACGGATCGGAGCGGCGGGCGCCGCCGTTGCTCAGGCTCGCCAGCGCCTCGTCCGTGCCGGCGCGGTTGCCGACGCGGGCATGGCAGAACAGGGCCAGCCTGGTCCAATAGGCGGAGGCGAAGCTCTTGCCGCGGGCGAGCGCGCGGGTGCAGTCCAGGCCGCCGCGCACCAGCTCCGCATCGGTCAGCGCCTTCGCCGCCGCCTCGTCCGTCGCCAGCGCCGCGGGCAGCAGCGCCGCCAGATCGGCCGCCCCGGCGGGATCGCCGATCCGCGCCAGCTTCTCGATGCGCAGCGCGCCGAACCGGCGGGGTGGCGGCACCTCTCCCTCCGCGACGGCGGGCGACCCGGCGCTCAGCAGCAGCCGGCGTTCCAGCGCCTTGACGGCGGGGGAGGGGGTGTCGACAGGAAGAGCGGCGATCAGCGGCAGAAGCTCCGCCCGGCCGATGCCGCGCCAGGGGTCGGCGCCCAGCCCCTGCAGCCCGCTCAGCGTCCCCGCCCCATCCGGATCGGGCGCGCCCAGCGCCTCGCGGGCGACCGGAGCCGGCCGCGCCACCACGGGGGACACGGGCGGCGGCGGAGTGACCGCGGGCGGGTAGGCCGGGACGACGGCGGGCGCAGGTGCGGCGACAGGTGCCCGTGTGGGAGCAGGCGCATCCGTCCCGGCGTCAGGCGTCAGCCGGATCGGCGGGCCGACCACCTGTGCCGCTGCTGGCGCGATCCAGCCGGTTGCCGTCCAGCCGGCCGCCAGCAGCCCGGCCAGCAGCAGGGTGGCCGGAAGCGGGGAGCCCGATTGCGGACCGGCCCCGGCCGATGGTCGGGGTTCAGCGCGGGAAGCGCTCATCCGGCAGAACCTTCTCCACCGTCTTCGATGGAGCCGGCAGGTCCCACGAGGCGAGGAAAACCATGCCACCGGCGATCACCAGCAACAGCAGGACGATGAGGATCGAGAGAAACCGGCTCATGGCACCAAGGACGCGTTGTGTCGGAAAGCAGCGGATCGGAGCGGAGCTACCACGCCCGGCGGTCGCAGGGCTTGGGACAAGCAATGGCTTTTCTGCTAAAGCATCCGCACCCCGGCCGCGGCGGACCCGGCGACCGGGAGCACCGCCGACGGAGACCCCGTTCGGCGGCGGCGCAGTGTAGCCACAGGTTGGACCGCCGCGCAACCCGCCCACCCGGCTTTCGGGCCGGCTTTTCGGACCAGCTGACGGGACCGGCTTTTCGGAAGGACGGCTGGGAGCGCGCTTGTGCCGGCCAGCTTTCGGCGGGTATGAGTGTTGTCTGTTTCAGCGGTATGACGGCTGTCCCGCTGGATCGGGCGGACAGCGGAGTTGCGGGTACGGGTGGCGGATCAGATGGATGTGACGGGATTGCACAAGGCGACGGCGGCCCTGCTTCCGGAGACGGGGGCCGGAGCGGCGGAGGACAAGGCACCGCTGCTGCCGCGCACCGTGGTGCTGGTCGGGCTGATGGGCGCCGGCAAGAGCGCCATCGGGCGCCGGCTGGCGACACGGCTCCACCTGCCCTTCCGCGACGCCGACACCGAGATCGAGGCCGCGGCCGGCTGCACCATCGCCGAGATCTTCGCCCGCGACGGCGAGCCGGTCTTCCGCTCCGTCGAGCGCCGCATCATCACCCGCCTGCTGAAGGACGAGCCGGTGCACATCCTGGCGACCGGCGGCGGCGCCTTCATGGACCGGACAACC